>JAFYHO010000099.1 GCA_017539125.1 Actinomycetaceae bacterium | reverse complement strand
GTCTTACCCACACGGCGCGCGCCCTCAATTAAAAGGGCACTACTCCCAGCACTGCGATACTTCCATTCAACAAGCCTTTTATAAGCTCTCCGTCCAAACACGTCTCTCACCTGCCTTTTTGCACGAAACGGGGAGTATAAACAAGTACAATTATACACGAAACGGGGAGTATAAAAAGGGGCAAATTACACGAAACGGGAACCTCACCTCTCACAAAACCGACTAATAGTCGAAAAACGCTTGATAGGCACTTACGTACCACATACAATAAAACCGACCGTCAGTCTGTTTTTGCAAAAACACATGGAGGTACACAATGAAAAAGGGCGAACGCAGAAAAGAAGAGCTAATTCGCATCGCATACACGAAGTTTCTCGAAAAAGGCTACGAGCAGACCAGCGTGGACGAGATTATCAGCGAAGCACAGATTGCCAAAGGCACCTATTACCACCACTTCCAGAGCAAGGATCAGATGCTTGAGGAAGTCGTCGATATGATGTTGCAACAAGGGGCGCAGCGAGCTGCCAACGTACTCGAATCCAATCTCCCCTCCCCCGAAAAGATTGCTGGCATTATGCTCGCTTTTCGCCCTACGCAGGACGAACTGGGCATTCAGGATACCCTTAATCGTCCCAACAACCTCGCCTTGCACGACAGGATGAACAAAAAGCTCATCGACTACGCGGTTCCGCTGCTTTCTGGCGTCGTCAAAGAAGGCATTGCGCAGGGAATATTTGGCTGTGAGCAGATTGAAGAGCGCCTCAAGCTGATTCTGATTATGAGCTCCCAGATGTTTGACGATGGCAACTTTACAGAGAACGACGTCATCGCCTTTATCGACATAGTAGAAAAAACGCTTGGCGCAAAGCCAGGAACAATGGGTGTCATCGAAAACCTAATATCAGGAGGACGCAATGACAACGACCAAAAATGATACATACCGATATCGCCCCGTTCTCTTTTTCGCCTATGCGTATCTGTTTACGTGGATATTTTGGATTCCGGCAATATTTGTATCGGAGAGCATCAGCCCACTACTCATGCTGCTAGGTCTGCTTGCCCCAGCAGTCGTGTCCACTGTATTCGTCATGGCGTCTGGATCGGACGCATTGAAACAGGATTTGAAGAATAAACTCATCGGTTTCTACAAGGTGAAATGGCTTAATGTCCTGTGGGCGGTCGTCATATTTGCACTCGTAATTGTTTCTTCTATTTTCTTATCGCTCCTCTTAGGGCAGTCTCTCGACCAGTTCTCTTTCACGGACGATTTTTCTTTCACTGGCGTTGGCATAGCAGGAGCATTTCTGACCATTACCCTCGCCAGCATTATTGAAGAAGTCGGCTGGAAAGGCTACTGCGAGGATTCGATTGGGAACTACATGAATTGGTTCTGGGAATCCATGATTTTTGGCGTTCTTTGGTCTTTCTGGCATTTCCCACTTATTTTCATTGAAGGAACTTATCAGGCAGGGCTCATGGTGAACCCGCTGTACGTCGTCAACTTTTTCCTCAGCGGCATCCCGATGGGGTTCGTCATCACATGGGTCTACCTTGTCAGTGACCGTTCGATACTGGCTTGTATGGTTTTCCATTTTTTCGTCAACTTCCTGCAAGAGAAGATTGCCATGACCCCAGAGACGAAATGTGTCGAAACGATCGTCATTACAGTGGTCGCCGCAATCATTGTTGTGGCGAAAAAAGACATGTTCTTTGAGACTCGGCATGTCGGCAGGCTACTTGAATATAGCAATGTGCGCCAGAAATAAACTAAAGCTGAACGGCGAGCAGAAAACTATTCATGCCAGACTTTTGAGAAGTCAAGCTCGTCTTTAGGAAGACTAAATCTGGCAACTTCCACGAAATCTTGCCCATACCCCTCACCGGCTCTCTTCTGCACACTCACCACAAAAGGAGTTGTGCTCGGATCGAGAAGCCTCTGCCTCAAAAACATGAGTTTTACAATTCTCTCGACACGATCCGCATTATCGCCAGTCACATTCTCTTCAGATTCAAGCCTCAACTCAAGAATTTTCTGATACTTGTCATAATAGAAAAAGCTCGAGGAATCGGTGATTTGCACCGACAACCCTTCCGCTTCTTCTTCATACGAACGCGCCGCAGAATCCAAAACGTTTTCTTTCGCGCGAATCTTCAAATTGCCGTCAACAATTGTCGTGCTTACCCGCAAACCTCCTGAATTCGCCTCAATATGATTGGCGAGTTCTTGCGGAGTCATCCCCACATAGGCAAGTGTTTCAGCGCTAACCGTACGATCGACAGTTTTCTCAAGAGTATCGATTGGAATGCCAAGTATCTGTTCAGTAACTACCGAAGTTACTGCCGGCCACCCATCACCAGCAGGATTCTTGTAGGCGAAAGCGTAGTCTTGACCATCAGCACCACGCACCTCAAACTCTGCCCACGTTCCCTCAACCCGTAAGCCCGCCATTCGAGCCAGCTCAAACAAATTACCGTACGCAATCTTCGGAAACGCTTTACTGGCTCCCTGATAAACGATGCTGGAATCAAATACTTCTCCGCTATCGTATTCGCGCACGGGAGTCAAACCAGCAAGCTCCACACCCCTTGCAATCTCCACATCAGAGAACTCGTCAATACGACTACGTACACCAAATAGAAGAGAATCTTTGAGATACAAACCGACGGGCCCATTTCCATTCTGCTCGTGAAGCCGATTGAGAAAGTCGTCATGTGTCGTGGCAGAATCTATTGAAATTGGATACGTGTCATAAAAGGTGTCACTATACCGTTCAGTTTCATTGACGCTTTCCACATAGTAGTAGATACGAAAATACATATCGCCAATACGCGGATATTGTTTCAAAAAAGCTTGAAACTTTTGAATTTCAGGCCACGCGCCCTCAAAATCTGCGCGGGAAGAAACAGGATAATGCCACTCGTCAACACGCTCACCGTCATCATCCTCTACCTGCAACACCGTCAGTTTTCCGTCAGGATGATACATTCGAGCAATCGCTTCGCGGATAGCATCGGAGGCGTCTCCATGCAGACTGTGCTTGTGACCCAGAGTAACGTCTATCGCGCTATATTCAATCACATCAAATGTTATTGGTTTGTCTAAGCCGTACCAATCAGTAGTGACTTCCCAATACTTGTAGTTCGCTGGATGTTCAGAATCTTTTACGGGCTCAGAGGCGACAGTAAACTTTTCAATGCCCAGCTCATTGCGCACATAGTCCTCAATATCGGACTGCGAGTAAGGACTCGCACAGCCACTGAGCGTGAGTGGCAGGATGAGGGCGAGGGCTAGTAGCGTGGCAAAACTGCGTCGCGTGCGGGTGAAACGATGCGGGTGCATAGCGCCTCCTTCTGAACTGGTGAGCGTTCGTCTTTGATTATAGATTTAATGCTGAATAAGATGGGGAGATTTTTCTACTACACTATGAGTTCTAGGAGGTTGCTATGACGATTAGGAAAATGACGATTGACGATTATGAGGACGTTTACGCTTTGTGGATGTCCTGCAAGGGCATGGGCTTGAATAATCTGGACGATTCTCGCGAAGGCATTGATTCTTTTCTGAGACGAAACCCTGAAACCTGTTTTGTGGCGGTGAATGATGACGAGCTTGTTGGGGTTATTATTTCTGGGCATGACGGGCGGCGCGGCTACGTCTATCACACTGCCGTCCACCCTGATTACCGACGGCAGGGCATTGGGCGTGACCTCGTTGCACACGCCATGTCTGCCCTCAAGCAAGAGGGCATTAACAAGGTGGCAATGCTCGTCTTTGCAAAAAACGAAACAGGCAACGCATTCTGGGAGACAGAGGGCTTCACTGCGAGGACGGACGTCGTCTACAGAAACAAAGAACTATCGGAAATCGTACGGATAGACACCTAGGTTGAATGACTTCCTAAAAAGTTGGGGGACTCCCTGAAAACAGGGAGTCCTCCACTTTCATTACGCTCTAATCATTGCGAATTTACGCGTAGGCGAGCTGAGGGACGCTACGCGACATTGTCTTCTCGAGTAGTTTGAGACGGTATTCGTTTTCGAGGTTGAGCCAGAATTGTGCACTCGTACCAAGAGCCTGACCGAACAGCCACGCATACTCGGGACTGATGGCTCGCTTGCCGTGAACAATATCGGAAATTGCCGACTGCGGCTTACCAATTGCCTGTGCTAGGCGGTATTGCGAGATGCCCAGGGGCTGCAGGAATTCTTCCAGGAGGATTTCTCCTGGAGTGGAAAGGTATGTGTTAGTGATAGTCACAGAACTCCACCTCTTTCGCTTCTCCGTCGTCCCAACGGAAAACTAGTCTCCATTGTTTATTGACACGTATGCTGTGTTTACCAGCGCGGTCATTTTGTAGTTTTTCTAAATGGTTGCTTGGGGGTATGCGCAAATCGTTGAGCACATGTGCTGCCGAGAGCATTTGCAGCTTGCGATAAAGCGCATGCCTCAGCTTGGGCGATACACGCTTGGGCGCATTGTTGTCTGGATCTAGCCAGAACGCTTCAACGTCCTTATCTTTGAACTGCACAAAACCCCCTCTCCACTACTTCTGATAAACAGAAGTATAGCAGGGGGCTGCCCCATCACACAAGGACTATCCCCAGGGAAATAATTGGAGGACTCCCTGAAAACAGGGAGCCCTCCAAGTCAGTTCGAAGGCACGCGCTTATTTAGTCGCCTCAGCCTCTGGCTCAGCTTCAGTTTCTGCCTCATCTTCTGGTTCATCTTCAGGAACGTAATCGCTCACGTCCACATCATCAGTGGCGACTCCGTGGATATGGTCGCGTTTCGCGCAGAACGAGCAAAGGCGGGTGCGGTTAGATGCTATCGCCTCTTCTACAGTACCCTTGGTCAGAACGTCACTTCTGTTCAGAGCGCCGCAGTCATCGTGAGTGTGATATACGTGCCCAAACGGTGCCCAGTAAACTTCTCCGTCACCAAGTACCTCTACAGCTGCTTTCTGCTGCTCTTGAGAAACAGGGTTCCAGTCATATCCGGCAGCACCGCCAACCAGCAGGGCTACGATAGCCACGATAGAGGCGATGGTCTTGGTCTTTTTGTCGATATCCTTGCTAATCAGGATAAGGATAATAATTGGCATGAAGCAGATAATGCTTGCTATCACGCCCATGTTGTTCCAGAGCCAGAACTTGAGCGGACTCTCTTCAGATGCAGGCTTGATATGGTTAGCTTTCTTCCAAAGCTGGGAGCCTATGACCACGCATACCAGGTCGAGAACTAGGAATCCTATCAGCTGCCAGAGAGTTGGCATGAACTGCAGATTGACCTTGCCGTACAACACCAGGAATGCGAGCACTTCAAAGAGGAGCGCTACCACCCATAAAATGACGGCCCCTGCTCTCAGCGCACCAGCGTTGCCAACCGGTGCAGCCTGACGTACAACAGGCTTCTTTGCGCTTTCAGCCCCGGCTTTTACTTCTTTTCCGGTTGAAGCTGAAACTATTTTATGTTTCTTTTTCTCCGCCATCTGACTCCTCCTATCGGACCCGTGCGGTGCCTAATCGTCACTCATTTTACTTCTTTTCACAACAAAAAATACGTTGAAAAACTTCCGATTTTCAGGAAAATTTTGACTAGAAAAACGTCCGATAATCCGCAAGACTACCTACGAATTGCACAGACGCGTTTCGCGGGGAGACTATGAGCCACAAAAGTCAAGGAACTTCCGGAAAATTGGAAGTCTCTGCAACTGACTCTTGGAATGTTATTCGTAATCAACTAGAATTAAGAGTTAGAAGCAATAGTGAAGGAGTGTGATTGTGGCAGCGATTTCCATGTTCTTTGGGATTGTTATACAGATGTTTTCTGATGACCACAATCCACCGCACTTCCACGCGAGGTATCAAGGCTACAGAGCTTCGTTCGACCTTGACGGCAATCTGAGAGAAGGGGCAATGCCAAGGAAACAACAAAGACTCATAGCCGCATGGGCAGAAATACACCACTAGGAGCGGAGGACTCACGGGAGCCCGCTCACGTGTAGCCGAAGCGACGACGTGGTCGGAGGACGCGACGCGTCCGAACATCGCGAGGAGTTAGAGGAAAACTGGAAGCTTATCGAGAAAGGTGAAACCCTTTCCAAGATTGACCCGTTGAGGTGATAACGATGATGATTGAACCAGACGCAATAGCTGTACAAGCACGAGAAGACTATACACTTCTTGTGGAATTCGAGAATGGCGAACAGCGCATATTTGACGTACAGTCATACCTCGATAAACCCGCATACAAAAAACTCAAAGATATCGATTTCTTCATCACCAATGCACACATCGCCTACGGCACAGTCGCATGGGACGACATGGTAGACATCGCCCCAGAAAACCTCTACCAACGCTCACGGCTCGTAGAACCACTAGCAGCCTAGTTGAAGTGCTTCCGATTTCCAGAAAGTTCTTTAATTACAGCAAGTAGATTTGAGCATACTGTTGGAAGTAGGACATAAACCAAGGAAAAGATAGGGCTATGGTTCTCACGCATGACGCAGACGTTTCGGGCAGCACGCGCCTTTTTGCTGTGCTCGGCTCGCCTATTGCACACTCGCTCAGCCCTCTCATTCACAATACCTCTTTTGCGCATTTAGGTATTGACGCAGACTATCGCGCTTTTGAGGTTCCTGCCGAGCGTATCGGTGAGGCGATTGACGATATTCGCGCTCTCGGGATTGCCGGTTGCAATCTGACGATGCCGCTCAAGCGCGCCGTCTTGCCGTATCTCGACGGTCTCTCCCCCGCTGCCGAGCTGGTGGGCGCGGTCAATACGATTGAGCGTGACGGTGAGCGCCTGATTGGGCACAATACGGACGGCGGCGGCATGACGCGCGCAATCAGGGAGGCTGGCGGGCAGATTAGCGGCTCTCGCGTTGTGCTTGCTGGCGCTGGCGGTGCTGCTTTGGCGATTTGTGCCCAGTTTGGCCTTGAGGGTGCTGCCCATGTGAGTGTGCTCAAGCGTGCGAACGAAACGTTTGCGGCGGCGCGAGAGGAAATCGAACGCCTCGCGGGGGCGACGGATTGTTCTATGTCTCTGGTTGATTGGGGCGATGGCGCTGCGGTTTCCGAGGAAGTGTCGAGCGCGGATATTCTTATCAACGCCACGCCGATTGGTATGGGCGAAAAATCCGAGAGCTCGCCTTTTTCTGCAGACGATTTGCGTGAGGGGCAGTTTGTTGCGGACGCCGTCTATCACCCTCGCGTGACGCGCCTACTCACTGACGCCCGCGAACGCGGAGCTACTCCTGTTGAGGGTATTGGAATGTTGCTCTGGCAAGCTCTACTAGCCGAGGAAATTTGGTTGGGAGACGAGCTGGCTGCGTCAGGCAAACAGATAACGGCGGAGCCTATTCTGCCTGTCTTAGCGAACGCTGGGCTCTAAGTTACCGACCGTCATTGCGAGGAGCGAGCCTTGCGAGCGACGCGGCAATCTATAGTCCTTTTATTTTGCTTGCGTTGCAACGCCCACAAATGTCCATTATTGATTGCTTCGGTCGCACCTACGGTGCTCCCTCGCAACGACGTGGGTAGAAGATTGCTAAACCCGAACAATAATGCAGTCGTAATCCTCGGATATGCAGATTTCATCTTCGGGCGCGTTGCGAACCTGATCAACTTCGACAGGCGAAAGGGAGACTCCCGCATCGGTTTGCCCGTTGGGTTTCATCGCAATCACCGTGTATCCCCCGCTTTGGCGGGCGTTGTTGTAGAGCGCGCGAAGCGTGTCATCCAAACCAACAAAGAGTTCTTCACGCTTGGCGCTCACTTGTTTTTTCTCCGCCTCAATCTCGCTGACGGCGTCCTCTAGCTCGGCTTTTCGGGCAAGGATTGTGTCCTGGCAAGTGGCTATGTCGCTTTCTAGGCTCTGGATTTTCTCCGTCAATTCTTCTACGGCGCTCAGGGCTTCAAACTCTGTGTCGCTGGCTTCTTCGAGCATTTCGCGCAAGCCAGCGATTTCTTCTTGCAGGGTGAGCAGGCCACGCGAATCTAAGCCCTCGCCTGAAGCGAGCTGTGCGTCTTTTGTCGCGATTTGTTCTTGGAGTGCCGCCACAGGTTTTTCGGCTTCCGCAAGGGCTTTTTCTGCTTCGCTTTGACGGGCGAGCGCTGCTTCTTTTTGCCTGCCGCGCTCGGCTTGGGCATTGAGAAGGGCGGTGAGTTCTTCGCGCAGGGGGTGCTGGGCGTTTTGCGTATCAAGACGGGCAAGCTGTGTGTCGAGTTCGGCGACTTCGAGGAGTTGCCGTTGCTGGGCTGCTGGTGCTTGTGCCATGTTAGAACCTCGCTATCCTCTGAGTGCGAGTGCCCACGCGTCGGTGGGGATTTCGGAAATGTAGGTGTCGAGTTCGGGCAGTTTCTCGACCAGGCGCTCACGCATGACGGCGAGCAGGGGGAATTCGCTTGCCCAATGTGTTGGGCAGACGAGGGCACAGCCGCCGTTCCACAGGTGGTCGGTGGCTGGGTGGTGGCGCAGGTCGGCGGTGAGATAGACGTCTGCGCCTGCTTCGTTAGCGGTGGCGAGGAAGGAGTCTCCTGCCCCGGAGCAGATTGCGACAGTGTGGACTTCGCGGTCGAGGTTACCGCCGACGAGCACGCCTGCTTGGGTTGCGGGGAGTGCGTCGTGTACACGCTGGGCAAAGTCGCGCAAAGTCATGGGCTGGGCGAGCTTGCCTACTCCCCCGATGCCTGTGTTTTCGTCAAGGGGACGGTCGATAGTGATGTCGAGGAGCTGGGCGAGGGCATGGGTTGAGCCAAAGACATCGGCATTGGTGTGTGCGCTGAACAGGGCGACGTTGTTGCGTATCAGGGCGCTTGTCCCGCGTCCTTTTGCTGTTGTTGTGGCGACGGAGTGTGTGCCGCGCAGGTAGAGGGGGTGATGGGTGATGAGCATATCGGCTTCGCGCTCTATGGCTTCACTGACGGAGGCTTCGCAGGGGTCAACTGCGAATGCGACACGTTTACAGGGCGCGTCCATATCGCCTGCTACCAGCCCGACTGCGTCCCATTCTTCTTTGGCGCTCGGCGGGAAAAGCCCGTCCATCGCGCGTACAACATCACCAACTGTGTAACTCATACCTCTACCCTAGCGCACATGCTTTCTGTCGAACAAGAAATATCACAACGCCTGCTGTGGCTCGTGCGGGTAAAGCACGCTAGTATTGAGGGCGCGCCTAGCGCAATGGACCTTTAGCTCAGTTGGTTAGAGCACCACGTTTACACCGTGGGTGTCGGGGGTTCGAATCCCTCAAGGTCCACTTCGAGAGGAAGCCTCGAACTCACTTTTTGAGAGTTCGAGTTCTACCCCCTGAGCTCCACAACGACGAGCGGAGGGTCTGAAAGCTCGCTTTTAAGACCGGAGCGAGGAAGTTGTGATAGGAATTGCGAAGCAATTCCGAACACGGAGCGAAACGCGTAAGCGCGTGGCACGCGTCAGCGTGCAGCTGTTCTTTCTTATTGTGTTGGAAGTATTAAACCCGTCGTAGCAATTGCGCAGCAATTGCGAACACGAAAGGACAAACGCGAAGCGACCGAACACGCGTGACGCGCGAAGCGCGTGGGCGCTCTTCTTATTGTTTTGAAGGGAAAAATCTGTCGTAGGAAAAACGCTACGCGTTTTTCCGAACACAAACTCCTTTCGCGCGTGAAGGGACCAGGACTTTGCCGCAGGGAGCGACAACGAGGAACGGAAGGTCCGAGAAAGCTTGCTTTCTCGAGACTGTAGTGCGATGTTGCCGTGTTCGGCAACTGCGTTGCCTTACGTCAACTGCCTCGCTTCAGCCTTGAGTAAACAGGTTTCCTCAGGCTTCCGCTCGTTGTTGTAAGTGAGCGAACAACGACGAACGGAAGGTCGGAACGCTTGCGTTCCAGACTGGAGTGAGGAAGTTGCCACAAGCGGCGAAGCCGCGAACAGCGAACGAACAGCATCGCGAGCGACCGAACAAAATTTTTCCTTTTCCTACTTGAGGAATCTTTCGTAGAACTCTGAAGCGGTGACTATTTCTATGTTCTGGTAAGTGCCGATTGTGAGTAGGTCTTTATCGCCGCTTACGATCCATAGGGCGCGACCGTCGATTGCGCAACTGAGAAACTTGTCATCGTCAGGGTCTCGGCACACGGAAACGGGTGTTACTTGGTTGACTAGTTCAAGCTTGGAAAGGAACGTTTGAAACGCATCGAGCCGTAGCGTACCTTGCTTGCGGCTGACCATTTCTTGGGCGATATCTACATACTCCGTTATGATTTCAGGGGTTGCAACGACTGAAATATATCCTTGTGCAGCTGCTTCGACAATTTGGCTCGGGTGACCGCCGAAGAAAGTTCCTGAAATGAGAACATTTGTGTCAACGACGACCCTCATGCTTGTCTGCGTTTCTTAGAACGGACATCGTCGATAATCTCGGCAACATCAGAAGGCTTATAGCCCGCATCGCTTGCCCACTGGCGCGCTTCATCAAGCCATGTCAGGAAATCGTTATCTGTGGGGATGTGGACGGGTTTAAGCATGAGGACGTCACCTACCATGTATGCGGCAAGTTGTGTGCCCGCTTCGATGCCAATCTTTTTCCTCATCGCAGAGGGAATAACGACTTGTCCCTTAGTTGAGACTGTCAACATTTCAACACTCATAACACTACCTCCTGTAAGAATGTAAGACTATCTTACCATGCCTACATTCTCCCTGCAAGGCACGGCACAGCTCTCCCCTGACGAACACACACTCGTTTCCTAAACGGTTAAAACGCTAAAATTGCTTTCGTGGGCATGAGAAAGTATTTGCTTTTCGCGTTGGGGCTGCTGATATGTAGCTTTGGCGATTCGATGAATTTCAAGGCCGCTATTGGTGTTACGCCATACGAGGCGGTGCAACAGACCGCGAATTACGCTACCGGTATCAAAGTCGGCACTTTGGCAATCGTCACGAACATTATTTTTCTTGTGCTCCAATTCGTCATTAAAAAGAGAATAACTCGGCAGATGCTACTGCAGTTCCCAATTGTCATCATTCAAGGCTGGCTTTTTAACGTCATCATATATACGCTTTTCGCTGACCTTACACTCACGTATCCCTTCCGTCTTTTGTTCCTGCTCGGAGGCATTCTTCTTGCCGCGACCGGCGTGGGAATGATGGTGTATTCGGATATCACAATGTTTCCGCTTGAGGGTTTTTGCAAGGCCCTATCCGACAAGACAGGCTGGCAGTTTTCTCGGTGTCGCCAGGGCGCCGACGTCATTTTCGTCATTTCGTGCGTCTTAGTGTCCTTTGCCTTTAGCTATCCGTATGCGATACGAGAGGGCACCGTCCTTTCCGCGCTTCTTTTTGCACCTCTTATGAAAATAACGATGAACATATTAGGGAAGAAGAACGAAGAAAAAACCGAGTAAAGCACGTACCGCGATACGCCCAGACCCAGCAACTAGACGTAACAAAACATAACCCGTCACGTTATCTCTGGTTGATTGTCCGCTAGGCAACCAAAACTTACAATATTCATACAAATCACACGAAAGGGCGATATGAATATTGTAGAAGTGACTGACATTTGTAAAACATATCCGTCATTCCAATTAGATAACGTCTCGTTTTCCTTGGAAGCAGGGAAAATTACTGGGTTTATCGGGCGTAACGGCGCTGGAAAGACGACGACAATCAAGTCCATGTTGAATTTGGTGCATACCGACAGCGGGAAAATATCGTATTTCGGGCTGCCACTAGAGGCAAACAAGTTGGAGATTAAGCAACGGATAGGGTATTCGACGGGCACGGTCAGCTGGTACCCAAGAAAAACCATTCGTCAGGTTGTCAATATCACCAAGGCTTTTTATTCGACATGGGACGAAGAATCCTATCGTACATACATGGCGATGTTTGGCTTAGACGAGACGAAGAAGCCTATCGAGTTGTCTGACGGTATGAAGGTGAAGTTTAATCTGTGTCTGGCGCTCTCACACCACGCCGAGGTTCTCATTCTCGACGAGCCAACCAGCGGCCTCGACCCGTTTTCACGCGATGAACTGCTGAAAATCTTCACTGACCTCAAGAAAAACGGCGTAACAATCTTCTTTTCCACACATATAACGTCCGATTTGGATAAATGCGCCGACAACATCGTCTATATCAGCCGCGGGAAAATCAAAGCCACCTCACCCACAGTAGATTTCCTAAAAAAGTACGGCAAAGCAAACGAATCATTGGAAGATATTTTTCTGCGTCTGGAAAAGGAGGAGCGTCAATGAAAGCACTACTGCACAAAGAGCTACGTCTGAGCGCACTCCCCCTCACCTACCTATTTATCGCCTTCGCATTCTTGACACTCGTCCCCGGCTATCCGATTTTGTGCGGAGTTTTCTTCGTTACGCTCGGCATTTTCCAGAGCTTCCAGAGCGCTAGAGAGGCAAACGATATTGTCTATTCGGCACTGTTGCCGGTCGCAAAGACGGATATCGTCAAAGGTAAATACCTTTTCTCGCTCACTATTGAGCTTGCGGCGTTCGCGCTCATGGCATTGTTGACGCTCATTCGTATGGCCGTACTGGTTGACGCTTCTCCATACAGGCACAACGCCATGATGAATGCAAACCTGTTTTTCTTAGGCACAGCGCTTGTGCTATTCGGACTGTTCAACGCTATTTTTCTCGGCGGCTTTTTTAGAACCGCATACAAACTCGGCAAGCACTTCGTCATCTACATCATTGTCACTTTCGTAGTGATTGGGATAGCTGAGGCCGCGCATTATCTGCCGGGGCTCGGCGCACTGAACGCTTTTGGCTTTGAACATATCGGCTTACAGCTTGCCACGCTCTGTGCCGGCGCAGCCATTTGCTCGGCATTGACTTGGCTGTCATACAGAAAAGCATGCACAGATTTTGAGAAGATTGACTTGTAAGCGAAGCGGGAGGTTCACGCATGCTCAAAGATAACCTTGTTATGCTCAGAAAATTGAATGGTTATTCGCAGGAACAGGTTGCTGACGAAATTGACATTTCGCGTCAGGCGTATGCGAAGTGGGAAACTGGCGCTACGGTTCCGGACGTCGATAAGGCGGCGCGGCTTGCGCAGTTTTATAGAGTGACGGTTGACGCCTTGCTTAAGACTGAGAATGTCGAGGGACTTGGGACGCTTCCTCCTGCGCCTGTCGGCAAAAACATTTGGGGCTCGGTTAGCCTCGGCGAGCGCGGGCAGATTGTCATACCTAAAGCCGCCAGAGATCACCTGAATTTAGAGGCTGGGCAGCGGCTCATCGTAGCAAGCGACGAGAACGGCATTGCTCTTATTCGTGCAGAGCATTTTGAGCAGAAAATACACAAACTCATGGCCAAGATTTCCGACAAAAAGTAACCCCACAACACCTCAGAAACCGTCACGATTCCCCCGACCACGATTTGACTCGCACCCAACAACAACGATAATATATTGGTGGGCAATCCCACTTACCCACACTATTGAGAAGGTGATAATTATGAGTTCAGCGATACTGCAATATGACGCAAAAACGGATTCTAAGAAAAGAATTACGCTTCGCAATGCCCTTTTTGAGTATTACCACGCAATACAGTACGACGACGGCAGGATTCTTTTAGAACCCCGAGAACTTGTCGCTCCTTTTCAGGTATCCGAGAACACCTTGCGTGCAATGGATCAATCCATGGAAAATTTCAAGGCAGGAAAGGTTTCTGAGTCTGTAGATTTATCTGAATTCGAGGACTAATTAATGTTTGAAATACGCATGGGTGTGCCTGAAATGGCCGAGTATTGGCGCACCCTTAAAGAAAAGATTGACAAAGGCAATGCAACAAAAGAAGAGGCCTCGCGATATAAAAAGATTGGTAAAGCACTGGTTCTTTTGTCGAATAATCCCAGACATCCTGGCTTGAATTCGCATGAGATAAGCGCACTGACGGCTAGGTATGGAATAAAAGTGTGGGAGTCTTATCTTGAAAACAATAAACCCGCAGCAGGCAGAATCTTTTGGGTTTACGGCCCAAATCAAGGAGATATTACAATCATTGGAATTGAGCCTCACCCTAATGACAAATCCAATGCCTACAAGAAAATAACTCTCTCAGCTATGGAAGAGACAGAAAAGTCAAGAAAGAAGAGCACGAAAAACCCCTGACCCGAATAAGCAGGATTCCCACAACTCTGCCTAGATGAGGACATGGACGGCATGTTCCGTTTCCAGAAAATCATTAGCTGAGAAACGGATTAACTCAATAGAAGCCTATAACCCACAGTCGTTAACGGCGGGCGTGGGAGGAGAGCAGGCGCACGCCTGACCAGCCGCCAGCGGCGATAGAACTGGAGCTTTGCAAGCCGGCAGTCACGGCGGCCTCTTTGATTTCGTGGGCGCTCACATGCCCCTCACTGCTCGGCCCTGGCACGAAAAGCCAACACACGGCGTCGTCGTCAGCTAAATTAGCTTTCATATCAAGGAATAAATCAGCAAGGTCGTCAACATCGCCGTCCTCGGCGCGCCACCACGCTATCGCGCCATCGGCAACATACTCATAGTATTCATCGACTAGTTCTTCGCCCGTCTCGTTCTCAATCTGCGAGCGCACGTCTTCAGGAACATCGTCATCGTAACCGTATTCCTGAATAATAAAATCTTTGTCAAAGCCAAAAGAGCTCATAGGACAATCGCACCCTAAATCACGTCATTTTGCAAGTGAAAACACCTAAGAAGTGCAAAATTTGTGGAATATGAGCGTAGGCTTATGGCAGTTTCATAGAAGTATGAGGGAGCAGACGTGAATATCATCAAAATCGGGCGAGAATACCTCGCCGGCAAGTGGGGCTGGGTGGCCGCTATTCTGGCGCTCCAACTTGCACAAATTATCTTCTCCCTCTTCCTCCCTTCTATTAACGCAGCGATTATCGACGACGGAATCTTGAAAAAAGACATTCCCACGATTTGGCGGCTCGGCGGGGCCATGCTGGGCTTGACTGCTCTGCAATTAATCTGCTCTGTTATTGCCGTTATTGTCTCCTCGCGGCTGTCTCTCGATTTTGGCCGCCGTCTGCGCCGCGATATTTTCCATCACGTCCAATCTTTTTCCGAAACTGACCGCCACAAATTTGGCGCATCGACCCTCATTACTCGCACGACCAACGACACCAACCAAGTCCAAATGGTCATTATGATGACCTTCACCGTCATTGTGACCGCCCCGATTATGGGTATTGGCGGGATTATCATGGCTGTGCGTCAAAATGCGCGCTTGTCGCTACTGCTTTTAATTATCGTGCCCGTCTTGGCTATTCTTGTTGTCACTGTGATGAGCAAGCTCGCCCCCTTGCACGCTTCCCAGCAGCAGCGCATTGACCGAACCTCTGGAATTTTGCGCGAATCTCTGACGGGCGTACGCGTCATTCGAGCTTTCAACCAGCAAAAACGCCAAAGTGAGCGTTTTGCGGAAGCGAACGAGACGCTACGCGCAACAACCCTGAAAATTGGCACTCTCTGGTCACTGCTCATGCCTGCTTCGTCGTTGATTATCGGGGTATCCTCGGCGGCAATCGTCTGGTATGGTGGCCACCTTATCGACAAAGGAAGCATGGAGGTCGGTTCGCTGACGGCTTTCATTTCCTATCTCATGATGATTCTCGGCGCGGTCATGATGAGCGGAATGATGATGATGATGTTGCCGCGCGCTGCTGTCTCGGCTGCACGCCTACAAGAAGTACGTGAGACAATCCCCTCTATCGCCTCTCCTGCCAAGCCGCTCCCCCTGCCTGCCGCCCCGCGTTCTTTCGTGCTAGATAACGCAATGATTCGTTTTCAGGACGCTGAAAAACCGGTGCTGGATAACTTGAACGTGCGGCTTTCCCCTCACACAACGACGGCGATTGTCGGCTCAACCGGTTCAGGTAAATCTTCGCTTGCGCGCCTGTTCCCCCGCCTCATCGACCCTGCCGAGGGCGGTGTCTATATTGAAAACACGAGTACAAGCGAGCGGGTTGATATACGCGATCTCGATTTGCACGAGTTGCGCCAACATATCGCGTTTATCCCCCAGACTTCTTTCCTTTTCACCGGCACTATTGCCTCGAATGTCGCCGGAAAAGTCACTCACGGAGGGGAAAATGCCGAGCGGGTACAAAGGGCTTTAGAGATTGCCCAGGCTTGGGAGTTTGTGAGCAAGCTCGATGACGGGATACATGCCCCTGTCGAATCGGGTGGCAAGAATTTTTCGGGTGGTCAGCGCCAGCGCTTAGCGATTGCCCGCGCCCTCTATCGGTGCCTGCCTGATGAAGACGGAAAGCCCAAAGCAGATTTAGTCATTTTTGACGATTCTTTCTCCGCTCTCGACTTTACAACCGATGCCGCTTTACGCGCGGCGTTACGCGAAAACCTGGGCGATGTTACCGTCCTGATTGTCGCTTCTCGAATAGCGACTGTGCGCGATGCCGATTCAATTATCGTCCTCGACGAAGGGCGCGTGGTCGGCAATGCCAGCCACGAAGAACTCATGGAAAGCTGCCAGACCTATCAAGAAATTGTCCAATCGCAGTTCAGCGCAGAGGAGGTGGGAGCATGAGTACGCCCGGTGGACCGCGACGCGGTGGCCCTGGAGGCTTCAGAGGTGGCCCTCCCGGTATGCGCGGAGGCAATCCGCAAGACAATGTCTCACGCGACGCGAAAGGTGCGCTCTTGCGCCTTGTTCGCTTGCTGCGCCCAGCCTGGCTACGGGTCTTGACAATTGTCATCTTGACCCTGGTAGTCACTGTCGCTAATGTCATCACTCCGAAACTGCTGGGCGACGCAACGAATGTCATCGTTGACGGCGTAAAAGGTGGCGGCGTCAATTTCACGCGCCTCGCCCATATTCTTCTTATTGTTGCTGGGCTGTATATTGGCGCTAACGTTATCCAGTTTTTGGCGGGTATTTTGGTGCGCTATGTCGTCCAACAAATGGGCTACGAACTGCGCCGCGACGCCCAGGCAAAAATCGACCGTCTTTCCCTTGATTTTATTGACAAAAAGGCGCGTGGCGATTTGCTTTCGCGCGTCACAAACGACATCGACAATATCACCTCGACCTTGCAGGCGACCCTCTCTCGCATTATCGATTCGATTTACACTTTTATCGGCGTCGTGATTATGATGTTCTATCTCTCGTGGTCGCTCTCGCTGATTTCGCTGGTTATCCTGCCTGTCGGCGTGGTGGTGACGGCGTTTATTATCAAGCGCGCCCAGCCTCATTTCACGGCTCAATGGGAAAACACGGGCAAGGTATCGACTATCGTTGAGGAATCGTTTACGGGTCTTGATGTTGTTGGCGCTTATGGTTTGAGTGACGATTTCGCTGAGGCTTTTGACGAGAGCAACGATAAGCTTTTTGAATCCTCGTATAAGGCACAAATTCTTTCACAGCTATCTATGCCGATTATGACCTTGGCGTCCAATCTATCTTTTGTTGCTATCGCGGTTATTGGCGGCTTGAAGGTTATTTCCGGTTCGATGACTATCGGCGGAATTCAGGCGTTTATCCAGTATTCTCGCCAATTGTCGCAGCCGATTCAGACCTTGAGCTCTATGGCGAGTATGCTCCAGTCGGGTGCTGCCTCGGGCGAGCGCGTTTTCGATTTCCTTGATTCTCCAGAGATGGTGAAAGAAGCGGCGGCAACCTATGAGGAGCTTGTTCCTGAAAGCGAGCGTCACGGAACGATTGTCTTCGACCATGTGCGCTTCTCCTATGAGGAAGGCAAGCCTGTTATCCGTGATTTGTCTTTGCGTGTCGAGCGCGGGCAGTCGGTGGCGATTGTCGGGCCGACAGGCGCAGGCAAGACGACACTCGTTAATCTGCTCATGCGTTTCTACGAGATTGATTCCGGGCATATTTATCTTGACGGTGTCGATATTCGCGATATTTCCAAGGCTTCCCTGCGCTCACGCATGGGCATGGTGTTGCAAGATACCTGGCTTTTCGAGGGAACAATTTGGGACAATCTCGCTTTCGGCCGTGAGGGCGGAGCGAAAAAGACCGAGATTGTGCAGGCTGCTTACGTGACGGGCGCTGATAGGCTGATTCGTCAGCTTCCCGAAGGTTACAACACTGTCTTAAATGAAGATGGCGGCGGTATTTCTGCCGGTGAGAAGCAGTTGTTGACGATTACGCGCGCCTATTTGTCCAATTCAGATATTTTGATTTTGGACGAAGCAACGTCCTCAGTTGACACTCGTACAGAAATGCTCGTCCAGCACGCGCTCGGCTCTCTGGCGAAAGATCGCACCTCCTTCATTATCGCCCACCGCCTCTCGACGATTCGTGACGCTGATTTGATTATCGTCATGGAACAAGGCGATGTGGTCGAGACAGGCAATCATGAAGAATTGCTGAAGGCCGGCGGCGCATATGCACGTCTCTACAATTCGCAATTCACCTCGGCACTCTAACCCTCCCGTCACCGCGAGGAGGCGCTTCGCGCCGACGTGGCGATCTCGAGATTGCTTCGCCTGCTGCGCAGGCTCGCAATGACGGTGTGAGAGACAATTGCAAAGAGTAGACTGAAGCCATGCATACTGCCCTGTTTACCACTGACCTCTCCAGTTTTGCCGATACCCTTCCGCCTGTCTTTCGCGCTGTTGACCTCACAGGCGTTTTCCTGAACGGCATTCTCGGTGGCCGCTTGGCGCGCCAAAAACGTTTTGATGCGGTCGGTTTTGCTGTTCTCGCTATTATCTCTGCTCTCGGTGGCGGTATCGTGCGCGATTTGATGCTGGCTTCTGGTCCACCAATCGCCATCACTGACCCGTATTACCTGATTGTTGCTATCGCTGGCGCTGCCGTCGCTTTCGTCCTCCCCTTAGAGGGCAAGTGGGCACTGCGGCTGATTCTTGTGGGTGACGGTCTTGTGCTTGGCACGTGGGCGGCGACAGGCGCAACAAAGACTCTTGGCTTGGGCTTCGGTATCATGCCTGCACTGTTGCTTGGTTTGGTGACAGCAGTGGGTGGCGGCATGATTCGAGATATTGCCGCAGGCAATGTACCTGCCGTATTTGGTGGTAACAATCTATATGCGGTGCCAGCTTTGGTGGGGGCCGTTATTGACATTGTCCTGTTTAAGGTCGGCCAGCCAGAAATTGGAATGCTTGGCGCTGCCCTGGCCGCCTGCATTTTCGTCATTCTTGCCCATTGGCGCTCGTGGCGCCTGCCCCAAGCAAGCGATACGTGGTCTTTCTCGATGACGCCAAAGCAATGGCGAGAAAACCGCGAAAAGAAAGCTCGCGCAAAGGACGCGAAGAACTCCTGAGATATGGACGAGGCACAGAGCCAAGCTGCGGAGGAGAATGTGGCTCGGCTTGACGGAGAGGACGAAACAGCGCCAGTGACCGAACAGCAGCGCCGCTGGATTTTCAGGAATATCATCATAACGACTGTCGCCTCCTCTGCCCTAGCGACATCTCTTGGCGTAGCAATTCCGGCAATTATGCGGGATTTGGAGATTCCCGTGACGACCGCACGCTGGCTCTCGAGCGGCTATATCCTCACAATGGCTATCATGATGCCGCTGACGGCATTCATGGCGAAACGCATTCCAACACGGCGTTTGTATCTCGGCGCGCTCAGTCTATTTCTGGCGGGGTTAGTTGCTAATGCCGTGGCGACGAGTTTCCCTGTGATGATGACGGGACGCGTGATACAGGCTATTGGCGGTGGCATGGTCAGTTCTCTTGCCCAGATGATTATTTTGACGATTTTCCCTGCGGGTAAGCGCGGCTCAGCTATGGGCTGGTGGGGTCTGGCCTCGGGTGCTGCTCCGATTATTGCGCCGACGTTGACGGGGTTAGTTATTGACGTGGCGAGTTGGCGCGTGATTTTTTATGTGGCAATTGGGGCGATTTTGCTGTCTTTGGTGGTGGCTTTTTTCGTTTTTCGTGACGTTCTCGAAACATCAAAACCGCGTTTCGATGTGCCCTCTTTTATCTTGAGTGTTTTCACCTTTGGCGGGATTGTACTGGGCTTTGGCAATGGCGGTGCATATCCTGTACTGAGCCTCCAGGTGTTGGGAGCTGTCCTCATCGGCGTGTTTGCAGGCGTACTCTTTGTGGTACGCCAGCTGCGCCTCGACGAACCATTGTTGAATGTGGGCTTGTTAAAGACGAGCCGCACCTTGGCTCTGTCTGCTGTGGCTGTGGTTTTGTATCATTTCGTCATGCTAGGCTCATCGCTCATTTTGCCGATTTATGTACAGAATGTTGTGGGAGGTTCAGCGACTGCCTCGGCCTTGATGATGATGCCGGGCGCAGCATTTATGACGTTTATGAGCCCTGTGGCTGGGCGCTGGTTTGACCGTCTTGGCGCTACTCCCCTGCTGGCGATTGGCGGATTAACGCTGGCAGCGAGCACTTTTGGAATGTTTTTCGTAACCCTACAAACGCCTTTGTGGGTTCCTGCCCTGTTGAATATTGTGCGCGGTGGAGCGCAGGCAGCACTGATGATGATGCTGGTGACATGGGGTACGTCGCGTATTACGCGCAGCGACACTCCCGATGGCACTGCCCTCTTGTCCTCTATCCGTTCTCTCTCTACCGCAACCGGCTCAGCAGTCCTCATCGGCATCATGGATTTAGTTCAGCGCACAAGCATAGACAGCTACGGAGCGAACGCGGGCATTCACGGTGTGAACGTTACCTTCGCCCTTATGGCTCTGCCCGGCTTAGGGCTCGTCCTCATCGCCGCCATCAACAAAGCCCTCGAAAAGAATCAGCACAACCGATTGTTCTCCAACCACTAGTGCTCAGGCTCACAATAAACTGGAGTGAGATTTCGGGCCCCTTATCGGTATTACTAGTGAGAAGAAGGAGGATATGCGCGATGACTGACGCAGAAGCAACGCAAGTGGCACATGATGCCGAACGGCTCGTGCGCACGCACAGTGACACAATTTTGCGTGTCTGCTACGGCTATCTTGGCTCGCGCGAGGACGCCCAGGATATCTGCCACGATGTTCTCCTGAAAATGCTCATGAACACTACCGTTTTTGAATCGGAAGAGCACGAACGCGCCTACATTATCCGCACGACGATAAACACGTGCAAAAACTTCCTGGGACGCGCCGATGTCCGTCTTACCGATTCTTTCGACAGTTTCCCCGAGCACCTCGATACCGTCACCGAAACCTACACAGATTTAGAGTTGCCCGACAGCGATATCAGTCTTGGCGAAGCAATACAGTCACTTCCACCTGCAGGGCGCGAAGTGATTCTTTTGCACTACTGGGCTGGCTACTCGGTGAAGGAAATCGCCACACATCTCGACACAAGCCCTGGGGCTATCTCTATGCGCCTGAGCCGCGCACGAACACTTTTACACGATGCTTTGACGGGAGTTCGCCATGACTAAGACGTATACCGAAGAATTGAATGCTCTCATTTTTTCCGAAGAAGAAAAAACAGAGATTCTTGAACGCCTGACGCTCTCAGCAGGCTCGCCAGCTTTCACCAATAGAGCTTCAAGTGCTGAGGAAACGTCCAGCAACAAAACGTCCACAGACGAAAAACCCACAGACGAAACGTCCACAGAGAAGAAAGCACACGGTTCTCGTCTGACAGTCCCGATTATCCTGCTTCTCCTTTTCTCCCTCGTCGGCGGCACCGCCTACGCCGTAACAGAAGGGCTAGTAGAGGTACCTGCTCCTTTGCAAAATATTTTCGGACAAATCCAAAACTCGGAGAGTGTCGGGAAAATTGGCTATCCCCTAGGGATTTCTGTATCAGACGCAGGAATCACCATGACAGCCGAAACGGTTATGGGAGACGAGACACATATCGCCGTTTTGTATTCGCTGAAACGTGAGGACGGTCAGGCTTTCCCACCCGCGCAAACAAATGCTGACGGCTCTTTGATGTATTTTTTCAATAATCCCATGGAACCTGATTACAATGCTCCTCAACCCCTCGCACACGAAAGCGCGTCGTTCTCAACCACATATTTCTATGCGGACGAGAATGACGCATCGACTATTTACTATGTCGAACTTTACGGGGCGAGTACTGATTCTTTTATCGGTGAAAAATACACAAGCCATTACGAAAATCTTGGCGTCCTGAAAGACCCGTGCCTCGGCGAGAAAGACTCTTCTCACGACGATTGCTCCACTACTTTCACGCCTATAGCAGAGGGAAACTGGGATTTCTCTTTCACTGTCAATTACGAGGACATGACCAAGCGTATCTTTACCTCTGGAGCAACAATCGGCTCTGGGGACGGAAAAGTGACAATTACGCAAGTCTATGTTTCTCCCCTCTCAGTTCGCTTTGTCGGTTTCGCAAATAACCGCAATTTTGGTAATACGGAAGAAGCGCAGACAGGAACGGAACCGAGCAACAAGCCCGAGATTAAAAAAGTAGAACTCATTATGCGTGACGGAACAACAAAAGTTTTTTCGCCACAAGAATTAAGTATGGAGTCAACACATACATACATACGGACGTCATGGGAGTATTCTCAGATTTGGGGAGAAATTATTGACGTTAACGAGGTGCGCGCAGTGCGTATCAATGACGTAGAAATTTCCCTCGATTAGTTGCACACCGGGCGTTCTACGCTATAAGCGTTGCCGACCTCTACCTAATTGGGAAAATTCGTGCAAGAATATGTGTGGAGACATTGTAGGGGCACTATTTTAGGAAGGACTCATGCCTGACACCTCTGACCCTAGCACGCCCGCTATAGCGGGCACCCAAGCATCTACGGACGACCCTCCCATACCGTTATCGTCCGAGGATTTATTCCTCCCTCCCCCTCAACCAAAAGAAGAAATCTCGTCCACCACCTCGATTGTGGCTGCCATTCTCGCCAATATCGCGGTCGGGATTGTCAAATTTATTGCGGCAGCTATTTCCGGTTCCTCCGCCATGATCGCTGAGGGCATTCACTCTATTGTCGATTCCGGCAATGGCCTGCTGGTCTATCTAGGGGTGCGCCGCTCTAAAAAAGAAGCAGATACCGAGCACCCTTTCGGCTATGGGCAGGAATTGTATTTCTGGACTCTCGTCGTCGCCATTTTGGTCTTTGCCTTGGGCGGCGGCTTCTCTATGTACGAGGGCATCTCACGTCTCCTTGAAATACGCCGTGGCATAGTGACGCTGGGCGACCCGACGATGAGCTACATCGTTATCGTTATCGCCGCTGTGCTTGAGGGCAGCGCGCTCTATATCGCGCTCAAGAACTTCAACAAGGCACGCATGGGGCGCTCCCCTTTGCAATTTATACGCGAAGCGAAAGACCCAAGCCTGTTCACCGTTGTCCTAGAGGACACTGCCGCCGAGATAGGTCTTATTGTGGCTTTCTGTGGCGTGTTCTTCGCCCACCGATTCAATATGCCACAGATAGACGCTGCCGCTTCCATTGTTATCGGTCTGCTCCTAGCGACGGTTTCTGTCGTGCTGCTGCGCGAGTCTAAGGGGCTGCTGATTGGCGAGGGCTTGAAGAACGAGGAGTTGAAAATCGTCGAGGCAATTGTCGAGTCAAATGATGACGTTATCGAGTGCGGACGCATTTTGTCGATGTATATGGGGCCGCATGATTTGCTCATGGCGATTGATGCTACGTTTGACCCGCTGGCTACCCGTGACGATATCGTTTCCGCAGTTGACGATATCGAGGAAAAGATTATTCGTCGTTTTCCTGACGCGACGCGCGTCTTTATCGAGTCTGAATCCTTGCGTTTTACACGCCGTCAGGCTTTGCGCGCGGCTGCCGACGAGGACGCTGTCGAATAGTTCTCGTCACAAACTACGCTTTGTGGAATACACAGAAGTTTCATGACGTTCATCTAGACAGATATACCCGAAACCGTATTTAAGGAGTACATCATGGCTCGTTCATTGTCCGCTCGTATTGCTGCTATCGGCGCAACTCTTGTCCTCAGCACTTCCGCACTCGCAGGGTGCTCGGATACTGCCGATACATCTGATAGCCAAGGAACAACCGAGCAGAGTGTGCAGGCTGGGGACACCAGTATCAGCGCAGAAGATGTAAAAGCAATGGTTGATGCGGGAGACGATTTTGTTTTCCTCGATGTGCGCACCCCCGAAGAATACGCAGAAGCCCATATTTCGACCGCCGAAAATCTTCCCGTCGATTCCATTGACGCGGATACTGCCAGCGAGTTTATCCCCTCTACGGACACCCCCGTTGTACTCTACTGCCGCTCGGGACATCGTGCAGGAATCGCTGTAGATACTCTGAACAGCCTCGGCTACACCAATGTGAAGAATATGGGTGGAATTGACGGTTGGACCTGGGGTTACGTCACCGAGTAATCTCCTCCCCCACCGTCATTGCGAGGGAGTGCGTAGCGCGACCGAAGTAATCTATATCAACGTAAATTCCTGAGTTGCAAAGCAAGCAATCGTGTCAGCATAAATCGCCACGTCACAGGCAAAGCCTGCGCCTCGCGATGACGGTAAACACAGAACTTGCACACACCGTTTATTATCTGCTATTGTTTCAAGCACTCGAGCAATCGAGCCCGTTGAAGCGGAATAGTACGCTTAATACGCGCGGACAGCGAGCCTAGGGCGGTGAGAGCTAGGCACGAAATGCGGTTTAGCCGAATGGCCCGTGGAGGGAAAACCAGAGTTAGAACTGTCGCAACTGATGTGGCCGCAGGAAAAAGTCTGGTTGGAATATTTATTCCATAAGAGCACGGTTAGCCGTGAATCAAGGTGGCACCGCGAGCCTCGTTTACGAAGCCCGTCCTTGAACCGAAAGGGAATAGGGCGGATTTTTTCTTCCCAATTCCAAAACGAATACATGACGCTAGGCGTCAAGAGAAGGAAGGACGAGGTTATGACTACCGATAACCCCACGAACGCTCCGTATCGCACATATCTGAGTGAAGGGGAAATCCCCAAACAGTGGTACAACCTGCGCGCGGATATGCCGACGAAGCCCGCACCAATGCGACTGCCTAATGGCGTGGTTGCCGAGTTTGAACACATCTCCCCCGTTTTCGCTGATGAACTGGTCCGTCAAGAGCTTGACGACGAGACCGCATACATCGACATTCCTGAGGGCGTGCGCGAGATGTACAAGGTCTATCGCCCAAGCCCCTTGTGCCGCGCCTACAATCTCGAAAAAGCTCTCGGCACCCCTGCCAAGATTTACTACAAATTCGAAGGCAATAACACCTCTGGTTCCCACAAGCTCAACTCGGCGCTCGCGCAGGCGTATTACGCCCATGAGCAGGGTCTGACGACGATTACCACCGAGACAGGCGCAGGTCAATGGGGTACGGCTCTCTCGGAAGCGGCTGCTCATTATGGTCTGGACTGCGACGGGTTTATGGTGCGCACAAGCTATGAGCAAAAGCCTTTCCGCCGCTCTGTCATGCAGACTTTCGGCGCGAATGTCACCCCGAGCCCCTCGGATCAGACGGAAATTGGGCGCAAGATGCTCGAGAATGAAGCGAACCGTTCTGGCTCGCTCGGCACAGCTATCTCTGAGGCTGTCGAGCGCGCGATGAATGTGCCGGAGAACAAGGGGCGCTACCAGCTCGGCAGCGTACTCAATCAGGTGCTCCTGCACCAGTCTGTGGTTGGCTTGGAGAGCTACGAAGCTCTGGAGAAAATCGGCGACTATCCCGATATCGTGATTGGCTGCGCGGGCGGCGGCTCGAATCTGGGCGGCCTGATTTCGCCATTCATGCGCGATAAGCTGAACGGCACGCACCCCGACACCCGCTTTATCGCTGTTGAACCCGCCAGCTGCCCGACCCTTACACGCGGGCGCTACGCCTACGATTTCGCCGATACCGGTCAGACTTGCCCGCTGGTGAAGATGTACACCCTCGGCAATGGGTTTATCCCTAGCCCCGACCACGCCGGTGGCCTGCGCTATCACGGTATGAGCCCGATTATTTCCCAGCTCAAGGACGACGGCTACCTAGAGGCGATTGCCGTTAAGCAGACTGACGTGTTTGCTGCGGCTCAAGAGTTCGCCAAACTGGAGACTATCCTGCCTGCTCCTGAGAGCTCACACGCTATCTATGCGGCTATGGAAGAAGCGAAGAAGTGCGCTGAGACTGGCGAAGAAAAGGTTATTCTGTTCGGCTTGACGGGTACGGGCTATTTCGACATGACGGCATATGACGCTTTCTTGCGTGGCGAGATGAGCGACTATATTCCCTCGGACGAAGAGCTCGAGCGTGGCTTTGCCACTATCCCTGCCGTCCCCGGCGTCCAGGAAGCCGGGGGTCTGTAATTTCTCTATCCCCGTCATTGCGAGCACGCGAAGCGTGCGCGGCAATCTATGGTCCTAAAATGCTCGTGTTGCAACGCAAACAATAAAAGGACTAGAGATTGCCGCGTCGGGCGCGAAGCGTCCTCCTCGCAATGACGGGGTTAAGAAGAAAGGACGCGCCGAACGGGATTACCGTAAAACCGCATACTCTCGCGTTAAAGTGAGCCTATGCAGCCCTCACCACCAAAGCGCTACCGCTCGCGCCGCTTCGGCTCGATTATGCTTCCGCCCGTCGACCCAGACGCACACCCACCTACCGCGCGCCGTCTCACCGTCGTCCCCGAGCCTGGCCCTCTCAGCTATGCTCCCCTATCACAGATCATCGGCGAGATCGACATCGCTACGATGTACACCCCCATAGAGACAAAGCCAAATACCACTACCCACTAAACTGAGAAACACTCTACACATGACAAACGGCGGCAGATTACTCTGCCGCCGTCCGTTACGTGAAATGCAGTTTCGATTAGCCGAGCTCTGCGAAGTACTTAATGGTGCGAACCATCTGAGAAACATAAGAGTTCTCATTGTCGTACCAGGAAACACCCTGGACGAGGTACTCGCCATTGCCAGCATCAGAAACCATTGTCTGAGTGGCGTCGAAGAGAGAACCGAAGGTCATGCCGACGATATCGGAAGAAACAATCTGATCCTCGTTGTAGCCGTAGGACTCGTCCGCAGCGGCCTTCATAGCAGCGTTAACGCCCTCAACCGAAACTTCCTTATCAGCCTTGACGACTGCGTACAGAAGTGTGGTCGAACCGGTCGGTGTGGGAACGCGCTGAGCCGAGCCGATGAGCTTGCCGTTAAGCTCGGGGATAACCAAGCCGATAGCCTTAGCAGCACCAGTCGAGTTCGGAACGATGTTGATAGCACCAGCGCGTGCACGACGCAAATCGCCCTTGCGGTGAGGACCGTCAAGAAGCATCTGATCACCAGTGTAGGCGTGGATTGTCGTCATAATGCCGGTCTGAATCGGGGCATACTCGTGCAGAGCCTTAGCCATAGGGGCAAGGCAGTTCGTTGTACACGAAGCAGCCGAGATAATCTTGTCATCTGCTGTGAGAACGTCCTGATTAACATTAAAGACGATGGTGGGCAGGTCATTGCCGGCAGGAGCGGAAATGACGACCTTCTTCGCGCCAGCCTCAATATGAGCCTGTGCCTTATCCTTGGAGGTGTAGAAGCCGGTGCACTCGAGTACAACATCGACATCAAGCTCACCCCAAGGAAGCTTGGAAGCGTCAGCCTCAGCATAAACAGTAGTCTTTTTGCCGTTGACGGTAATGGAATTGTCATCTGCTTCGACGGTGCCGTTGAAGCGACCCTGCGAAGAATCGTACTTGAGCAGATGTGCAAGCATCTTGGTATCGGTAAGGTCGTTGATTGCGACGATATCGTAACCATCAGCATCGAACATCTGACGGAATGCAAGACGACCAATGCGACCGAAGCCGTTAATGGCAACCTTAACTGTCATGGGTTTCCCCTTTCATCTTCATTGACATTTCGTACGCTATCTATGGTAGTTCGCTTGCCCCGCTGGCGCATTATTAGTTCACAATCGGGAGAAAAAGCACATCTTCGGCGTGCCTCTCCCCTAGCCGAGAGCTACATCAAGCGCCATCATGAGGGCAAAACCGATAGCGAAAAGAATAGGCCCAACATCGGAATGCTCACCGTCTGCCATATCGGGCACGAGTTCTTCAATAACGACATAGACCATCGCGCCCGCTGCGAACGCCAGCAGAATAGGCAGAATCGGCAGAATCAGCGATGTGGCAAGAATAGTAATAATGACGGCAATCGGCTCAACAACGCCAGAAAGTGCCCCAATCAGAAACGCCTTGAAACGTCCCATGCCGTCCGCCCGAAGTGGCAGGGAAATAATTGCTCCTTCGGGAAAGTTTTGGATTGCAATACCAATAGCTAGAGCAAGAGCGGCTTCTTTGCTAATACCGCCAGTACCAGCGAGTAAGGCAGCATAGACAACGCCGACAGCCATGCCCTCAGGTATGTTGTGCAGGGTGACGGCAAGCGCGACTTTTGTGCTGCGCTTAATCGCAACATCAAGACCCTCAGCTTCTTTGGCTCCACGGTGTAAATGCGGAATGAGATGGTCGAGCCCTAAAAGGAAGAAAGTTCCCAGGAGAAAACCGATGACGGCAGGGATAAAAGACGTGTGGGCGCTACTTGAATTTTCTGCACTTTGTTCGAGGGCAGGAATGAGCAGCGACCAAACAGCAGCGGCAATCATAATGCCCGAAGCGAAACCGTCAAGACCACGCTGAAAAAGCCGTGGAATACGTCCTCGCATCACAAAAACACAGGCAGAGCCAAGAACTGTGCCTGCAAGCGGAACTGTCAAGCCCCATATAAGATCCATAAATCTCCCACGCCTAGATATGCTCTAGCCAGTATAACCACTCCGTCGTTGCGAGGGAGCCTGAAAGGCGACCGAAGCAATCTCCAGCTCACCGTATTACAATAATCAAACTCGAGATTGCTTCGTCAGGCTTCGCCTTCCTCGCAACGACGGGAAGGGACGGGAAGATAACCGTAGTGGCCGCGCAAGCGCCAGATAAAGAAGAAACTCAAAGCCAGAGCCGGGATTTCAGCGACAGCAGCTGAGAACCAAATGCCCTCACCCCCAAAAGCAAGAGGCAAGAGGAAAACAGCGGAAATCTCGCAAATCAGCACGCGCACAAACGTCAAAAGAGCACTGATTTTTCCATTTTCCAGCGCAGTGAACAACGCCGAAGCATAAAGATTGAAACCCATAGTGGGCATGACGAGCGAAAAAATACGCGCCGCATGAACCGTCAAATCAGTCAAAGCCGCATCGTAGCCGACAAAAAACTGCGCAAGCGGCCGCGCAACTAGTTGCGTCACCACAAACATCACTACTCCGGCAACCGCCAGCACACGCAAAGACAAACGGAAAAGGCTTTGCATCTCTACGCGATTCTTCGCACCCCATTGGAAACTCATCAAGGGCGAAGAACCCGTCACAAACCCCAGAGAAATAGCGCTAAATCCGAAAGCCGCATACATGATGAGACTGTAGGCCGCCACTCCGTTCTCTCCCAAATATCGCAGAAGCTGAACGTTATAGGCGACCGTCACCACCGACATTGCAATGTTAGAAACCATTTCCGATGAGCCGTTGATGATAGTGGCAATAATCGTGTGCCCGTCAAAATGGGTGCGCCCAAGACGGAGAAAACTACTGTTTTTCGAGGCGAAATAAATCAACGGAATAATCCCGCCAACAGCCTCGGCGGAAGCTGTGCCGATTGCTGCCCCAACAATCCCCATATCCAGAGGAATGATGAGGATATAGTCAAGGACGATATTGGCAATACCTGAAACGATAGTGACGGCGAAACCTAGCTTGGGTTTGCCCGCAGCGATAAAGAAAGTCTGGAACATATACTGAGCGATGAGAGCCGGCACAGCCACAGTAATGATAATTCCGTAGGCGTACGACTGGTTGAGCAAATCGCCTTGCGCACCGAGAAAAGACAGAGCTGGACGTAAAGTAAGCAGACCGAAAATAGCAGCAATCACACCGGCTGCGAGCGCCACATAGACGAGCAGGGAGAATTGCTGGCGCGCCCTGGCTTCATCGCCTGACCCACGAGTTGCAGAAATGATTGCCGTTCCACCTGTGCCAATCATAAAACCGATAGTGCCGAGAATTATGTGTAAGGGCCAGGCGAAATTGACCGCTGCCAAAGCAGTCGAGCCGATATAACGCGAAACAAAGAAGCCGTCCACAATGGTGTAAAAGCTCATGACGAGCATCATGGCGATTGTGGGCGCGGTGAAGCGGAGCAAAGCGCCAAGGCTGAAATGGCGGGACATATCGACGCTCATTGTTCTCCTACTCCTTTAGTATCAGACGATACTAACACAATTCCCGCAACCAGCATCACACCTCTTTCCGTCATTGCGAGGAGGACGCGCTGCGTCCGACGCGGCAATCAATAGTCCATTATTGCCCGCTTTGCAACACTAGCAATACACGTTGGTATTGATTGCCACGCCTTCCTTCGGAAGGCTCGCAATGACGGGGAAAGATAAGCTATACGGGATTGCGCCAGGTGACGGTGTGGGGGCGTGCGCCGACCTCGAAGTTGTACATGACGGTTCCCAAATCGACATCTGTCAATTTGATGAGGGCGGTGTCTTTGGCTTCGCAGGTGCCGTCAGGGTGCAAAATGATACGGAACTTTTGACGATTGAAACCCGTCGGTGCTGCCTGAGCGGCTTTCATGCCTGAGATGAACCATTCGGGCGCATTGTCGAGCCCGTCAGGAACAGCACACAATTCTTCGAGAGACCGCGTCTCGCGTTCCTTGCCGTTATCCTCACCGTAACCGACAGCAATAACGATAACAAGCTTCTCCCCCTTGTCAACCTGCGCAGTTGAAGCGCCGAGGCGGCGAGAGCCGCCCGTCCAATTCGTTCGCAGACCCAAGCTTTGAGCAAAGAGGACAAGGCGCTGCCCCCAATAACCCACTTGCCTACCCAGCTGGGGATTTTTAGGACCAACAAGAGCAAAATAGTGGCGTGCAGAAATCAGGCCTGTCGCTCTGGAGATATAGTGCCTGAAAACAGCTGGCTCGTCCTCCATCAGCTGGATATGCAGCCCTGAGACGGCATTGATTTCTGCTATCGCGTCAAGCAAAGCCTGACGGTCGGCTTCTTTTAATGGCTCGTCGAGGTAGTGCTTGACGCTGCGACGCTCATAGAGAGCTTCTATCTCCTGCATAGCGAATTAGGAATTTTGCATTTGACGCATAATCGAGACGAGGAAGTCTCCATTCGACTCAGTCTTGCGCAGGCGGTTCAAGAAGAAATCGGAGGCCTCGGAGACTTCCAGCTTGCCCATGCCACGGCGCAACTGCCAAATAACCTTCAACTCTTGCGGAGTGTAGAGCAATTCTTCGCGGCGTGTACCGGACGCATTAACGTCAATAGCTGGGAAGATACGGCGGTCAGCCAGCTGACGCGACAAGCGCAGCTCCATATTGCCCGTACCCTTGAACTCTTCGAAAATGACTTCGTCCATCTTCGAGCCCGTCTCGACAAGAGCCGAAGCGATAATCGTCAACGAGCCACCGTCCTCGATATTGCGGGCCGCACCAAAGAACTTCTTGGGCGGATAGAGCGCGGCCGCGTCCACACCACCGGAGAGAATACGTCCGGAAGTCGGGGCAGCCAAATTGTAGGCACGCGACAGGCGCGTCAGAGAATCAAGAAGGACGACAACATCTTGACCAAGTTCGACCAGGCGCTTTGCGCGCTCAATTGCCAACTCAGCGACAATCGTATGGTCGCTTGCCGGGCGGTCGAAGGTCGAAGAAATAACCTCGCCCTTAACCAAGCGCTGCATATCGGTGACTTCCTCAGGGCGCTCGTCCACCAGCACAACCATGATATGAACATCGGGGTCATTCTTGGCGATTGCCATAGCAATCTGTTGCATCATAAGAGTCTTGCCTGCCTTAGGCGGCGAGACAATAAGACCACGCTGGCCCTTACCGATAGGAGCAACAAGGTCGATAGCGCGCGTCGTCAAACCCTTCGAGTCTGTCTCAAGACGGATCATCTCCTGCGGATAGAGCGGAGTGAGCTTGTTGAACTCGGGACGCTCGGCGGACTTCTCAGGCGTCAAACCGTTAATGGAATCGACCTGCACAAGCTGATTGTGGCGCGGCTGGTTGTAATAGCGGTTATTGTTTCCACGACGATTATTATTGCGACGGTTTTGATAGCTACTGGGCTCGCGCACCGCACCAACAATCGCATCGCCACGGCGCAAGGAATATTGCTTGATGATTTGCGGGGTGACGAAGGCGTCGTTCGTGCCAGGCAAGTAGCCGCCTGTACGCAAGAAGAACTGGTTGCCCTGCTTGTCGAGAATACCGGCGACAGGAATGAGATATTCTTCCTCCTGCTGAGCGTATTGCGCATTGTCCGTGTTGTTCTGGTTTTGTGCCTGCGCTTGGGCTTGGGCGCGCTGATTGTTGCGATCGGAGCGCTGGCGCTGCTGGGCTTGAGCCTGCCCCCCTTGGGTAGTACGAGCGCGTTGAGCAGCGCGTTCCTCGTTGGCATTGTCGGCATTGGAACTGTCAGCAGCGTTATTGACGGGAGCGTCCTGTCGCTGAGCACCTTGTTCCGCATTGTTACGGTTACGGTTACGGTTTCTGCTGCGCGTGCGAGAGCGAGTTGCAGTGGTGGCGGCATCCTCACGGGCACCAGACGGCTCAGGCAATACAATATCTTCGACAGTTGCAGGACCGGTGTACTGCTCATCTGTCTTTTCATTGGCGGCTACTTCTTCGCTTTTACCTGCTTCTGGGGCAATAGAAGAAGCTTGCTCATTCGCTGAACCCTGCTGTTCAAGCGGGAGGTTCTCGTCTTTGCGGGAACGCCCTCGGCGGGCAGGGAGAACTTCACGGATAGCCGCTTGGATTTCTGGTCTTTTTGCCTTGGGACTGAGCTCAATACCGAGTTCTTCAGCGTAGGCGCGCAAATCTGCAAGGCGCATGGTCGAAATTGGACCTTTAGGGGACGTATCAGTCACGGGGATTTTCCTTCGTTTTATCTATACAGATATGTATTGCCATATGGCACTCTATTTTTTAGCCGCATACACAGAGAAGCATCAGATTTTTTGTTGGAAAAAGAAATGCGTATCTATGATACGACGCAATCGCAATAGGATAAGCAGCGATTTCGACACCACTCTAGCAACATATACGCCCGATGTATAGATTTTGACGAAAAAACCCGCAGTGTGTAGGTGTGCATTCTACAACAAACCCACATATTGCCGTCATTGCGAGGGAGTGAACGTAGTGAACGACCGCGGCAATCTATACCGACGTGAATTGCTGAGTTGCAAAGCTGGCAGTCTAAGGACTATAGATTGCCACGCACGCTTACGCGTGCTCGCAATGACGTTAAAGGATTTGCGCACCGGGAGTGTAGCCAGAATCGTAAGCGGCAAAGCCTTTTCCTGCCGCATACTGGCGCTCTTGAGGACTTAATTCGCCAAAGACCAAGAGCGACGGACCCGCGCCTGAGACAACCGTCGGATAGCCAGCGTCGCGCAATTCCTGCATAAGCTCAATAGAGGGGCGCATCGAATCTGCCCGATAGTCTTGGTGCAAACGCTCCCCAGTTGCCTGCATGAACATATCGCTACGTCCCTCCAATGCCAAAACAAGCATTGCCGCACGCGAGGCGTTAAAAGCAGCGTCTTTATGGGGAACGCTCTCAGGCAAAACCGAGCGCGCAAGAGATGTCGCCAATTCAAAATCGGGAACAAGCAAAGTAGTACGCAGATTCTCAGCCAATTGTATAGGTGCTGCTTTGGCACACAGACCGTCATGAGTGCTGTATGTTGCCGTCTCGTCTGCTGCTTCCGTCCATGTGACGACCGCGCCACCATAGATTGCAGGCGCAGCATTATCGGGGTGCCCCTCAAAATCGGTGGCAAGAGTCAGGAGCACTTCGTCGCTCAACAGCTCCGGCTCATCGACAAGCCCCCGCGCAAGCATAAGACCAGCAACAACAGCCGCAGCGGACGAACCCAATCCCCTACCTTGGCGAATCCTGTTGACACAATGCAAATCGAAACCGCCATAAGCAATCCCAGCCACGTCAAGCGCGCGTTTCAAAGCAACAATAATCAGATGCGACTCGTCGCGCGGTAAAACGTCCGCACCCTCTCCCTCAATCTCGACACGTGTGGCACCCGTCGTGAGGCAAACTTCGATATCGTCCCATATATCATGTGCCATACCCATGCAGTCAAAGCCAGGCCCCAGATTGCCTGAGGTTGCCGGCACACGCACATGTGCTCTGTCTTTTGCCAGACGCATCGAGCTTCCTTTCTATGGGAATATACAGCGGATTGAAGGCACTCTCGCTAGTGCAACTCTAGCGTATCGCGCTTCCCTACAAATTGAGTGCAGCGACAGCCGCGTCAATAGTGGGGGCAATCGGGTCGAAGGAGAGCTCACCCTTGGGGGCTAGAGCAGTTGCGGTGTCTTTCAAACCGTTGCCCGTGACGGTACAAACGATCTTCGCACCCTCAGGGACCTTACCTGCCGCACTCGTCTTGAGCAGACCGGCAATAGATGCTGCCGAAGCAGGCTCGACAAACACACCTGTCTGCGCGGCAAGAAGCGATTGGGCTTCAAGGATTTCTTCGTCGGTGACGCGGTCGATGAAGCCACCAGATGTGTCGCGCGCGTCGATAGCGTAATCCCACGAGGCGGGGTTGCCGATACGAATAGCGGTTGCGAGGGTCTCGGGGGCTTCGATGGGGTGACCGAGGACGAGCGGCGCAGCATTCCAGGCTTGGAAGCCCCACATTTGCGGCACTTTGGTCGCGCGCGCCTCGAGGCGTGTGGCGCTGTCATCGATAGAGGCAGGGGTTGTTTTTCCTGCATATTCCATATAGCCCATCCAGTAGGCAGAGATATTGCCTGCATTGCCAACGGGAAGGATATGGATATCAGGGGCGTCGCCGAGTTCGTCGACAATCTCAAAAGAGGCTGTTTTTTGCCCTTGGAGACGGTAGGGGTTGACAGAGTTGACAAGGGCGACCGGATAGGATTCGGTCAGCTCACGCACAATATTCAGACAATCATCAAAATTGCCATCAACAGCGACGAGCTTTGCGCCGTGCATGATTGCCTGTGCAAGTTTGCCGGCAGCGATTTTTCCAGCAGGCAAAATAACCGCGCATTCCAAGCCAGCAGCGACCGCGTAGGCCGCTGCCGAAGCAGAGGTATTACCTGTCGAAGCGCAGGCAACGATTTTGTCGTCCGTTTGGAGAACTTTGGAAATCGCTGTCGTCATGCCACGATCTTTGAAGGAACCAGTCGGGTTCATACCTTCGACTTTGACATAGACTTCCGCGCCTGTCTGCTCAGACAGGGCACGCGAATAGACCAGTGGCGTCCCACCCTCACGCAGAGTAACAACGGGGTCAGATTCAGCAAATGGGAGACGGTCGATATATTCAGCGATAACGCCTTGCCATTGGTGTGCCATTAGTTTTCCTCCACTCGGATAACTCGGACAATATCGGTTACAAAAGATGATTCTCGCAGGTCGGCGAGGGTCGCGTCTAGCTCGTTTTGCTGTGCCTCATGTGTTGTTACAGTCAAATGGCAGGTATCGGACTTCTTGCCGCGACCATAGGACTGGGCGACGGCAGAGATTGAGACACCGTGACGTGCGAAAACGCCAGTCACTTCGGTAAGTACGCCGATTTGATCGACGACAACAAGTTCGAGCTGGTGGCGTGCACGGGTTTTCGAAGCAGGCAGAATCGGAACGTCGCCATAGATGAGCTCGCGCGGAGCATTGCCGCCGAGGACTTTGTGTGAAGCAGCAGCGACCACGTCAGAGAGGACTGCCGAGGCGGTGGGTGCGCCGCCTGCACCGCGCCCATAGAACATGAGGCGGTCTGCCGCTTCGGCTTCGATGACAACAGCATTGAATGAGCCGTGAACGGTGGCGAGCGGGTGGTCAGCCGGAACAAGGGTCGGGGCGACGGAGACTTCGATGCCGTCCTCGTGGCGCTTGGCATTGGCAAGCAGCTTGATGACGTACCCTGCCGCGGTAGCAGAAGCAATATCTGCTGCGGTAATCTCGCGGATTCCTGTCACTTCAACGTCGCTGAGCTCGACGCGAGTGTGGAATGCGAGAGAGGCGAGAATTGCGCACTTGGCTGCCGCATCGAGACCATCAACGTCGGCGGTCGGGTCGGCTTCGGCGAAACCGAGCTCTTGGGCTTGTTTCAGTGCTTCGTCGAAGGAGAGCCCCGCGACGGTCATTTCGTCCAAAATGTAGTTCGTTGTGCCGTTGACGATTCCGAGGATTTGAGTGATACGGTCGCCGGCAAGGGATTCGCGCAAACCATAAACAACGGGGATTGCGCCTGCCACTGCGGCCTCGTAGTACAAATCGACATTGGCTTCTGCGGCGGCTTCGTAGAGTTCCGGGCCATGCTCGGCAAGCAACGCCTTGTTGCCTGTGACGACGGAAGCGCCTGCTTGGAAAGCGCGGAGAATGTAGGTGCGAGCAGGCTCGATACCGCCGATGAGTTCGATGACGATATCTGCTTGGTCGATAATGCTGTCTGCGTCCTCGGTGAGCAGGGCGGGGTCGATTGCCGGGTCGCGCGGAGCTGAGGCGTCACGCACGGCAATACCGATGAGGCGCAGGCGTGCCCCTGAACGCGCGGCAAAATCTTCTGCTTGTTCGCCGAGGAGGCGTGCAACTTGAGTGCCGACTGTTCCGCAGCCGAGCAGTGCAACTTTCACTTCGTCTTTCACGTCAGTTTCCTTCCGTTTCTCTTCTTTCCTAGCCTACCCGAGAGCGCCGACAAAAAACTGTAGAGAAATGAGCATTACACATCGTCATTGTTCGTTCGCTTCGCTCACTTACCACAGCTTCCTCGCTACAGTCTCACGAAAGCGAGCTTTCGTGGACCTTCCGCTCGTTGCTGTGCGAGGAGGCAACGCAGTTGCCGACGAAGCAATCTCAGGTGGGAGGGGTTTTGTCGGTTTCAGATTCTTTTTGCTCGTATTTCTTTGAGTATGCCTTTTTTGAATTGAGACCATGAGCCGAAGAATTTTTCATCGGTTGCGGTTGTTGTTTTGTCTGAGAATTTGAGTGCAGTGAATTCCATTGTGCAGATGTAGTCCGCGACTTGACTGAGACGGTAATCCGCAGGTGATGCTTTTCTGTAGATGACAGTGTCTTTAGCGAGGGCATAGTTCATTGCTTTGCGGACTGCTTCAACAATGGATTGTTGAGCATTGTCGTAATAGATTTTCACGCGGTCAAATTCTTGAAAATAAGAAAGATTGTCGAAAATAAAGTCGATAAGCCTACGACGCATAACATCAGAAACCGCACTAGCATTAGTGTGCTCTTTCGTTTTCAGTGCGATAGTGGTGTAGCGGACGGGAACGTGACGAATAAAGACTCGAAATGACGATAAAAATCGTTTACGCCCAGCAAGGCTAAGCCCCTCATAATCAGCATGACCGTTGAGTAAAGGCGAGGCATGAAAAGGGATGTTAGGCAGATTTCTATCAGCAAGGGACTGCTCGTAGAGCCTAATGTTCTCCGACAAGCTCTCGTCTTGCTCATGTACGACAAGTGTTACTAGGTAGTACTTGTCTCTAAGACCGTCGCTACCAGATTCGTCGATGAAAATGCTGAGTTCAGACATGGTTTCCTCGGTGGTGAGATGAGGTGAAGCCAAGGAAAAGCCGGGGAAAACGTCCCCGGCACTTGGAAGCCTTCCTATTACGGACGACCACTTTCTTTATATCACAGTTTGACTTCTCACAACAATAGCGGAGAGGGTATGTATGTCCGCAATGATGAGGGGGAGATTGCTTCGCTTCGCTCGCAATGACGGAAATACGTCATTGCGAGTCTCCCCACCCCCGTCATTGCGAGGAGCAGGCTTTGCCTGCGACGAAGCAATCTCCCTACCCCCGTCATTGCGAGCTTCCGCAGGAAAGCGAAGCAATCTCGAGTTCGATTATTGCAACAACGGACAATTTTGCCCTGTGTGATGTGAGCGTGTTGCTCTCTCTCTCATGTAGTGTGTGAGCTAGGTATTTTTCGTGAGAGGAGGAATGGTTGACATGGCTATTTCAAAGAAACTAATGGCACTTTTTGCTGGCGTGCTCCTGGCTGGTTCTTTTGGGTTGGCCGGTTGTGATGATTCTGGCTCTAGTGGTTCTGGGGCTGGTAGTTCTGATACTCGAGAGAGTAACTCTGAGGTTAACTCGGGGTCTAGTTCCGACAATGAATCAGAAAATGATTCACAAAAAATTACTTTTAGTGATGACACTTTTTTTGGTGACGAATATACCAATACTGGAGTAGCGTATCCCATTGACGGAAGTAATCCAAAATATCCAAATGCCGTCTCTTACATCACAAGAGATACTTGGAATGAGTATAGAGAATATTACGATGAATGGTGCTGGAGAACGCTACCCGTAGACGAAGCTGCACTAGGGTCGAAAGAAGCGAAAGAACAAATGCTCCAGCAAGGGTATCGGTATCAACTGTTATGCCATCAAGCAGATACAGATGATGATGTGTATGTGTATGTAAAGTTTTAATACTCACCCTAACTGCTTAGCCTTGAACTTTCAGGTTGGTGCATTTTTATTGATATTTGCAAAGTCTATTGAGAAAGGAGAAGTGGTTGGAATGGCCATTTCAAAGAAGTTGTTAGCGCTTATGTGTGCGCTTGGTTTGTCGCTGGCTGGTTTGGCTGGGTGTGGCTCGGGAAGTTCTGGCTCTGGTTCTAACGCCGGCGGAAATTCAGGGTCTAACTCTGGTGAAAACTCTGGCGGTTCTAATGGTGGCTCTAGCAATACTGGGGCTGGTAGTGACGTTTGGGAAGAGTTGCTTAGTGACCCCGGTGCGCTTGCCTATATAGAGGCGACTCCAGAGGGCAAGGAATATCTAGCTGTATATAGTAGCTATGACTTAACCAAAGAGCTGTTTACGGGTAAGGATGCGAGGAGCGCAGGAAGTGCGCCAAGAATATTTGGGTTGTCGTATGAAGAATATGCAACCTTGGATTTTGCGGCAAATATTGACGCGCCCATAATAGAGTGTAATGTCGTAGATGACTATAGTAATACCCCTATTGAGTCAGTATGGAATTCTTTATATCCTTATGATAATAATGGTCGCCCCTATGATGCGTGGAATGACGACCAACTCCAGCCTTATTATGATGAACTAGTCGATGATTGGAAGGTCGTTTCTTGCAGATACGCTAAAAATCCTAGTGACGACCCTGTGGGTCCATATGAAGGTGTGTATGTCACGCTTAAAGACGGGTCAATGATTCACTTGAACAGTATTGACGAATGGTTTATTAATCCGTACAGGTGGACAGATGAAGAATAACCCTTTAGTTTTGTGCTGATTTATATTGTCGCGTTCGTTCTATATCCCGTTATTGCGACCTCTTTTGCTATTGCGGGTGGAGATTGCTTCGTCACTCGCTACGCTCGTTCCTCGCAATGACGGGTTGGACTACATCATTGTTCGGCGACTTCGTCGCCTTACAACAACATCGTCGCTCCAGTCTTGTGAAAGTGAACTTTCACAGACCTTTCGCTCCTCGTTGTGCGAGGAAGCGAAGCGACCGAAGCAATCTCTAGTTGATTTTTTGCAGGAGGGAAAGAATCTCTGTCATGTCCTCGAGGGGAATCTGCCCGGGCGCTGAAGCTGTTTCTAAGGAAGCAAAGGTAGCTGCCGAGCCAAAAAGCGAACCTGCAATACGCGAAATTACACCCGTCTCCCCCATAGACATGGTGATGATGGGAATCTCTAGGTTTTGGCTGGCAGAGGCCGTTGCTTCTAAAAGACGCGCAACATCCGTCATATCCTGTGGCATATAGGCACATTTAGCGACATCCGCGCCAAGTTTTTCCATGAAGCTGAGACGCGCACAAATTTCGGTGACGGGAGGGGTTTCGTTGAAATCATGATTTGAGGCTATGACGGCGCAGCCCTTGTCATGGATTGTGGAGATAAGCTCGCCGACGGATAACCCTGTGAAAAAGGCTTCGACGTCGAGCGCCCAGAACGCACCACTGCCAGCAAGCGCACCCAATAGTTCGGAGTAGCTTTCGGGGGCGATGTCGTTGCGTCCACCTTCGGCGCGTGTGCGGAATGTGCCAAGCAGTGGCTTGCCGATTGTTTCGGCTATGTCACCAGCGAGCGCACAGCAAGCATCGGTGTCGCGCCAATCGTCGAAGAAGTCGATACGCCATTCGACAATATCAGCAGCGCTCTGCCGCGCCGTGCGCGCCTGCGCGAGTATGTCATGTCGCCCAGCCCCCACAATCGGCACAATAACCTGTGGCTTGCCACCACTGGCTTTCTCAATAAGGCTCTGAACCACAGCTCCTCCTCCCCTAGCTTTTCACTACTGGCTAGTATAGCCCCTCACCCGAATGAAAATCGTCCAGCATATCCTCTAGCCTTTGACGCGCTGCGCATCGCTACCGCGCAAGGACTTCTTCTGGCAGGAGAACGGGCAGAGGGCTTGGTTTGAAGTCCTTGACGTTGCGAGTGATGACTCCGTCTAGTCGAGCGCTTTGAGCTGCGCTTGCAACGAGTGCGTCTTCCCAATCTCGGAAGCCGTAGGTGAAGGCACGCCGCACAACTGTTTCGTCGATAGGGGCAACATGTAGAAGATTAAGGAGTTTTTCTAAAAGCATGCTGGCACTTTTGCGTCCCTTGCTTTTCGACAGGAAGTAGTAGATTGTGGCTAGCGAATGGGGCGACACCCATAGCGTCACCTGTTCTTTTTCAGCGAGCGCGAAAATTCGCACAGCATTGTTAACGAACGGTTCACGTTTACCGATGAGGTCAAGGACTATGTTTGTATCGAGGAGGTATGCGGGGACTTTTTTAGGCACTTTTCGCCTCCACATACGCTAGATACTCGGCTTTAACGCTGTCATAATCGCCGATATCAACTATTCCCACTAGCGAAGCCAATTCTGGCGAGATATCGTAAATCTCAGCGTCTTCGTTCTGTGACAGCAGGGAGCGCAAATAGTCCTCGACAATGCTTGACAACGATTTGCCTTGCTTTTTCGCATAGACCTTGCTCAACTCGATGACGTTACTATCGAGTTTCAACGTCAATTTCGTATCCATATCCCCTCCGTACGTATATTATTTCTATTATTATACGTATAAAAGTTATGTTGCACCACCAAAACCGAGGAGGTCTACACCAATGGGCACCTATTACTATTTTCATCTTGAAAAGAAAAGTGACAATGACACATGGCACCCCATAAAAGTGGACGACTCTGATTATTTTCACTACGTCCGCAACCACGCTAGGGAATTTGTGCTTGAGTACGGAAGCTATTCGTCTATCGGTTTCCAGAACTTAAACGAAGAGTATAAAAAGGCAAATCAGGAGAAATACGATGCCGCAAACGACTTCGAAAAGCATTACATCGCCAATTTTGAGTTGATGGATTTAGAGCGAATTAAAGAGGACTACGATCGTGGCCTCCACGAATATGGCGGCATTATTTCTCGACATTCTTTCAAACTCCTTCAATCTAATATGGATTACTGCCCAAAGATTATCGACGAAGAAGTGTATGCCGCTTTTAAGGATGACGTCAAAGAGAATTATATGTACCACGAATGGGATACCTTTTACGGGGAGTATTACTACCTATACGAAATTATGCCTAAAGTCAACAAAATTCTAAAGGAGGAGAATCTGACGCTTGACGACGTGAGACTTCTTTGCCGCGTAAGCTAACCCTTTTGTTCGCAAACCCCCCGAATTTGGAGAAAGTAAAGAAGTATTTTCGCCATTTTTGGAGAAAATCAGGACATAACAATCAGGAAACACGTTTTCAGCACCCTAAACTCGCGCAAAAATAGATCTACCCGGCAAAACGAAAATCGCCACACATAATGTCAAGCATTTTCCACGGGGCAATAGCGTGCGCTTAGTTTGCAGCACGCCGTTCCTGCCGCGCAGCACGAATTTCGGCGTTTATTTCATCGAGCGTCATCTCAGAAATACCACGTTCACGCGCAATTTCACTTGCCGTGTGCATCGCAGCAATGCCGTTTTCCTGAGCGTAATTACGTAAGGATATGAAAACTTCCATAGTTTTTTGGCGCGTTTCGTTCGGCGTGGAGACGCCGACATCAATCACCCCTCACAAGCGAAGCCAGCTCTGGCGAAACGTCAGCCTGCTCAGTGTATTCAAAACTCAACTCGTATAGTTTTTCTGGAGCAATATCTATATCTCCATTGCTCCACGTGAGAATGCCATGCTCAATAGTAGGATTATTGAATACTTCTGGGTTTTCAAGAGGTTTGAAAGCAGGCATATCAAGCAAAACACTTGCATCAAAGAGCCGCGTTTCCCCTGTAGAAAATTGCACGAGCATCGTCATATCGTCGAGGACGCGCACAGCCTGAACCCTCACACCTTGCGAGGGTTCACCTGCATATGCCACACCATCAACAACAAACATTGCCTGCCCTTTCTAACCCAGCGGTTTAATCTTACCAAACGCTTTACCAGCCACAGCATTGTTCCATGCCTCGTACAATTCCCCCTCATGAATTACTAACCACGCCATAACAAGTTTCAACTGTTTGACTGGCAAAGCCCCAGCCAATAACTCTCCGTCAATACCAATTGATGCTTCATATTCACCATAAAACACATGAACGTGCGGCTTATTGTGCCGAGTAATATCCAAATAAATCATTTTTATGACAATTCCATAAAACGCGACAACTCAGGCATATCTCCTCCTTTTTAGAATTCAGGTTTAAGAAAATCTTCCGTCATGACCCTAACAAGGAGGTAGGACATATTTTTCTTGTGTTTTTCAGCGAGGCTTGAAATGACAAGGAAAAATCAAAATTTACGCGTCGGCGTCGAGGTTTAGCAGGTCTTCGACGGTTTCGGGGCGGACGAGATAGCGGGCCTGGCCATCGCGCACAGCCACGACGCCGGGGCGCGTGAGCATATTGTAATTCGACGCCATCGAGCGCCCGTAAGCGCCCGTCACGGGCACAGCCAGCAAATCGCCGGCGCGAATATCGGCAGGCAGAGCCACATCGTGGACGACAATATCTCCACTCTCGCAATGCTTGCCAACCACGCGTGAACGCACGCTCTCATCGCCAGCTTGGCGGGAAATGACGCTCGCCGTGTATTGCGCGTCGTACAGGGCAGGGCGGATATTGTCGCTCATACCGCCATCGACAGACACGTAGCGGCGCTGCCCGCCTTCTTCCAGTTGGACGTCCTTAATCGTGCCGACCGTATAGATAGTCATGCAGGCAGGTGCTGCAATCGAACGCCCTGGCTCAATCGAAATATGAGGAGCAGGCACACCTGTGCGCTCGGCGTGCCCACGCACTGCCGCCGCAAGCGCCGTCGCATATTCGCGCGGAGCAGGCGGAACGTCATCGAGAGCCGTGTAGCGCACCGCGTATCCCCCGCCGCAGTCAATCTCAGGAATATCACAACCCAAATCCTTCATCGCCTCGCCGCGCAAATTCAGCACAACATCGAGAGCTTGAACAAAAGCGTCCAAGTTCAAAATCTGCGAACCAATATGCGAATGCAAGCCAACAAGCTCCAAATGCTCGCTCGCCACGACCTTTTCAATAGCTTCGCGTGCCACGCCAGCCGTCACCGACAAACCAAACTTTTGATCTTCGTGAGCCGTCGCAATAAACTCGTGCCCACCAGCGTGAACACCCGTCGTCACACGCAGCATAATATTTGCTTTCGCGCCACGCTCGCGCGCAATCTCCTCAACCAGCGCCAACTCTGCGAGAGAATCGACCACCAGATGAGCCACGCCAGCGTCGAGAGCCATCGTGATTTCGCGGACGGACTTGTTATTCCCGTGCAGACCAAGCTTTTCGGGCGCTACACCTGCTGCGAGCGCCGTCGTCAACTCCCCTGCCGAACAGGTGTCAATTCCCAAGCCCTCGTCGCTCATCCAACGTGCCACGCCGACGGACAAAAAGGCTTTGCCGGCATAGAAAACGCTTGCGCCGGCGAGGCCAGCGGCCTCAGCGAAAGCCTCGTCCATTGCGGCTTTCCACTCGGCAGCACGCGCACGCATATCCGCCTCGTCAATAACGAAAACAGATGTCGGAAAATCGCGCACAAGCTCGCTCGCTGCAAGCCCCGCAATCCGCAGCTCGCCATCCGCACCACGCTCCACGCCACGCGGCCACACGCCACCAGCTGAACCGTCAGGCTCCGGGCACTTCACGTTTTCCAACTCGACACTCATCTCGACACCTTTCAATCGTTATTACAGCTTTTACATCTGTTCGGGGGCGCTCACGCCGAGCAGGTCAAGCCCGCAGGCGAGAACTTGGCGGGCAGCGTCATTGACCCACAGGCGCGTGCGATGCAAATCGCTAACCTCCTCGTCCGCACGCGGAGTGACCCTCGCCTTGCCGTACCAGGTGTGGTACGCCCCGGCGACTTCCTCCAAGTAGCGTGCGATACGGTGCGGTTCGCGCAAATTCGCCGCTTGCGTGACGACATCGGGCAAGCGGGCAAGCTCGCCGAGCAGAACAATATCTGCTTCCTCGAGAAGTTCGGGGGCGAAAGCGTCCTCACGTCGCACACCATGCTCAGCCGCATTACGCGCAACAGAACAGGTACGCGCATGGGCATATTGGACGTAATAGACGGGGTTCTCGTTGGTATGCGAAGCAACAAGGTCAAGGTCGAGGTCAAGAGTGGTATCAACCGAGGCACGCACAAGCGAATAGCGCGCCGCGTCCACACCGACGGCCTCCACAAGGTCTTCCATAGTGACGACGGTTCCCGCACGCTTAGACATGCGCACGGGCTTTCCTGCGCGCACAAGGTTGACAAGCTGACCGATAAGGATCTCCATATTCTTGCCCGTGCCGGCTTCGTCACCGAAGGCACGCGCCATAGCGTACATGCGGCCGATGTAGCCGTGGTGGTCTGCACCGAGCATATAGACGCACTGGTCTGCGCCACGCTCACGCTTGTCGAGATAGTAGGCGATGTCGCCAGCGAAATAGGCGGACTCGCCGTCCGATTTGATAATGACACGATCTTTGTCGTCACCAAAATCGGTGGTGCGCAGCCAGATAGCACCCTCGCGTTCTTCAATCACTCCACGTTCACGGAGCTTGTCAATTGCCTCAGCAACCTTGCCCGATTCATGCAGAGACTGCTCATGGAAATAGACATCGAATTCCGAGCGGAACTCTCCCAAAGACTTCTTAATTTCTTCGAACATCAGCTCAACACCGCGAGCGCGGAAGACTTCTTGAGCATCAGCCTCGGGCAGTGTGCGCGGGTCTGGCTCGCCCGCCTGCTCACAATCGTTGATGACGGTCTGGGCGATGTCGGCAATGTACTGACCGCCGTAGCCGTCCTCGGGCGTAGGCAAGCCCAAAGCGCTGGCAAGGAGAGACTCAGAAAAGCGGTCGATTTGATTGCCGTGGTCGTTGAAATAG
>JAFYHO010000098.1 GCA_017539125.1 Actinomycetaceae bacterium | reverse complement strand
CATCGAATACCTTTCGCAGTATTTCAAGATTACGCTCTTCTATTACAACCCCAACATCGCCCCCAATGAGGAATACCGGCACCGCGTCGCAGAAATCAAGCGTTTCGTCGCGGAATTCAAGACGCCAAACAAAATACCGTCATTCCGAACTGGTTTCGGAATCTCTTTACTGACGGGACGCACGAAAATGAGATGCTGAAACAGCTCTGCATACAGGCTCACTCGTCCTCGCTTCGCTGCGGCGGTTCGCTTTGTAAATTTCAGCATGACAAGCTATACAATGCCTGCCTGGTATCAGGGCAAGTCCGCTGCTGTGGCTTGCGACGCCCTCGGCGAAACCGGCAAGGGCATGGTGAACTACCTGATGGTGCTCGGTATCGTGGAAACCGTGGCCCTCTTCGTTCTCGTGTTCTCCATGATGGTGCTCTAATCCAGCGAGGTAACACGTATGGATCAAGCTCAACTTTTAACGCTCGCGAAGCTCGGTGCGGTGGCGGCCTTGGGCCTTGCCGCGGTGGGTTCCGCGCTGGGCTGCGGGACTGCCGGCATGGCAGCCATCGGGGCCTGGAAAAAGGCGTATCTCAAGGGTAAGAACGCACTGTTTACGCTGCTCATCTTCGTGGGCGCGCCGATTGCGCAGACTATCTACGGGATGCTCCTGATGATGTACATCTTGAACAAGTCTCAGGCCAATCCGGACAACTGGGCTGCTTACCTCGGCGTGGGCATCTTCGGCGGTATCGGCATGATGGCCAGCGCCTGGTATGTGGGCAAGTCCGCTGCGGACGCCTGCAATGCCTTGGGCGAAACGGGCAAGGGCTTGGTGAACTACCTCATGGTGCTCGGCGTGGGCGAAACAGTCGCGCTGTTCGTCATGGTGTTCTCCATGATGCTCGTGTCGTAAGAGACCGCTCGTTCGACGTCTCGGGTGTTGAAACCTCCGGTTTCTCACTCGCTCTCGCAACCGCCCCCGGTTAACACCCGGGGGCTTTGTTGCTCACGAAGACCGCTTCAAAACATAAAAAGGACTGCCCGCAAGGCAGTCCTTTTTATTATTGTGGTAAGTTTTCTGGTGGGGAAGGCGTCAGCCTTTATCCAAAATCTTTTCGACTTCCGCGATGATGCGGTCGCGTTCGCCGCACCAGTTGGGGGCGAGGAGCATTTCGCTCGGGCTTTCTCCGCTGAACCGCTCGATGGCGGTCTCGGGCCCGATAATCTTGATCATCTCGGCAACCGCATTGCAGTATTTCTCGAATTCCAATAGCTTGATTTCGCCGGCAGAAAAGTCCTGTGCCATCACAGTCCCTGCGACAATGTGAAGCGGGTGGATTTTCACGGCGGCGAGGTGCAGGTCGTGCACCACCTGGGCGGTTTTCTTGAAATCGCCCAGCGTCTCACCGGGGAGCCCGACAATCACGTGCGTGGTGACGGTGAGACCCGCCGCCTGGCAGCGCTTTACCGCATCTTCGAAATCGGCGAGCGTATGCTTGCGGTTTATGGCCGCGAGAGTCAGGTCATTTGCCGTCTGCAGGCCAATCTCCACGATAATCGGCTTCTTGCGGTTCATTTCCGCGAGGTATTCCACCTTCTCGTCTTCGAGACAGTCTGGGCGAGTCCCTATCGCAAGACCCGCAATCTCCTTGTGCTTGATAATCGGGTCTATAATGCCCTTCAAGTGCTCCAGCGGGGCGTGGGTATTCGTGTACGGCTGCAAGTAGGCCAAAATCCCTGCGTTCGGATATTTTTCGCGAAGTCTCGGCACGAATTTGTCGAGCTG
>JAFYHO010000097.1 GCA_017539125.1 Actinomycetaceae bacterium | reverse complement strand
CCGACGTGCATTGCTGAGTTGCAAAGCAGGCTGTTAAAGGGACTATTGATTGCCGCGTCGCTCGCTGTTTGCTCGCTCCTCGCAATGACGGAAAACCACCGTCATTGCGAGGGAGTGAAACGACCGAAGCAATCAATACCGATGTGCATTGCTGAGTTGCAAAGCAGGCTGTTAAAGGGACTATTGATTGCTTCGTCGCTCGCTGTTTGCTCGCTCCTCGCACAACAACGAACGGAATGTCGGAACGCTTGCGTTCCAGACTGGAGTGAGGCAGTTGTGGAAGGCACGTCAGTGCCGAACAACGACGAGGGGGGTTAATGTATTACGGTCGGGCTTGCCAGAGGGCAGGCGCGGGAAATCGTTCAAGCCGAGTTTGCCTAGAGTGACGACGCGCTGCGGAACCCAGCCTTTTTCAAGGCGCTGAGCCAAAAGCTCACGCACATTCGGAACGTCATTTTCCACTACCGCTACGACAGCCTGCCCCCATGTCGCGTCATCAACGCCGACGACTACCGTCTCGCCACAGCCACACTCGCTCACATGCTGCTCAACGACTTCGGGAATTACCGTCACGCCGCCACTTGTAATCGCCCTATCGAGCCGCCCAAAAACCGATAGCTTCCCCTGCGAATCAACACTCCCGCAATCGGCGGTGCGGAATGTGCCGGCGAAGGGCTCGCCGCCCGCATAGCCCACAGCTACACAACTCCCAGAAAGCACAAGACGCCCGTCATTCTCCACACTCACGCGCGTATCGCCAATGGGGAAACCGTCATAGACGCAACCCCCACACGTCTCACTCATGCCATAGGTCTGCACGATAGTCAGCCCCGCTTCGCGCGCCGCATTCAACACCTCGGCAGAGCAGGCAGCACCGCCCACCAAAATCGCCTGATAGCGCTGAGCAGCGCGGGTAGCCTCGGCGTCCTCCAGTAGACGTGCAAGCTGGACGGGAACAAGTGACAGATAGGCGCGCTCGCTCTCGCGGTAGGCACGCACTGCTTCGGAGATGTCGCCAGGCTGACCATTGCCAGCCCAGATGGGTTCTGTGCCTGCCAGCAGAGAGCGGTAAATCGTCTGAAAACCTGCAATGTGAGCTGGGGGTAGGCAGACTGTCCAGCGCCCCGCGCCACCTAGAGCCTGGGCAGTTGCTTCGGCAGACGCCACGAGGGAAGCCGTCGACAAGAGAACAATTTTGCCCGTCCCGCTTGCCGAGCCGGAGGTGCGCATAAGATAGGCGGCATCGCTCGGAAGGTCATAGCCAGCTAGCTCCGCCTCTAAGGCGCGAACCTGCTCGAGGCGTGCCTGCTGTGCTGTGCTTTCGTCCGTTGCGGACGTGGGGGAGTAGAAGAAGAGCGGGCCACGCTGAAAAGCACTCATGCGCGCTTTAATTGCACGCACGCAGCGCTCGAAATCCTCGCGTGAGGTAGAGCCGGAAACAAAAAGCGTCCTGCTATCATTCACGAATCATCGCCCCCGTTTCAGTCGTCGAAAGCCCTGGGTGCAGTGGCTAGGCGTAGTAGGGGAAAGCCGACCAGTCTGGCTCGCGCTTCTCCAAGAAGGCGTCACGCCCTTCGCGCGCTTCCTCGGTCATGTACGCAAGGCGCGTTGCCTCACCTGCGAAAACCTGCATTCCAGCCATGCCGTCATCGGCGGCATTAAAGGCGAATTTCAACATACGAATAGCCTGCGGAGACTTCGTGCAAATCCTCATCGCCCACTCCCACGCGCGCTCCTCGAGCTCGGCATGCGGGATAGCCTCATTGACAGCGCCCCACGCCTCGGCCTGCTCGGCGCTGTACTCGCGGGCAAGGAAGAAAATCTCCTTCGCGCGGCGATTGCCGACCTGACGGGCGAGCAGTTGAGAGCCATAGCCGGCGTCAAAAGAGCCAACATTGGCGTCTACCTGCTTGAAGCGGGCGTGCTCTTTCGATGCCAGAGCCAAATCGCAGACGACACCTAGAGAGTGTCCACCACCGGCAGCCCAGCCGGAAATCGCGCCGATGACCACTTTGCCCATCGTGCGAATCAAGCGCTGGACTTCGAGGATATGCAGGCGACCCGTCGCGCGCGCATTCACCTCGTTCGCCGAGGTAGCCGTAGACGCCGCCTCGCTACCCGACACATCTGCGCCGTCACCGTCATAACAATAACCGTCACGACCCCGGGCTTTCTGGTCGCCACCCGAACAGAAAGCCCAGCCGCCGTCTTTCGAGGAGGGGCCGTTGCCTGTCAAAATCACCACGCCAACGCTCGTGTCCAAGCGTGCCATATCGAATGCGCGGTAGAGTTCATCGACGGTTTCGGGGCGGAAGGCATTGCGCACCTCGGGGCGGTTGATGGCGATACGCATGACGGGCAGGTCGCGCACCTCGGTGACTTCGCCTGAATCGTCGCGCAGGCGCTCAACCCCGCGATGTACAGTAATATCGCGGAAATCGGCGCCCTCAATATCGCGCCAGCGCTCGGCGTTGAAAAGTTCAGAGACGGATTGTGGAATGGGAGGTAAAGTGTCCATAGAGCTAAGTCTAAAACAGATAGCAGATGAGGTGTGTCGATGAGTGAGGATTTTATCCGTGCGCAGTGGCTTCGTGAAGGAAGCCCGCTTCATCGTGCCACGCAAACGCCGGCTCACAACGATTCTTTCCCGTCGTTGCGAGGAGGACACGAAGTGTCCGACGAAGCAATCAATAGTCCCTTGACTGCCAGCTTTCGCAACGCGAGCAATGATGCCAATATTGATTGCCGCGTCGCGCCTAGTGGCGCTCCTCGCAATGACGAAAAAACCAACCTCGTTATTGCGAGAGAGACAAAACAATCTCGCATAGCCACTACTTTCCTCGCCGCCATCTTCGGCGGAGTGCTCGCTTTGGCGGGAGCGTATATGCTGGTCAGCGCTGGAGTTTTGAGCCTGCCTTCCCGCTCTACCGCCCCTACAATTGGTCCGACAGGAGCGCCTCTGGTTGACACCACTATTACCGCCCCTGATTGGGGAGAGGTTGCCCAAGCGGTTAAACCGTCAACGGTCACTGTGCGCGCAACTGGCGGGGCGGAAGGCTCGCAGGGCGCGGGCTTCGTTTTTGACGCGCAGGGGCATGTCGTCACCAATGCTCATGTTATTTCTGGGCAGGATTCTTTTTCTATCCAGCTGGACAGCGGGCTTATTGTTGAGGCGAGCCTGGCGGGTGTGGACGCGGCGACAGATATTGCTGTGTTGGCAATGACTAATCCGCCTGACGGTTTGCAGCCTTCTTCCCTCGGTGATTCCTCGGCGGTTTTTGTGGGCGAGCCTGTCGCCGCAATTGGCAATCCGCTGGGGCTGTCTCAATCGGTGACCACAGGTATTGTTTCGGCTATCAACCGTCCTGTTTCGACTGAGGAAGTGGGCAATGAGGGGCAAAAAATTGTCACGAATGCAATCCAGATTGACGCCGCAACGAATGAGGGTAATTCGGGTGGAGCACTTGTTGACGGCGAGGGTAGGGTTATTGGCGTGACCTCGGCTTTAGCGAGCGCGACGGGGACTGATGGGGAGGAGCGAGCCTCTGGAATCGGTTTTGCTATTCCCATCAATCTTGTCAAGCAGATCGCCGGTCAGTTGATTTCTCATGGCACTGTTCAGCACGCGAACCTTGGCGTAACGACGCAGAGTGTGTGGGTGAAAGCGGGCGATATTTCGCAGCTGGGTGCTCAAGTGAAAGCTTTTGAGCAGTCAAGCCCTGCCCAGGGTGCGGGACTTCAGATTGACGATACGGTTATTGCTGTCGGCGATTATCCTGTTGTTTCTGATACGTCTTTGCTGGGCGCTATTCACGAGTATCAGCCTGGTGACACAGTGACTTTGCAGCTTGTCCGAGGTACGAATGTCATCTCCCTCGACGTCACACTGGCGGGGTAAGTTTTACCCGCCCCCGTCGTCGCGAGCCTGCCCGCTGGGCAGGCGCGGCGATCAATAGTCCGTTATTGCCTGCTTCGCAACGCAAGCAATAATGTCGATATTGATTGCCGCGTCGGCGCGGAGCGTCTCCTCGCAATGACGGGAGGCAACTACGTTGTTTTTCTCATAGTGATATGTCCTGTGCTGGAGGGCTTTTAAGTGCTTGAATGTTCCCTATGGAAGTACGGGCAAACCTGAGCAAAGAAGCTACAGCAGTTGCACAGATGTTCGACGAGGTTTCTCCTCGCTACGACATTACCAATACAATTTTGACCTTCGGTCAGGTCTTTGCGTGGCGCGCAGCCGTCACCCGTGCTGTCCAAGTGCGCCCTGGCATGAAAATCCTCGATCTAGCCTGTGGAACAGGTGCTTCAACCGCGTCCCTCGCAAAAGCCGGTGCCGATGTGACTGGTTGTGATTTCTCGGAAGGTATGATTCGTGAGGGCTTGCGCCGCCGTCCCCATTTGAACCTTATTCAAGGCGACGCGATGGATTTGCCTTTTGAGAACGAATCTTTTGACGCAGTGACGATGTCTTACGGTCTGCGCAATGTGCAAAATCCTATGCGTGCCCTCGAAGAAATGTATCGGGTTATCCGTCCCGGAGGCCGTCTCGTCGTCGCCGAGTTTTCTACCCCACGCTCCCAACCTATGCACTCGCTTTATACCTTCTACATCACCCGCGTTTTGCCTGCTATTTCCAAGGTTGTTTCGTCAGACGGCGCTGCCTACGACTATCTGCACGAGTCGATTATGGACTGGCCCGATAAGGACGAGCTCTCCCTGATGATTGGCGAAGCAGGGTGGGTTAATGTGCAGTGGCGTCCTCTCAGTTTCGGGACAGTTGCCATACACCGCGCTGTGCGCCCACTCTAGTAGCTTTTTCTCGCTGTATTACTAGGCAAGAGGGGAATGTGCAATTGCTCTCTTTGCACAAATCCTCTCTTTTGTTGTCACCAATATTTTTAGCGTTTTCGCAGATGGTAGCCTTGCAAAGTCTAATTTCTTGACGGGTGAAATAAGAAAAGTAAAAAGTTACCTTAAAGAAACCTTTACCCTGCCTATCGGCACGAGCAGTTTTGTATCATAAGCCCCAGTGGTTTTGTATCATTGATGGGTATGCCCAATGTGGGGATTTATACCCAATGACGACTTGTGAGGAGTTGAGATGGAAGAAGCTGACGTCATCGTTGTCGGCGGCGGGCCTGCGGGCGCTTCCACTTCTTACTACCTCGCACGTCAAGGATATGACGTTACAGTTCTCGAAAAAGCGACCTTTCCCCGCGACAAAATCTGTGGCGACGGTCTGACGCCGCGTGCAGTTGGTGAACTTATTCGCATGGGCATCGATACGACAGGCTGGTCGCGTAACCTCGGCATTCGCGGCTATGGAGCAGGCAATTTCATTGAAGTTCCCTGGCCAGAGCTCGCATCTATGCCTTCGTATGGTCTGGCAAAGCGTCGTCGAGAACTCGACCATATCCTCATCAAACACGCAGTGAGCGCAGGCGCACGGCTCGAAGAGAATGTGCAGGTCACTGGCGCTGTGTGCCATGAGCGCACAGGTCGCGTCATCGGTGTGAAAGCCACAAAAGACGGCGAAGCTTGTACCTATCGTGCCCGTTACGTCGTTGACGCTGGGGGAGTGAGCGCCCGCCTCGCCACTTCTCTCGGGCGTGCTCACGACCGCAAGCGCCCCATGGGTGTTGCCTATCGCAGCTACATGAAATCTCCTCTCGCTGCAAGCGATTTCATGGAGAGCCAGCTCGAATTGTGGGAAGGCGAGGTTGGTAAATCCAATATCGCCCCCGGTTACGGCTGGGCGTGGGCAGTTGAGGACGGAGTCATCAACATCGGTCTGGGGTCTTTGGGATCGAAAGGTGCTCCCAAAGGCATGGATTACAAATCCATGTTTTCCACGTGGATGAAAAATGCCCCTGCGGAGTGGGAGTTTTCTGAAGAGAAACTCCTTGAACCTTTGCGTGGGGCAGCCCTACCTATGGCTTTTAACCGTCAGCCCTTGTACGCGGACGGTCTGCTTCTGGTGGGGGATGCAGGCGGAATGGTTTCCCCTTTCAATGGCGAGGGGATAGCTTACGCTCTGCAATCAGGGCGGCTTGCTGCCGATGCCCTCGGTCAGGCTCTCTCGCGCACGTCAATCGTCGCTGCCGAGCGTGCCCTCGCGTATTACGCGAAAAATATGAAAGATGAACTCGGTGGATATTATTCACTCGGGCGCATCTTTGCCGCTCTTATTGAGCGACCTCAATTCATGCACATCTGCGTCAAATATGGGTTGCCGCACCCGACGCTGATGCGTTTTTTTCTGCGGCTCCTGTCAGACGCCTACGACAAAGAAGGCGGAGACTGGATGGATAGGACTATTGCCTCTCTAGCTAAGGTGGCTCCGAAAGCATGAGTGACAATAAGACAATAACGACCGTCTCGCAGCAAATACTGATAGATTTGCTTGAGCAGTCTTTTATATATAGAGAGCAGGTGTAGATAGTGAACGCATATGTGCCTTTGCTAGCAATGATTATCGCTGCCGGTTTTCTCGCTATTTCTGGTATTGCCGCGTCCGAAATCCTCGGAAAGGTGACTGCCAGCCGTTACAACAGCGTGAAAAACCTCAGCTACGAGTGTGGTATTGAAGCCACGCCCAGCGCTGAAAACTCGGCACGTTTCCCCGTGAAGTATTACATTACGGCGATGATTTTTCTCCTCTTCGATATCGAAGTGGTTTTCCTCTACCCGTGGTCGGTCACCTTTGAGACACTCGGCGTGTGGGGATTGATTGAGATGTTGTCATTCCTCGTTTTGTTGACCTTGCCATTCATTTATGTGTGGCGCCGCGGCGGCTTGGAATGGGACTAGGAGGATAGTAATGAAATCACCCAACGCTCTTAGCGGAGAACAAGGTTTTCTCCTCACAACAGTAGAGGACTTCGTCAACTGGTCTTTTACTCGTTCGACATGGCCGGTGACCTTCGGTTTGGCGTGCTGCTCGATTGAGATGATGGCATTCGGTACCCCGCGCTACGACTCGGCTCGTTTCGGCATGGAGATTTTCCGTGCCTCGCCACGCCAAGGTGACCTTCTGCTTATTAACGGGCGCGTCAGCCAAAAGATGGCTCCGGTCGTGCGCCGCACTTACGACCAAATGGCAGATCCCAAGTGGGTTATTTCCATGGGTGCGTGTGCTTCGTCGGGCGGCGTATTCAACAACTACGCTATTTTGCAAGGCTGCGACCACGTTGTCCCCGTTGACATCTACCTGCCTGGTTGCCCGCCGCGCCCCGATGCTCTTATCTATTCCGTCCTTGAGTTGCGCAAGCATATTCAAGCCAATCACCACCTGACAAAGGCAGGTCGTGAGGCTGCTGTGCGCGCCGCCGAAGAGGCAGCGATGAAAGCAACTCCCACCTTCGAGATGAAAGGACTGCTTGCATGAGTGAGAACATCGACAATGCTCTTGAAGAGTCCACAGCGCCCGAGAGCGAAGTAACGACCTCGCTTCCCAGCTACGGCACACGCAGCGAAGGCGAATTCGTTCGCGCCGTTAAGGGAATGTGGGGAGCCAAGGGCTCAGGAGACACCTCCGGTTTCACCGGTCTTGAGGACACCGTCTCTATCGCTCATCCCGCAACGCCTCCTTACGGTGGCTGGTTCGACGATGTTGTCGCCGCCCTCGATGAGGATTTGCGTGCTGACGGTATTAAGGACGGTATCGAAAAAGTCGTGGTCGAGAATGGTCAAATGGTGATTTTCATTCCGCGTGAACACCTGCGCGCGGCAATGACACACCTGCGTGACGATCAAGACCTGCGTTTCGAGCTGTGCCTTGGCGTGAGCGCCGTCCACTATCCCGAGAATACTGGGCGCGAGCTTCACGCTTACTACCCGCTCTTGTCCGTCACCCACAACCGCTATCTCGCTATTGAGACGACCTGCCCTGATGACGACCCGCATGTGCCGTCCGTCGTTTCCATCTATCCAGGTAACGACTGGCACGAGTCCGAGGCGTGGGATTTGATGGGCATTATTTTCGATGGGCACCCTGGGCTTGTGCGCACCGCAATGCCTGATGATTGGGTGGGCCACCCCCAACGTAAAGATTATCCACTCGGCGGTATCCCCGTCGAATACAAGGGAGCAGTTGTGCCCCCTGCTGACGCGCGGAGGGAGTACAACTAATGACTGACATTCACGCTACACGCGGCATTACTGACGCTGAAATCGAGGGCTTGCCCGCCTACACCGTCACCGGTGGAGACTGGGCGAATGTCTCCGATGAAGTCGTCAAGCTTGCCCAAGACCGTATCGTTATGAATCTCGGCCCTGTCCACCCCTCGACCCACGGCGTTATGCGCCTGGTCGTCGAGCTGGACGGCGAATATGTGCGCCAGGCCGAAGCACAGACGGGCTTCTTGCACACCGGTATCGAAAAGACGATGGAGTACCGCACGTGGACGCAGGGTGTCACCCTTGCAACTCGTATGGACTATGTTGCTTCGGTGTTCCAAGAAGTCGGCTACTGCCTTGCAGTCGAGAAGCTGCTCGGCATCGAGAAGGATATTCCCAAGCGCGCCAATGTTATTCGCGTGATGCTCATGGAGTATCAGCGTTTGGCTTCGCATTTCGTTGCTATCGGCTCGTCCTTCAACGAGCTCGGCGCGACCACCATGATGACGATCGCCTTCCGCGCCCGCGAAGAATGCTTGCGTATTTTCGAGCGCATTGCAGGCCAGCGCATGAATATCGAGTTCATTCGCCCCGGCGGTGTTCTTGAAGATGTCGGCGAGGGCACGACCGATTACATTCGCGAGCACACAGTTGATATCAAGCGTTCTATCGACGAAATGTTCGGCATTGTCGGTGCAAACCCGATTGTTGCCGCCCGTTTCAAGGACGTCTCGGTGCTTTCGCTCTCGGCTCTCATGGCTCTCTCGCAGACAGGCCCGGGCTTGCGCGCCGGCGGTGTTCCGCTCGACCTTCGCAAGACTATGCCGTACTGCGACTATGAGACTTACGAGTTTGACGTGCCGATTCGCGATAAGTCTGACGCTTTCAACCGCACAATGGTGCGTTTTGACGAAATGTATCAGTCGCTTCGAATCATCTACCAGTGCCTCGACCGTCTCGACGCCACCGAAGGCGATCCCGTCATGATCGAGGACAAGAAGATCGCATGGCCCGCACAGCTGTCCATCGGCGCTGACGGCCAGGGTACAGACCCCGAGCACGTCAAAGAAATCATGGGCGCTAATAATATGGAAGAGCTCATTCACCACTTCAAGATGGTCAGTGAGGGCTTCAGAGTGCCAGCCGGCCAGGCTTTCGCCATGATTGAGCACGCTAAGGGCATTTGGGGCTGCCACGCTGTTTCTTCTGGTGGCAACCGTCCTTACCGTATTCATATTGATGATCCAAGTTTCCACAATCTCCAAGGCTTCTCCATGATGGCAGAAGGCGGGCTTATCGCCGACGCTATTGTGGCTCTGGCCGTTATTGACCCTGTTATGGGAGGTGTTGATCGCTAATGGAACAGAAGTACGCTCCGGAAGTTGAAGCAAAGCTGCGTAGCGAATGCGCCGAAATTATCGCGCGCTATCCTGTTTCCCGCTCCGCTCTCATGCCAATTTTGCACCTCGTGCAATCCATTGACGGTTTCGTTTCCCCGCGTGGAATCGTGCTGGCAGCAGACGTCCTCGGTCTTTCGCGTGCTGAGGTTTCAGCTGTTGCTACGTTCTACACCCAGTACCGTCGCCACCCCAATGGCGAATACAACGTGGGCGTGTGTACAAACGCCCTGTGCGCGGTCATGGGCGGAGACGTCATCTGGGATACCTTGACTGAGTATCTTGGCATCGGCTCGGACGAAACAACCGAGGACGGAAAGATTACCCTTGAACGTCTCGAATGTAACGCGGGCTGCGATTACGCCCCTGTCATTATGGTCAATTGGGAGTTCTTCGATAATCAGACTCCTGTTACTGCCAAGCGACTCGTTGAAGATTTGCAGGCAGGCAGAGATGTTCGCCCGACCCGCGGCCCCGACAAGGTCTACACCTTCAAGGAAATCTCGCGTGTTCTCGCCGGTTTTGAGGACGGACACGTCGATGAAGGCCCAAGTGCAGGTCCGGCATCTCTTGCTGGTTTGAAAATTGCCCGTGAAAAGGGCTGGACAGCTACGGAAGGAGGTGCGCTGTGAGTACCAATCTTCTCGCCCCAGTCCTCTCGGACATGTGGGATAAGGACAGGTCATGGACACTCGACGCCTACCGTGCCAATGGTGGCTACCGCGCTATCGAAAAAGCATGGAATTACGGCGAAGGCGAATTGACCGAGATTATGAAGGCCTCTGGTCTGGTCGGGCGCGGTGGCGCTGGCTTCCCCACAGGTCTGAAGTGGTCGTTCCTGCCCCCGCATGACGGTGGTCCTCGCTATCTCGTCGTTAATGCTGACGAGTCCGAGCCGGGCACATGTAAGGACATCCCGCATCTGATGGCTAATCCGCACGTGCTCATTGAGGGCATGGCAATTACCCTGCTTGCAGTCGGTGGACATCACGGTTTCATCTACCTGCGCGGCGAGGTCGTCCACGTCTATCGCCGCCTGCTTGCCGCAGTGCGCGAAGCCTACGAGGCAGGCATTATCGGCAAGGGTCTCGGCCCCAATGGTGACTACGACATCGACATTACGGTTCACGCCGGCGCAGGTGCCTACATCTGCGGTGAGGAAACCGCTCTGCTCTCTGCTCTCGAGGGCTATCGCGGCCAGCCCCGCTTGAAGCCGCCCTTCCCGGCAGCCGAGGGCCTCTACGCTCGCCCGACCGTCATCAATAACGTCGAGACGATTTCTTCCGTCCCCGGTGTTATCAATAACGGTGCGGACTGGTTCACCTCGATGGGTACCGAGTCCGCCAACGGGCACGTTATTTACTCTCTGTCTGGACACGTCAATACGCCTGGCCAGTACGAAGCGCCTATCGGTGCGACGGTACGCGAGCTGCTCGATCTCGGTGGCGGTATGCGCCCGGGGAGCAAGCTGAAGTTCTGGACGCCGGGCGGTTCTTCGACGCCGCTGTTCACCGAGGCAGAACTCGATGTTCCTCTCGATTACAACTCGGTTAAAGAAGCAGGCTCGATGCTCGCAACACGCGCAATCCAAATGTTCGACGAGACAGTGTCCGTCGTGCGTGTGGTGACTCGTTGGATGGACTTCTATCAGCATGAGTCCTGCGGAAAGTGTTCGCCTTGCCGTGAAGGTACCTACTGGTTGCGTCAGATTCTGCATCGTCTTGAGGCGGGCAAAGGCCAGCCGGGCGATCTTGAGCTTCTT
>JAFYHO010000096.1 GCA_017539125.1 Actinomycetaceae bacterium | reverse complement strand
TTGTAAGAAAGAGTGCCGTTTCGAGCCGCCGTCCTCGCGCATGTTCTCTCGAACCCCCGCATCCCGCCGGGCCGCCCAATGCTGTGAAGCGTTCAAGGCGGAAGTATCATTCTGCTGTTACCCGAAACTGGCTATTCAGTTTTGAAAGTCCGGTGAAGGACCTTCTCTTGAACAGCCCTTCACTAACTAGCTCACGAAAACGCCAAATGTTAACGGGTTGATCGAAAAAAAGATTGTGAACTTTTGTGACGATAGATTTCGTGACAGGCAGAAAAAATAGAGATATAATTTCAAAGAAAAAAGTGAAAAATGTCCAATATCTAATGCGATCTAGGAACACGAAATTCGATACTGTATGCTCTAATAGGGTTGTTTTATTCGTCAGTGTAGTCAAATTGTAGTCAAAATCGTTTTTTTCGACGGCATTAGAAGCACAAGAGAGATTCCAATGCGGTTGAAAGACAAATAAAAAAGCCCGGTGAAACGAATTTCACCAGGCATCTGGCGCGCCATAACGGACTTGAACCGGTGGCCTCACGCTTAGGAGGCGTGCGCTCTATCCAACTGAGCTAATGGCGCAAAGATATGTAATTGTAATTGCCTCCGACAGAAATCGCTTGTTTCATCAAATCGTTCCAATGCCGTCAGTACGATTCTCATATTGTAACTTACGGCCTCCCGCTTAGGAGGCGAATGCTCTATCCTGCTGAGCTACGGAGACATATGCAATTTTATCGGACAGGCCTCCCGCTTAGGAGGCGAATGCTCTATCCTGCTGAGCTACGGAGACCCGTCGGAAACACCGATATGATACCACGCGGACAGGGGACTGTCAAGAAACGAATCCGCGCGGAAAAGTTGCGATCCCCGATTGACGGCGGAGCAAAAGCGCCGACGGCGCCATGCGCAGCAGGCCCAGGCGGGAGGACGTGAACCAGAGGTTGCCCTGGTAGTCGATCAGCATGTTGTCGATGGAGTTGTTGAAATCGTTGGTGTTGATGAGCTCGAAATCGCTCTCGCGGTTGATGTAGCCCACGCCGTTGTCCGCCGAGACGAACAGGTCGCCGTTGTCGACGTAGTAGAGGTCGTTCAGGCTCTTCAGCCCCTCGCAGTCCAGCACGATCTGCTCGTCGAAGCGGCCCTGGGAGATGTCATAGATGTATATATGATTGGTGGTGGTGCCTGCCAGCAGCCAGCCCTCGTCGTCAAAGCACACGCTGTTGAACAGCTCCTCGCCGCCGCGCAACTGGATGGAGCTGAGGATCTGGCCCTTCTGCAGCAGGAACATGCGGCCGTTGGAGGTGATCGCCGCCACATGCCCGCTCTCGTCCGCCGCCAGCTTGTCGCAGTAGTTGACCTCCCAGAGCGTGTTCACCCGCTTCAGGCCGTTGTTCAGCGTCAGCACCTGCATGCTGCCGGTGGTGCCGACGTAGTAATAGCCGTCGGAGCTCTGCTCGATGGCGCGCACGGAGTTGGAGGGCAGGCCGCGGGACTGGTCCACGACGTTGGAGATCTCCTCGTTGATGCAGAT
>JAFYHO010000014.1 GCA_017539125.1 Actinomycetaceae bacterium | reverse complement strand
CATTGCGGTATTCCTGATTGATCTTTACAATCTTGAACTCCATCGTCTTGCCCACGAACACGTCGTAGTCGCGGATAGGCTTGACGTCGATCTGGCTGCCGGGCAGGAATGCCTCGATGCCGAATACATCGACAATCATGCCACCCTTCGTGCGGCACTTGATGAAGCCCTTGATAATCTCCTCGCTCTCCAGAGCGGCATTGACGCGCTCCCATGACTTGGTGGCGCGGGCCTTCTTGTGGGAGAGGATGAGCTGTCCTTTCTTGTCTTCCTGATTCTCAATGTAAACCTCTACGGTGTCGCCCACCTTGAGGTCGGGGTTGTAGCGGAATTCGCTGACGGGGATGATGCCGTCGCTCTTGTAACCAATGTTCACCACTACTTCGCGCTTGTTGATGCTGATGACGGTGCCATCAACTACGTCATGGTCGGTGACGCCAGTGAGACTCTTGTCGTAAGCGGCCTCCTGCTCTTCGCGGCTCTGCTGAGTCTGCGATGCGCCCTTCTCGTAGCCTTCCCAATCGAAGTCCTCGAGGGGCATGATGTTCTTTGTTTCTTCCATTTTAAGGGTTAATAATTAATGATTTAAAAAATTAGAGTTAGACATTATATTGCTAAAACGGGCGCAAAGGTACAAAAATCTTTTGAAACACAAAAATTTATTCGTCGAAAAGTTTGAATTTTCCCATGTTTCGCATGTAAAAGGAAGTAAAACCCCACGTGGCTTTTATTAAATTATTGACAATAAACGACCAGAAAACGAGAATTAATGGCGTTTTTTTTGGCGGATTGAACATTTATCTCTATCTTTGCGCCACATATATAGAATATGGAGCCGGCATTGTACCTTATTCCCGTTGAGTTGGGTGACACACCGTTGGAGCGTGTGTTGCCAGTTGCTAACGGCGAGGTTGTACGCGAGATCCGCCATTTCATCGTTGAGGAAGTGCGTTCGGCGCGGCGTTTCCTGCGGCGCGTGAGCCGCGATATAAACATTGATGAGCTGACATTCTATCCCATGGGCAAGCACTCCTCGGCCGCCGACTTCGCAGCCTATCTGCGTCCTCTGGAGCAGGGCGAGGCCATGGGTGTCATCTCAGAGGCGGGCTGCCCCGCTGTGGCTGACCCTGGTGCCGACATTGTGGCCATCGCGCAGCGCCGCGGCCTAAAGGTGGTGCCGCTGGTGGGACCCTCGTCAATCATCATGTCGCTGATGGCGTCGGGGCTGAACGGTCAGAGTTTTGCCTTCAACGGCTACTTGCCCATCGACAGCGCAGAGCGCGCCAAGCGTCTGCACGTGCTGGAGACGCGGGCGCAGCAGGAGCACCAGACGCAGCTCTTCATCGAGACGCCATTCCGCAACCATAAGCTGATCGAGACGCTCTGCCAGGTGCTGCGACCCCAGACACGTCTCTGCGTGGCGGCGGGAATAACCACTGAGGCCGAGTACATACGCACGCTGACCATCAGCGAATGGCGCAAGGCCAGCATCCCCGACTTGGCTAAGACACCGGCTATTTTCCTGATAGGAAGTTGAAAAAATTGAATATTAAGATATTAACAACATGAAAAAGAGAATCCAATTCAGCCTGGTTTACCGCGACATGTGGCAGAGCTCAGGCAAGTTCCAGCCTCGTAAGGACCAGTTGGAACGTATCGCACCCGCAATTATCGATATGGGCGTTTTCGACCGCGTGGAAACCAACGGCGGCGCCTTTGAACAGGTCAACCTACTGGCCGGCGAGAATCCCAATGCCGCCGTGCGCGCCTTCTGCAAGCCTTTCAACGAGGTGGGCATCAAGACGCACATGCTGGACCGCGGACTCAACGCTCTGCGTATGTACCCCGTGCCCGACGACGTCCGCGAGCTGCAGTACAAGGTCAAGCACGCTCAGGGT
>JAFYHO010000095.1 GCA_017539125.1 Actinomycetaceae bacterium | reverse complement strand
TCAATAGCTCATTGATTACTCCTGCTTGTCAGTTTCGTAGCGAAACTATCGTGTTAGTGCGGCTGATGTTTACGATATTTCTGGTAATTAGCCAGATAGCCGGCAAATTCAGCGGAGGTATCGGAATTTCCTGAACGCCATGCCTTGTGGTCGATAATGCGTGATTCAAAAGCGTAATAAGCGTCAATATACGCAATAAGGTTATCGACTGCTTCAAGTTGTGCAGCAGGATAACCTCCTCTGCCGGATACGTGAACCATTTCAATTCCGATAGAGTACGAGTTCATGCCGTAGTCTCTTGCCCATGAGCCAATGGGAACAGTTCCACGCCTGTCGTCGCGTGACTCGTCAGTGACCCCATACAGTGCATTATGTCCGGTATTGCCAAAACCGGCATGGTGCGCAATGGCGTCTAGGGGGAGGACTTGAAGAATTGAGCCATCTTTTTCCACGATGAAATGTGCTGCAACAAAAGCGCCAGCACTTTGCCATGAGTTGAGAATAGATTTTGCTGAGGCATTCACTTCGGTATCGTGAAGCATAATATATTTCTGGTGCTCACGATTTTTCACTCCATGATTAAAACCGCTGCGGTAATCCTCAGTTATGCGTAATTTAGCGCGAAGAGCGACATAGGGATGGGCTTTGGGTTTTCCAGCGGCAATTGCGTACCACGCTTCGCCTTCGCCTCTCCAGCCATTGCGCGCATTATTGATTTTATACTCGTTCGCATTTGTGGTGTAGTGATGTTGTCCAATGCGAATGCCAGGGTTGTACTGGCGATAAACGGGCACTTCTTTGTTTGGCGAGGAGTACCATGCGATTCCTTCTTTTACCCAATGGTGGCGTGAGGTAAGAACTCGAACTTCGTGTTCATCTGTCGTGTAGTGGTGTTCGCCCGAGAATCGATTGTAAAGGCGATAGACGGGAGTTTGGGACCACGAAGGAGAAACCCAAGCTGTCCCTTCGTCATACCAACCTCTATGGGTTAAGACGGAGAATTCGTTGGTGTCGCGCGTATATAAATGTTCTCCAGAAGCGGGATTGTACAAACGATAGATGGTAGTGGTGTTCTGGGCTGTTGCTGATACAATCTGAACATTCGTGCTATCAGCATAGGCCGGTAGTGCTGTCATTGCGGTAAGCATGAGTGATGAAATGGCTAAGCAGGCAGCTGCTATGCGGCGCATAATTACCCTCCTTTTTCTGTAAAACTGTCCACAGTCTATCAATTGGTCCCTGTCCAGGTTCAGAGTTATTGACCTCAGATTTTGCCCTTATCTGCAACGATATGCCGATAGTTGTCTGTGCTACTTTCATCCTTCAGATGTGTATGCCCACAGCATTTTTTGTTTTGCTATGTAGACAGATGTGGCAGGATAGATGTAGAGATAAGGAGAGTGCAATGCCACGCTTTGCTTCTTTTGCAGAGGACGTCACAGAGCAAGTTGATACTCTCGTTGTGACGCTTATAGATCCGGGCTCTGACCCCGGTCATTTGACGCGCCTTATCGATATGTCTTTATCGGCTTTAGATGAAAAGCCCGCTGTGCGTTTCGATGTTGATCCTCTTATGGATTACCGCGCTTCACGCCCCCTGCTCAATTTTAGTAAAGGACGTATTGTGGGAATGGGGCGCGAGGATATGGTTATCTCGCTCTCCCGAGATATGTCAGGCCAGCCCTTCTTACGCTTACACGGTTTAGAGCCGGATTTTCATTGGGATCGTCTCGTTTCAGATATGTTTGATATCGTTGACCACTTCTCACTTTCTTCTATCTACTCTTTTACGGCTGTCGGTGCTCCCATCCCTCATACGCGACCTGCCGATATGATTGTGCGAACGACGGTCGATAACCGTCACCCCGCTCTTGACGCAGATTTTTGGTTCCCAGCTTCTTTCGCGTCCTATTTTGAATTCCATGCAGGAAAAATCGGGCTCGATATGACAAATGTTGCTGTTCGCGTCCCCATCTATCTCGCAGCGCACCATTATCCTGCCGGAGCTGCTAGTGCTCTGTCTATGGTTTCGTCTATGTCAGGTCTATCTTTCCCCTTAGGAGATTTGACGCGCGATGGTGAAGAACAAAAGGCGAATCTCGCGGCTATGATGGACGAGAATAAAGAATTAGAAGGTATTATTTCTGCTTTTGAGAAAGACTACGATATGGGGGCTATGACGGAGGGCTTTGTGCGAGCGCCACAGACCGAATTGTCAGTCCCAACTATTGAAGAAATTGGTAGGGCTGCTGAGCTCTTTCTCGAACAAGTTGATTCTGCCTCTGCCGGTCCGATTTCCGCGGTGAGCGATTCTTTTGACCCCCAAGGGCTTTTTTCGCGCATCAAGCGTTACCGAGAAGGGCAAAAACGCGAAGCCGGTCAAGTGCGCCAGCCGGGCGATACGATGACTTCGCTATCTGATACGTCCGATAAGCCTCGTCGTAAAGGGAAGCATTCCTATTGATTTTCTCTGACGCTGTCGTTTAAGAAAAGAGTTTATATGTCACGCGCACCGCGCTCGCAGAAGGGGCGGCAATACTGGGGTGATGACGATTCCCAAAGCCCAATTTTGCACATTGACATGGACGCCTTCTTTGCTTCGGTAGAGATTATGGACAATCCAGAATTAGCAGATAAGCCTATTGCTGTTGGGGGATTGCATCGAGGGGTTGTTTCTGCTGCGTCCTATGCGGCTCGCGCTTTTGGAGTCCAGTCGGCAATGCCTGTGGGGCTTGCCTATCAAAAATGTCCACAACTCACCATGCTTCCGGTACGTATGGAGCGGTATGTGGAAGTCTCACGCCATATTATGTCGATTTTCCATGAGATAACCCCTCATGTCGAGAAACTGTCGATTGACGAGGCTTTTCTCGATGTGTCAAGTGCATATCGTCTTTTTGGTACGCCTGTCCAGATAGGGCACCTGTTGCGTTCTCGCATACGTGAGGAGGTGGGGGTGCCTGCTTCTGTCGGTATTGCGGCGACAAAACATATCGCCAAAATTGCCTCGGCTCACGCAAAACCTGATGGTCTGTTACTGATACCGAAGTCGGCAAGTCTTGATTTCCTCCACGTCCTGCCAATTGGTGCTTTGTGGGGGGTGGGGGAGAAAACCGGGGCGAAACTGGAGTTGAATGCTATTGAGACAATTGGGGACTTAGCACATCACGATTTTGAGGATTTGGTTCGTCTGGTTGGATCTGCGCAGGCCTATCATCTCTACGATTTGGCGTGGGGGCGTGATGGACGAGAGGTTGTGGTGGAGCGAGCGGAAAAATCTCTTGGGGTAGAGCGCACATTTTATGAGCCTTTGAGTGAGAGAGACGATATCCTTCCCATTCTTTTAGCTCAAGCCCATGAGATTGCTCGGCGAGCACGAGCGGGGGAGGAAGTGGGCAGTACCCTTGTACTGAAAGTGCGTTTTGCTGATTTTTCTTCGCTCTCGCGCTCTGTAACATTCACGCAGGCGACGAATGTCGCTGGCGATATGTATGAGGCGGCTGTGCGTTTACTCGATAGCGTGACGATTCCTACTTCAGGTATACGTCTTATCGGTTTACGTTTGCAGAAACTCACCCGCACGCATGAGGGCGTTCAGCTTGTTTTGGGAGGCGATACGCGCCGAGCAGACGCAGAAAATGTGCTTGATGATGTGCGAGCTCGTTTTGGCGAGGCTGCTGCCACTCCTGCCACTCTTTTACCGAGCGAAAAGAGTGTTCAAGACATGAATAGTGACAAGAATAATGTCACGCCCTGAGAGGAAATAGGGGTATTTGTGATTTTTACGCTTTCATTCGAGGCTTGTTCAGGTTAAAGTGGGACGGGTAAAAGGAGGTGCTATGGCTCTATCAGATTACGAACGCCAGATGCTTGAGGAGCTTGAGGCTCAACTTGCTGACGAAGATCCGTCGTTTGCTAGGACGATGAAGCCTGCGAGCATATCTCCTGTGTCGGGGCGCCAAGTGTCTTTGCGCAATATCGTCATCGGTACGATTATTGCGGTGGTAGGGATTGCTTTGTTGGTCGTCTCAATTGCTCTTCCTTTTATTCCTCTCGGTGTTTTTGGTGTTTTGGTTATGGGACTCGGTTTTTGGTATGCCAGTTCGTCAAAAGATTCCGAGGCACCTCGCCCTCTACAGGATGTGAGCGGGCAGGCTTCGCAAAGCGAAGGCTCGAGTTTTATGGAACGACAGGCTGAGCGTTGGGAGAGGCGACAGGATCAATAGGCTGCGTTTTCTCTTGTGATGCGGACGGTTTAACCGTCCGCTTTTTGTTTGTGCGGTGTGTGTGCGCAGAGTTCGTCTGCCAATAATCTGGGTACAAAGGCCTAGAAAATCTTTCCTCCACTAGTTTTTTGCCTATTTTTCAGTATAATTGGGGAGTTGTGCTCCACATTTTCTAGATTTGTGGAGCAAAGTGGAGTAAAGTGGCGAGGGTAGGACAGGAGGTATTGGAGATGTTCCTAGGAACCTTCGAGCTTAAGCTCGATGCAAAGGGGCGTCTCATCCTGCCTGCCAAATATCGTGAACAGCTGCAGGGCGGTTTGGTGATAACGCGAGGCCAAGAGCATTGCCTCTACGTATTTCCGCTTAGTGAATTTGAGCGAATGCATGAGCAAATGCGACAAGCTCCGCTGACTTCCAAAGATGCGCGTGCATATCAGCGTGTATTCCTCTCTGGTGCGGTTGACGATATCCCTGATAAGCAGGGGCGGATTCTGATTCCAGCAATTCTGCGAAAATTCGCAGATCTTAAGCGTGAACTTGTCGTCATCGGCGCAGGTGCCAGATTAGAAATCTGGGATACCCAGGCGTGGGAAGCTTTCTTGCAGGGTGAAGAAGAAGCCTTTGCGGAGCGAGAGGACGAGGTTATCCCTGGTCTTTTCTAGGCCGGAGATGGTCTTTTCCCGCTGGCGTGAGACAATTCCCCAGTTTCACGACAGCAGGAAAAGTCTGTTTCTGGCATTGACGACAATAGAGAGGTAGAGACGGATGAACGCCACGGTAGGAGCGGCAGGTAATGCTTTGCATACCCCCGTTCTTCTATCGACCTGTCTCGATATTCTCGCCCCCGCGCTTAGTTCCCCAGATTCAGTGCTTATTGACTGCACTCTCGGCATGGGAGGGCACAGCGAGGCTTTCCTGAGCACTTTTCCCGATGTGACTGTCATTGGTATTGATCGTGACCAAGAAGCAATCGAATTGGCAAGCGAACGTCTTGAGGCTTTTGGTTTGCGCTTCCAGGCAATTCACGCCACCTATGACGCAGTAGGAGATGTTGCTGCTCAGTGGGGCAAAGATGGAAAAGTTCAGGCAATCCTCATGGATCTAGGTGTTTCATCCCTGCAAATCGACCGTCAGGATCGCGGTTTTTCCTACTCGCAGGATGCCCCACTTGATATGCGCATGGACACCACAAAAGGTATGAGTGCCATGGATTTTCTCGCTGAGGCAAGCCAGAACGACATTGCCCGTGTTCTGCGTGATTATGGAGAAGAACGCTATGCGGGGCGCATTGCACAGGCCATTGTGGAACGTCGCGTATCCCAGCCTATTACCCACACAGGCGAATTGGTCGATATTATCAGGCAATCGATACCAGCGCCCGCCCGCCGTACGGGAGGAAACCCAGCCAAACGTACATTCCAGGCCTTGCGTATCGCTGTCAATAATGAGTTGGAGATTTTAGCGCGAGCGATTGACGCAGCGATTGATTCACTCGCTCTTGACGGCCACATTCTCGTCATGTCCTACCACTCGTTAGAGGACAGAATTGTCAAGCGGGCCTTTAGGCGCGGATCTCAGTCCTCAACACCCAACGGTTTGCCTGTGGAACTTGCAGGCCATGAGCCGTATTTAGAACTACTGACACGCGGAGCCGTCAAAGCTTCGCCAGAAGAAGTTGCCAGCAATCCACGCAGCGCCTCAGTGCGTTTGCGTGCTGCACGTCGGATTAGAGGAGAATAATAATGAGTGCATCGGCAAAGCCACGATTTTCATCGCAGCCAATTGTCACGAGCTCACGTGATATTCGCCTGCGCATTGTTCCTACACCTGCACCTAAGCAGGGTTTTGTCGCAACCGCTCTTATCTGTGCTGCCATTGTGCTGGGAGCTTTTGTCGCTCTGTTTATTCTCAATACATCAATGGTCAAGACAGCTTTTGAAATCCAGAGTGTCCAAAAAGAGACAAATCTCGCCTACTCAACTGAGGCAACTCTTGAAGACGAGATTCTTCGACTCTCGAGTCCAAATGAACTGTCAAAGCACGCAAAAGAATTAGGATTGACCCCAGCGTCCGAGATTCGTCATATCGATCTCGCCGCTGAAACTGTTGTTGAATAAAAAATGTAAGGACACCAATGGGCTTGCAGACTGCCAGCGTGAGAGGCTTTGCAGGTAATCTCATGCACTTACCGCGTCTGCGGCGCAGAACCGCATTGGTTGTCCTTATTTTTCTTGTCGGTTTCCTTTTTCTTTTTCTGCGTCTTTTTTATCTCCAAGTATTGCGGGCAGATACTTTGAGCACCTCTGCTGCTGCTTTTCGCACCCAGAGTTATATTATTCATGGCAAACGTGGAGATATTCTCGATTCAAAAGGAGAAATACTCGCCACGTCGATTGAAAGGTATAACGTCGGTGTTAATCAAAAACTGATCTCCGATTATGTGCGTTATGGAACGCGCGAAGAAAATGGTAAAACTGTTTCCTATGTCAGCGGGACTGGTGCCGCCGCTGCCGCGGAAGACCTCGCACCAATCCTCGAGATGGATCGAGCTGAACTCGGTGGAATGCTGCTCGGCGGAAAAGACAAATCGACATTCGCCTATATTGCCCGCGATATTTCACCAGAAAAATGGCGAGAAATCCAGCGTCTAGGCATTATCGGTATTGAACCGGAACAGTACATGAAACGGGTCTATCCCAATGGCAGTGTCGGCGGAAATATTCTCGGCTTTATCGGACAATCCGATGACAATCCCAATGCTATTGTCGGGCAAATGGGAATTGAGGCCACTCAAGAAGATGTTCTTGCTGGTCAAGACGGAAAAAGAACTGTCGAAGTTACGGCTACGGGTGTTGTTTTGCCTAGTGGAAAAACACAGACGGAAAAAGCTACTGACGGATCTTCTGTACGTTTGACGATTGACCGAGATTTAGAAGATAGTTTGATGACTGCGGTCAACGAAGCGGTTGCACGCCACAGCGCCAAATGGGGGGCAGCTGTTGTTATTGAAGTCGGAACTGGGCGTGTTCTTGCTCTTGTTGATTCAAACAGTCCCGACCCTGGACATCTCGAGTCTGTTTCCCCAGAGGATTGGGGTTCTCGTGCAGTACAAGCACCTGTTGAGCCGGGGTCGGCAGGAAAACTTATTACTTTTTCTGCTGTCATTGAAGAGGGGACAGTCACTCCTTACACTATTTTCCCTGTTCCTTATGAGATGACAATGCCTAATGGTGAAACTATCCATAACGCTGAGCATCACGCAGCAGAGCAGATGACCGTCGCAGGAATTCTTGCGAAATCCCACAACACAGGTCTAGTGCAAATTGGCGATACGATTGATGACGAAACACGCTACTCGTATTTGAAGTCTTTTGGTATTGGAAGAGCGACAGGAATTGAATTACCTGCTGAGTCTTCTGGTTTATTGCACGATGTCTCTGATTGGGATAGGCGTACGCGCTACACCACAATGTTCGGTCAAGGCTGGGCTGCAACAACTGTTCAATTAGGGCAAGTTGGCGCCATTATTGCCAATGGGGGAGTTGAAGTTCCACTCCATATTATCGACTCTGTCGTCGATACGAATGGGGTCGAGACACCGACTGTTGTGGGGAAGTCAAAGCGAGTGATTTCCCAAGAAACAGCTCAGACTATGCTCCAGATGATGCAGGCTGTTACCAGCAAATACGCCACTGCTCCTCTTGCAGCCATTGAAGGATACAACGTCGCAGGCAAGACGGGAACTGCCCAAGTGCCCGACGAAAGCGGACGTCTAACACGTCGCGTCTCCTCCTTTGTTGGTATTCTTCCAGCAGAAGATCCGCAGATAGTCGTGGCTGTTGTTGTCTATGGAGCTGCCGGCACAGCATATGGCGGTGATGTTGCTGCTCCCGTGTTCAAAGACGTTGGTACATTCGCAGTTCGTCAATTGGGAATTGCCCCCTCGACTGTGCCTTTGTATATGTATCCGTGGACGGCAAGCGAACTCCAAGCGCAAGGAGGCAGCCAATGAAAGCCTTACCGCGTCCGCTCCTGCCACCTGTATCCTTGGTCGATATTGCCCGTCACAGTGGGCTAACCGCGCATGGCGATGCCCAGATTAGTGGTGTTGTCTCCGATAACCGTTGCGTAAGACCTGGAGATATGTTCGCAGCTTTGCCTGGAGAGCATACTCATGGTGCGAGATTCATCGAGGACGCGCTTGGGCGGGGAGCATGCGCAGTCCTCACTGATGACGAGGGGGCGGGTTATCTTCCGCAAGGAATACCGCATATTCTTGTCGATAATCCAGCAGAAGTGCTCGGCGATATTGCCTCTTTTATTTACGGTAATCCTGCAGCTCAGCTGTCAACATATGCCCTTACAGGGACTAATGGTAAGACAACGACGACGTTTATGCTTGAGCATATTTTCCGTTCGTGCGGGCTGTCCACAGCTCTCATTGGAACAATCGAAATGCGTCTTGGCACGCAAGCCATTCCTTCTGTGCTGACCACTCCTCAGCCAGCAGATTTTCAAGGGCTTCTGGCACATTTTGTCGCTCAGGGAGCACAGAACTTAGTTATGGAAGTCTCGTCGCACGCGCTGGCGCAAAAACGCACAGATCCTGTTCGTTTTACGGTCGCAGGTTTTACCAACCTCACGCATGACCATCTTGATTTCCACGAAACCTTTGATGAGTATTTCGCCGCCAAAGCCTCGCTTTTTACCCCTGAAAAAACTGAAAAAGCAGTTATTTGTGTTGACGATGAGTGGGGACGTCGCCTCTATGAGTATGCGCGAGAAAAACTCGGCGCTTCCAATGTGTGGGCGCTGGCAGTTTTCAGCACTCTTGATGAGGGGATGGACGGCTGGCAAGTCCGCGATATTGAATATGCCGACACAAGTTCGCTTTTTACGGTGACATCTACTGAAGGCCAGACAATTCGCAGTTCAACAAGTCTGCCAGGTTCTTTCAATATTGCGAATGCTGCTTTGGCACTCACCATGGCTCTTGCTGATGGGGTGACGGCACAGGAGATAGAAGCCATCGCTGGAGGAATTAGTCCTCAAGTGCCAGGGCGTATGGAAGTTATCAGCGACAAACCCCGTGTTATCGTCGATTTCGCTCATAATCCTGACGCTCTTGTTCAAGCTCTCACAACATTGCGTGAGACCACTCAAGGTCGTCTTATTACGCTGACGGGCGCGGCAGGCGAACGCGATAAGGAAAAACGCCCCACTATGGGTGAAGTCGTTGCACGTTATAGCGATGAAGTGATTATTACTGATGACGACCCACACGAGGAAGATCCAGCAATTATTCGCGCTCACGTCATCGAAGGTACGCGAGGGCAGAAAGCGAAAGTCAGAGAAATCGGCGATAGGTGTGAAGCGATTGAGACAGCTATAGTTGAAGCTGAGGACAGTGATACAGTTTTCATTGCAGGGCGTGGACACGAGCTGTATCAATATGTTGCCGGTGGCGTGGTTGAACTCGATGATCGTGTACAAGCCCGAGCAGCGCTTAAAGTTCGCAAAGAGCGCCAGAAGGGATAGGAATGATACCGATTACTTTGAGGCAGGCATGCCTCGATTGTGGTGGTGCCTATACAGGTGATGAAGGTCTTGTTATCACTGGTGTTGTCAGCGATACGCGCCAGATTAGTGACGGAGATTTATTCGCGGCTTTTGACGGCGAACGTGTGAACGGTGCTTCTTTTGCGGCACAAGCGCTCCAGCTCGGGGCGCGAGCCGTATTAACGAGCGATCTTGATACGGCACTGGCAACAGGTGCTCCAGAAACATCGCTTCTTGTTGTTCCCGATGTTGCTAAGGCTCTTGGGGATTTAGCCCGAGCAAATATTGAACGCATCCGAGAGAATGAAAACGCCGATTTTCGTCTTGTAGCGGTTACTGGCTCGGTCGGCAAAACGACAACAAAAGATTTACTTGCCCAGATTTTGAGTGTTCGCGGCCCCATTATTGCCCCACCCGGCTCTTTCAATAACGAAATCGGCTTGCCTCTGACGGCGTTGCGCGCAGACAATTCCACTGCCACACTCGTCTTAGAAATGGGCGCCGACAATGTAGGCAATATCGAATACCTCACCTCGATTGCTCCTCCCGATATTGCTGCGGTACTCATTGTGGCTCGTGCGCATTTGGGCGAATTCGGGGGCATTGAGAAAGTCGCGCAGGCAAAAAGTGAAATGCTGTATGGGGCCAGAGAAGGCGCGCCGATTATTCTCAACGCAGATGATGAGCGAGTCGCCGATATGGCGAAATTGGCGCGCGGGCCAGTTATTTTCTTCTCTTCGGAGAAAGAAGCAGATGTTTATGCCCGCGATATTACTGACGATGAGCGTGGATGCGCTTCCTTCACCATGTGTTTTGGTGACGAGACTTATCCCATTACGCTCCAGTTGTCAGGCAGACATCATGTTGCAAACGCTTTAGCGGCAGCAAGTATCGCCTATGCCTTGGGCTTATCTGGTGAAACCATTGCCAGCCAGCTCAATCAAGCCCACGCTCTCAGTCCACATCGCATGGATGTGCGAAATATCGGGGGAGTATGCATTATTGATGACTCTTACAATGCCAATCCTGACTCCATGCGTGCTGGTATTGCTGCTCTGTCGCGTATCGGTGCCCGCGGGCGCACAATCGCTGTTTTAGGGGCAATGCTGGAATTAGGAGACGCCAGTGCCAGTGAGCATCGCGCTCTCGCTTCCGTGTTAGCAGAAGCTGGGGTTGATATCCTTGTTTGTGTTGGACAAGGAACGCAAGAGCTGTATCAGGCGGCGGTGCGCGAGGGCATAGAGTGCCATAGCGTGGCAGACGCGGAAGAGGCGTATACTGTGCTGTGTTCAATGACCGCCGATAACGATACGTTACTGCTTAAAGGATCGAATGGGTCAGGCGTATGGAAAATAGCTGACCTGTTCTTCGGGAAGGACTGAGAGTGCTCTCTATTCTCATTGCGGCGACTGTCGCCTTTCTCGTTGTCATCATAGGTACTCCAGCGCTTATTCGTTTCTTGACTGTGCGTCAATACGGTCAGTTTATCCGTCAAGACGGTCCAACCTCCCACTTCACCAAACGTGGCACCCCCACTATGGGCGGTCTTATGATTCTTTTGGGAACCGTCCTTGGATACGCAGTGGCTAATCTTGCGGCTGGGCGTGTCCCCGGCATTTCGGGTCTGCTACTTCTCTTTTTGATGCTAGGGCTTGGTCTTATCGGTTTTCTGGACGATATGACGAAGATTCGCCAGAAGCAATCTCTTGGTTTGACTCCACTTGCCAAAATAATTGCTCAAGCCTTTGTCGGAATCGTTTTTGCCGTCCTTGTTTTATTTTTCAAAAATGACAACGGTCTAACGCCTGCGTCGATGAATATCTCGTTTGTGCGCGAGTCTGGTATTTCTTTGGCCTTCGCAGGTTTTGCGCTTGGGCTCGTTCTCTTTGTCATCTGGGCTAATTTTCTTATTACCGCGTGGTCAAATGCTGTTAATCTCACCGATGGTCTGGACGGTCTGGCGACCGGGGCATCCATGATTGCTTTTGGTGCATACACCCTGATTACAGTCTGGCAGTCCAGCCACATCTGCGAATCCACGCAAGCAAGTCCAGGATGCTATACAGTGCGCGACCCACGCGATTTAGTCATCATTTGCGCCGCTATTATGGGCGCTTGCATCGGCTTTTTATGGTGGAACACGTCTCCTGCTCAGATCTTCATGGGGGACACGGGGTCTTTGGCGCTTGGTGGCGCTTTTGCGGGGCTTTCCATTCTCACCCATACCGAGTTTCTTGCCTTGCTTATCGGAGGGGTCTACCTTCTTGAAGTCCTTTCTGACGTTATCCAAGTGTCCGTCTTCAAAATGAAGAGAAAACGTGTTTTCAAAATGGCGCCACTCCATCATCATTTTGAATTACTCGGCTGGCAAGAAGTGACTGTTGTTGTGCGTTTTTGGCTGATTGAGCTTATGTTCGCTGCTCTTGGTGTAGGAATTTTTTATGCAGAGTGGTTGGCAACGCAATGAGGCAGGCAAATCCCAATTCTTCTCTTTTTGACGGGGCGCGTATTGGCGTTGTTGGTTTAGGTAAATCAGGTCTTGCAGTATGTGAGGCACTGGATGAGTTGGACGGGGTAGCTCTGGGTCTTTTTGATGCCAATGAAGAGCGCCTTGACTTGGCAGAGTGCACGGCCGAAACGCGCTATGCCCACAGCGACAATACACGTCTTGCCGACGCTGTGAGCGATTTTGACCCTGATATTGTCATCCCTGCTCCCGGTATTGCCGAAGTTGATCCGCTCTTTGCAATGTGCGGGGCGCGCGGTGTGCAGATGATGAGCGAGATTGACTTAGCTTGGCATCTGCGTGCACTCGACAGTGAGGGACAGGGTGCTCCGTGGCTGTGCGTCACAGGGACGAATGGAAAGACAACGACGGCTTCGATGACCGCAGCAATACTGAGCGAAGCAGGTCTGGGCGGGCAGGCATTGGGCAATATTGGCAATCCCGCTGTTTATGAAACACGGCGTACAGACGAGGACGCCTACGATGCCTTTGTTCTCGAACTTTCTTCCTTCCAGTTACGCACTACCTCTGCAATGAAGCCCGAAGCGTCGGTGTGCCTCAATTTTGCTGACGACCATCTCGAGTGGCATGGAAGCCGTCAGGCATATCATGACGCAAAAGCCCGTATCTACAACAATGTCCGCACTGCTGGTGTCTATCCGCTTGGCGATCCTAGTGTGCAGTCGATGATTGATACGGCAGATATGCAATCGGGGGCACGCGCGGTCGGGCTCACCTATGGTGTTCCTGGTGTGGGGCAGATAGGTTTAGTTGAGGATATTGTTGTTGACCGCGCATTTGTTGACCAACCGGATACTCACGCATGCGAACTTTTTACTCTTGACGATATCGCGCATCTTGCTCCTACAGGCTCGTCCCTACCTCCCCATATTCTCAGTGACGCTCTCGCCGCCGCGGCACTGGCACGCTCGCTTGATATTGCCCCCGATGTTATTGTGCGCGCTCTCGCGTCCTTTCCTGCTGGAAACCATCGTATTGAGCTGGTCGCCGAGCATGGGGGAGTGCGCTATATCGATGATTCAAAAGCCACCAATGCTCATGCAGCCCAGGCTTCCTTAAACGCCCAAGAGGATAAATCCGTCATTTGGATTGTCGGTGGGCTTGCCAAAGGGGCACGTTTTACTGAGCTCGTTGCATCCATTCGTCACAAACTTGCTGGTGTTGTCGTCATTGGTACAGATCAGAGCCCATGGCGTGAGGCTTTGGCGCAATGTGACGATATCCCCGTTCGCTATATTGACCCCAGCTGTTCTGAGCCGATGGGCGAGGCAGTCACTCAGGCATCGCATCTGGCGCACCCTGGACAGACCGTCCTGCTTGCCCCTGCCTGTGCTTCTATGGATCAATTTGCTTCCTATGCTGAGCGTGGCGATAAGTTCGCTAGTGCAGCGAAGGCTTTATGATGGGTTCCATGCATGGGTCTACCAATGACGAGAATGTAGGTGGAGAAGTCACAACGCAAGAAGCGATGAGAAAGAGTATCTTCTTCCTCATCTTTATCACCTTGTGCCTTGTCGCTTTTGGCGTGCTCATGGTTTATTCGGCAACAGCGCCCTCATCTATCCAACTCCACGTAGATGACCCTGAGAAATATTCGCTCTTTTCCTCGGCTAATTCACAGTTGCAATTCGCCCTCATTGGAATTGTTTTATGCGCTATCGCTGCTTTTATTCCGATGCGGGTTTTCCGTATGGCAGCTCCCGTCATACTTGTTCTCGCGCTTATCTTGCAAGCGCTCATTTTCACCTCTTTGGGTGTTACCGTCGCAGGAAATACTAACTGGATTGGTATCGCAGGTCGCACCCTCCAGCCCTCGGAGTTCCTAAAATTAGCTCTTATCGTTTTCCTCGCTTACGATTTAGCCAAGTTTAAGCCAGGAGTCGATTACAAGTGGAAATACATGAAATGGTCAGGAACTGGGGCTGCTGCTGCTATTGCTCTCGTGCTTGCTGGCGGTGACTTGGGAACTGCCCTCGTATTTATTCTCATTATTGTGGGAATGTTTTGGCTCTCTGGTGGCCCGACTCGTTATTTGTTTTTAGCGGGCGCAGGTGGAGTGCTCGGTCTTGCTGTGCTTGTGGCATATCGCTCCTCGCGTTTGACACGTTTTCAGCAGTATTTTGATTCGCTCTTTTCTCTGCCAGACGGCACCGCACCCAGCCAAGTCGATTACGCTCTGTGGGCTTTCGGCTCGGGAGGGCTCGGCGGTACGGGCTTTGGGACTGGTCGAGAAAAATGGCCGGGTAATATGACGGAGGCACAAACCGATTTTATTTTCGCGGTTGTGGGAGAAGAATTCGGTTTGGCAGGAACTGTCTTGCTCATGGGAGCTTTTATTGCTCTCGGTGCTGTTTTACTGTATATGGCACGTATGCACCCTAATCGTTTTGCCCGTTTATTTATCACTGGAACAGCCTTGTGGCTTTGTGGCCAGGCTTTGGCAAATATGCTGGTAGTGACGGGTCTTATTCCCGTCTTTGGCGTTCCTCTTCCGTTTATTTCTCTGGGTGGTTCGTCTATGCTGGCTTCACTTTTGGCAATAGGGGTAGTCTTGTCCTGTGCATTCGATGTCGACGGCGTACGTCAATCGTTCACAGTACGTCGCTCGGCTCGACGTGCCAAGGCTGTTATGTCCGGAGGAGATCATGAGTAGCATCAAGGTTGTGCTTGCGGGAGGTGGGACTGCCGGTCACGTCAATCCTCTTCTCGCTACTGCTACGCTTTTGCGAGAGCGGGGGGCAGATGTAGTGGTTGTGGGGACACGTGAAGGCTTGGAAGCAGATTTAGTTCCCAACGCAGGGTTTTCTTTTGAGACGATAGACCGCGTCCCTTTTCCGCGTAGACCTAATATGAACGCTCTGCGTTTTCCGCGAGATTTTCATCGAGTACGCGCCCAAACTGGTCGCATATGCGACGATTTTCAACCCGATGTTCTCGTAGGCTTTGGCGGCTATGTCTCTACTCCGATGTACCTCGAAGCCAGTAAGCGCTCTATCCCCATTGTTTTGCACGAACAAAATGCTAAGCCGGGACTTGCCAATAAGCTTGGCGCGCGTATGGCGCACACCGTCGCCCTCACTTTCGCTTCCACCCCTTTGAAAGCTGCGAAAGGCACAACGATTACTGTGGGGCTTCCCTTGCGCCCTGCGATTGCTGAACTTGCGTTTTTGGGTGCGGACGAAAGAGCAGGGCGTCGTCTCAAAGCGGCTGATAATCTTGGTTTGAATCCCGAAATGCCGACGCTGCTTGTCACGGGAGGTTCTTTAGGGGCTCAGCATATCAACGAAGTGCTGGAGGCGTGTCTTGAGCCGATTGCTGACGCGGATATTCAGGTTTTACATTTGACAGGCAAAGGGAAAGACGAGCCAATTCGCACAGCGCTTGAGAAATCGTCTGCTGGCGAGCATTACCATGTGCGCGAATATCTCGAGACAATGGAAGATGCCTACGCTCTGGCTGACCTTGTTGTTTGCCGTTCTGGCGCTGGAACCGTTGCAGAGCTGGCAGCCCTTGGTATTCCTGCTGTCTATGTTCCTCTGCCTATTGGTAATGGCGAGCAGGAATTGAATGCGGCAGATGTTGTGGCCGCTGGCGGTGGCATACTGGTGCGCAATGCGGATTTCACTGCGCATGTTCTTGTCAATGAAGTATTGCCGCTGCTAGGGCAGCCAGAAACCTTGCGCACAATGGGGGCAGCTGCGCGCTCGACAAGTCCGACAGACGCGGCTGAGCGTTTAGCTGATGTGATTATCGGTGTTGCGGAGGAAAATAAATGACATCATCTCGTATTGCTGGGCGCTCTTTCCATTTTCTCGGCATCGGTGGAGCAGGCATGAGTGTTATCGCCGAGCTTCTTCTCGCACGTGGAGCGAAAGTGTCGGGCTCCGATATGCGCGCCAGCGAGATCACGGAGCGCCTTGCCAGCTTGGGTGCCGATATTTACTGCGGGCATGACGCCCGGAATCTTCCCGATGGCGATGCTACTCTGGTTATTTCCTCAGCGATTACTCCGAGCAATCCTGAATTATGCGAGGCTCAAAGGCGCGGGTGGGAGATACTGCACCGTTCTCAGGCTCTTGCCCTAGCAGCGTCCAATCAGGATTTCGTTGCCGTCGCGGGTGCCCACGGAAAAACAACAACGTCTGCGATGATAGCTGTCGCACTCGAAAAGAGCGGCAAGAATCCTTCGTGGGCAATCGGCAGCTCTATCGCTGGCTATGGCAGCGGTGGACACAGCGGGACGGGACATATTTTTGTCGCAGAGGCTGACGAATCTGACGGCTCTTTCCTCAATTACCGTCCGCGGGTAGCCATCGTGACCAATATAGAAAATGACCACCTCGATCACTACGAATCGGCGCAGGCTCTTGATGATATTTTTGAAAAGTTCGCCCACACCGTCTGTGATGACGGAGCGCTTATTGTGTGTGCCGATGACGAGCGCGCACGGCGTTTGGGGGAGGCGATGGCTCGGCAGGGACGCAGAGTTGTCTCTTATGGTCGCGGCGAGGCTATTGAGGGCGCTTCTCGCCATATTCGTATCGACGAAGAAGCGATGACAGCTGGGCACCCCTCAGGGCGCTTGAGCTGCGATAAGGAAAGTGTGCATATCAATCTTTCCCGCATTGTCGGTGCGCACAACCTCCTCAATGCGGCTGGTGCGTGGGCTGTGGGGCTCGAATTGGGAATTGATGGCGAGACGATGGCTCGCGCTTTGGAGCATTTTTCTGGCACAGGTAGGCGCTTTGAGTGGCGCGGTGAGGCTGGGGGAGTGCGCCTTATTGACGATTATGCTCACCATCCGACAGAAGTGCGGGCAACTATCCTTGCAGCCCGCGAGCAGGCTGATACCGTGCGCGTGCTTTTCCAGCCGCACTTGTACTCGCGCACGCGCGATTTCGCCGAAGATTTTGCCCGCGCCCTCGACTTGGCAGATGACGTCATCGTGACGGGTGTGTATGGAGCGCGAGAAGAACCTATGGACGGGATTGACGGGCATCTGATTGTTGACCATATGTCTGGCTCTGCTCGTTTTATCGCCGACCGCATTGAGGCAGCTCACGCGTTGGCGCGCAGCGCTCACTCTGGAGATTTGCTATTGACAATGGGTGCGGGAGATGTGAGTGAACTCGGCTCCCTTATTCTTGAGGACTGCTCACATGGCTCGTAAACCTCGTTCGCCACGCACTCCACGTGCTCTGTCGCTGGAAACAGAATCGGCATACTCGCCTGCTATGCCGCTCGATATAGATGCTACTAATCGAGATAGCGTCCCCACTGCCGATCTGAGTGCTGAAGGTAATCCTTTTGTAGTTGTCGATGAGCCGATCGTGCAGATTGATGGTGAGGAGAGCCAAGAAACCGCGGTGGTGCGCGATATTTTTTCTGGCTCTTCTTTTGAGGAGCAGAGCGAAGAGAAAGATTCTTTACTCGCGCGGGTCAATAAACGTCGTAAGAAAAAACAGGGTGATGGTGATGACGAAGTATCTGCTCGGCGTGCCCAGAATAAGGCTGTTCGCCGCCGTTCTGTGCGTCTGCGCGTCCTGATTGCTGTTCTTGTGTGTGCCCTGCTCGCAGGCGGTGGTTATCTCATATTTTTCTCATCGCTTTTTTCGCTGTCTCTTGCCAATGTCACGATTTCCGCTCCCGATGATTCTCCTATTAACGAGAATGATATTCGCACGACCCTTACCCCCTATGAGGGTCAGTCTCTTGCACGTCTATCGAGTGATACGCTTGCCCGTCACATTGAAGAAGAAGTAGCAGGCACAGATAATGTCAAAGTTAGGCGTGTAGTGCCGCATGGTCTTTCTGTCTCTTACTCTCTCAAAGAGCCCTATGCCTGTCTCGTTATTGGAGAAGCATGCAAGCCTATCGATGATACGGGCCGTCTTATTCCCGAAACGGCCACGACCGATATCCCCTCTCTCATCCATATCGTACATTCGGGTAAAACGACTGATGTTGCGCGCGTTATGGAGCCGGCTCAGAGTGTTTTGGCTGTCTTGGACGAGACTGTTCGTGCAAGTACCGCGCGTCTCGAGGTTGACGGGGCGAACAATATTCGCCTCGTTTTGAACGACGGACGTGTCGTTATATGGGGGCAAGTCAGTGACAACGAGCGTAAAGCGGAAGTTTTAGCGGTTCTTTTATCCCAGCCAGCTACGACCTACGATATTTCTGCTCCTGAAGCGCCCGTCACCCGTTAATTTCTTCAATTCTGCGACACTCCCGCTAGGTCGTTGAACTGTTCCCTTTCAGGCTCTACCTTATGCGCGAAGTGAGATATCAAAAACTTCAAGTTTTACTTGAGGTACTCAAGGAGGAACGATGCCCACTCTCAATAATGCAGCGAATATTAAAGTCATTGGTGTTGGCGGCGGCGGAGTCAATGCCGTAGACCGCATGATTCAAGATGGCTTGGCTGGAGTTGAGTTCATTGCCGTCAATACTGACGGGCAGTCGCTCGTAAAGTCAGAGGCCGAGACAAAGCTCGATATTGGGCGTGACGTGTCGCGTGGCCTGGGTGCAGGGGCTGATCCACAAATTGGTCGGCGTGCAGCTGAAGAGAATGTTGAGATGATTCGTGCTGCTCTTGAGGGAGCAGACATGGTCTTTGTGACTGCCGGCGAGGGCGGTGGCACAGGTACAGGTGCAGCACCTATCGTGGCTAATATTGCCCGTGATCTTGGCGCCCTGACTGTCGGTGTTGTGACTCGTCCTTTCGCTTTCGAAGGTCCTCAGCGCGCAAATAATGCACAATCTGGTATCGAAGAATTGCGCAAGGCTGTCGACACCCTTATCGTCATTCCCAACGATCGTCTTATTGAGATTTCAGAAGCTGAGTTGACCGTCCTTGAGGCGTACCACTTGGCTGATGAAGTGCTCCGCAATGGCGTGCGCGGTATCTCCGATCTCATCACCATTCCTGGCGTTGTCAATCTGGACTTTGCTGATGTGAAGGCCATTATGAAGGATGCCGGAACAGCCCTTATGGGTATCGGCTCGGCAACCGGTGAAGACAGGGCTATCCGCGCGACAGAGAACGCGATGTCCTCGCCGTTGCTTGAGGCTTCTATTGACGGGGCTCATGGCGTTTTGCTTTCTTTCCAGGCCAGCAATTCTTTCGGTTTGAGCGAATTGTCCCAGGCTGCCCAGCTCGTTCGAGAGTCGGTCGATCCGAACGCCAACATCATTATCGGTCAGATTTTGCAAGAAGAAATGGGCGACGAATTCCGCGTCACCATCATTGCTGCAGGTTTTGATGAGAGCAAAGAGAAAGAGAATGCGAAAGCCGCTGTCGCGCAGAGTTCTTCCTCTGATGATGTCTTGAGTGTGCCTGAGCTAGTTGAGGATTCTCCGCAAGAGGCAGCAGGCGCTCCCATCCAGCCGACAGTGACGAATGCTCCGTATGCGACCCCGTCAAATCCGCGGGCAACGTCCTCGCAGACTCCGCCTCCTGTTGAGAGCGAGTCGGCTCGTTCCAATGACTTGGATATCCCTGCCTTTCTATTCGAAGATGAGTAGACAGTGCAATTGTCGATGCAGTGACCCGCGCTTTGCGCGGGTTGCTCGCTATTAGGGGGCCAGATATGGGCAGAACGAGTATTGATTGGTGTGTGGAACGTGTGGGTTCTTCTGCGCGTTTGAAAGCAGCGTTTACGTCCCGATATGGGGGAGTGTCCTCATCTCCGTATGACTCGTGGAATTCCGCTTTTCATGTGGGAGACAATCCGAGCGATGTTCAGGCTAACCGCAATCTTCTTGACGTAGAACTGGGAACTTCTCCTGCGTGGATGAATCAAATCCACGGCTCGAATGTGGCATGGGCTAGTCCGGGGCAGACTTTCGACGATACGGACGGATTGATTATTGATCTTGACCGTATAGGAGAGGATAAAGCTGCTGCCTGCGTTATGGTTGCTGATTGTATTCCTCTCGTTCTTCTCAGCACTGATAAGCCGCGCGCGGCGGTTGTTCACGTTGGGCGGGCAGGTTTTATGCTCAATATCGCCGCTCAAGCAGTAGCGGAGCTTGACTCTGAACTGATTGCGGTAGTGGGACCTTCTATCTGCGGCTCATGCTATGAAGTGAGTGAAGAACTGCGTGCGCAGGCGGCAGAGATTGCGGAGGAAGCTGCAAGCGTGACATCGTGGGGCACTCCTGCTATTGATATTCGTGCAGGTCTTGTTCGACAATTGCAGGACGCTGGAGTTGAGCAGATACAGCGTGTGGACAGGTGTACCTACGAAGATGAGAACTATTTTTCCTACCGTCGTGCGTGTGGGCAGGGGGACGGGCGCACTGGACGTTTTCTTGGTATTGCGTTGGTAGAACGGGTCTAGTTTTGTGTGAATGTGCCACGAATATGTTCTCTTTTTGCGACACGCGCAGGAGCTTCGTAGCTTTTTTGCCGTAACTGCCCTAGTTTGAAAGCAGGAGAAATTGTCGAGGTAAGGAAGCGAAAATGGCAAATATGCTCCAGCGTTTAACCGAACGCATAGCGCTCAGCGATAACTTTGATGAGGATAATGAGGACATCTACGACGAGGATTATCTTGAAGAAGATGACTCTGACTCCGTAGGCGAGATTGCGTCTATCCACTCTGTTGAAGATTCTCAGGACAGTGACGTTCTTGCCCGTATCGTGACCGTCTGGCCGAAATCCTTTGATACTGATATCCAAGATTTTGCCAATCCTTTCCGCGATGGAGTCCCGGTTATTTTGAATTTGGCATATGCGGAGGAGTCGGCGCGGGGTCGAATTGTCGATTTTGCTATGGGAGTCTGCTACGGCTTGCAAGGAACATTCAACAAGATTTCTCCCGATGTCTTTTTGATGGCACCGCAAAACGTTAAGATGCAAGATTCGCGCTCCGTCCGTGAGCATTTCTGAGTTATGCGATGATTTATATTCTCGCGCAGATTATTGATTTTGTTTTCTCTTTTTATCTGCTCGTTCTCCTTGCACGTTTCGTCTTAGATACTGTGCGCCTTTTTTCGCCGCAGTGGGCACCGCGGGGTGTTCTGCTTGTTGTAGCTAATGCGGTTTATTCTCTGACGGATCCACCCCTAGAGTTCCTTCGGCGATATATCCCGCCCCTGCGCCTTGGCGCTTTTGCCCTCGATATCGCTTTTCTCGTTCTTTTTATAGGAGTATCTTTTGTGCAGAGGCTTCTTTTAACCCTTTTAGCTTTTTTGTGAGCTGCCATATTACTGTGCGAGGTAATACGCATTTTTCACAGAGGGGTGACGGATAGGGTCATTGTCAGGTATTGTACGTATGTAGACCTAATGGGTCACTAATCACATGAAAGGTGAATCTTATGTCGCTTTTGACTGAACATGATGTTGTCAATATGCGTTTCAATGAACCGAAGGACATCAAGGAAGGTTACGACCAAGACGAGGTCGATGTATTTCTTGATGAGGTTGCTGAAACCATCGCTAAGCTGACGAAGGACAATGCTGACCTTGAGAATAAGCTCAAGGCTGCTGAGGATCGCGTAGCTGAGCTTGAGAGTGCAGCCCCAGCTGCTGCCCCCGCTTCTGGCGGTACTTCCGATGATCAGCATTCGGAAGCTGTGGGTCTGCTTGCGCGTGCGCAAGAGGTTTATGACAAGCACGTTATGGACGGTCAGGCAGAATCCAACCGTCTTATTAGCGAGGCTGAGGCTAAGGCTAAGAGTGTTGTTTCTGAAGCAGAGACTACATACACGAATACTCTTGCCAAGCTTGAAGAAGAGAAGGGTCTGCTTGAGCGCAAGATTTCCGAATTGCGTGACTTTGAGCGTGACTATCGCACTCGTCTTAAGAGCTATCTCTCTTCGTTGCTTTCATCGGTTGAGTCTGAACAGACCGAGGACTAAATCTTCGATAATCGCAAACGGCGGCCTCCCTCGGGGAAGCCGCCGTTTGACAGTTACAGAGAGGATTTGGTAGTGCCACGTCGTTTCCCCTTATTCTTTGCGCTCGGATTCCTAGGGCTTGGCATTGACCAAGCTACGAAGTTCTGGGCTCGCAGTGCATTGACGGAGGGCGCGCCTGTGCGTTGGCTGTGGGAGAATATTCTGGGCGTGGAGTTGAAATACAATTACGGCGCTTCTTTTTCTTTCGCTGAGAATATGACATGGCTTTTTAGTGTTCTTGGCGTGTGCGCAGTAGTCATCATTCCTTTTTTTGTTCGGGAATCGAGATTGTGGAATGCATGCCTTGCTTTGATATGGGCAGGAGCATTAGGAAATCTGGTCGATAGGCTTTTTTCAGGAGCTTTTGGGCGCGGAGCGGTGACAGATTTTATTGTCTACTCATCGTGGTTTACTGGAAATGTCGCAGATATTTTCCTTTTTGTGGGAGTGCTCGGCTTAATGATTCTCATTGTCAAACAGTCATTGAATGGAGAGGAAGTTGCGGGCGATGAGTGAGATACGTTCCTATCTTGTGCCCGAAGGTCTTGCCGGTCAGCGTGTCGATGCTGGTGTTGCTCTTATGACTGGACTTTCCCGTACAGTCTGTGCCCGCATCGCTGACGAAGGTGGGATTTCTTCTGATTCCGCGGGTGTTCTCAAACGCTCTGAGCGCCTACAGGCTGGCGATATTCTGAACATTGCTTTGCCGGAGCCCGAGCGTATCACGCCGCATTCGTCTGGAACCGTTCTGCCGATTTTGTACGAGGACGAGGATATCGTCATCGTCGATAAGCCGTGGACACATGCGGCTCACCCCTCCCTCAATTTTGAGGGACCTGATGTTATCGGAACTCTCGCAGATATGGGAGTATCTCTGACTGGTCTTGGACCTCAAGAGCGCACAGGTATCGTTCACCGTCTCGATGTGGGAACGTCAGGATGCATGGTTGTCGCGAAAAGTGACCTCGCCTATTCCGTGTTGAAACAAGCATTTCGTGATCGTGAAGTCACCAAGGTCTACCACGCTCTTGTCCAAGGACACCCTGATCCTCTCGCAGGCACTATTGACGCACCGATTGGACGCGCTCAAACCAAGAAGTGGAAAATGGCTGTGCGTGAGGATGGACGTCAAGCCATCACCCACTATGAAACGCTTGAGGCAATGGCAGGGGGCACTTTGCTGGAGGTACACCTCGAGACTGGGCGTACTCATCAAATTCGCGTCCACATGGCTGCTATTGGGCATCCGTGTGTGGGCGACCAGATTTATGGGGCAGACCCTACTCTTTCTGCCAAACTTCAACTTGAACATCAGTGGCTACACGCCTACCGTCTTGCTTTTGCTCATCCGCGCACGGGGGAGCATATCGAGGTGGAAGCGCCCTATCCTCCTGACTTAACCGAGAGTCTCGAGCAGTTGCGAGACGGCGTGTTTCGGTAGCGTAAATCCGTCGTCGCGAGGAGGACGCCTTGCGCCGACGATGACGAGCGGAAGGCGCACGAAAGTTTACTTTCGTGTAGCTGTAGCGAGGAAATCGTAAGAGGCGAAGCCGAATACGTGGCGATCTATAGTCCATTATTGCTGAGTTGCAGAGCAAGCAATTGGGTTGGTATTGATTGCTTCGGTCGCTGTTCGCGGCTTCGCCGCTTACGGCAACTTCCTCACTCCGGTCTCGAAAGTAAACTTTCGGACTCTCCGTTCGTCGTCGTGTGCTCCCTCGCAACGACGGAAGAGAATAATGATAAAAATCGCCTACGATGTGTTTTCCTCTAATCAATACTGTGGCACCACTAGACTGAGCTCATGGCTAAAGATTTTGTACACCTTCATGTTCACAGTGAATATTCCATGCTTGACGGGGCAGCGAAGCTCAAAGATATTGTCAAGGAAGCTAAACGTCAAGGTCAGAGCGCTGTCGCCTTGACGGATCATGGGTATTGCTACGGGGCGTACGAGTTCTATAAGGCCGCGAAAGCTGAGGGAATCAAGCCAATTATCGGTGTTGAAGCCTATATGACTCCGGGAACCTCGCGTTTTTCCCAAGATAGAGTGCTGTGGGGAGAAGAAGAGCAAAAGGCGGACGATGTTTCTGCGCGCGGGTCGTACACACATTTGACCTTGTTGTCGTACAACAATACGGGTCTGCACAATTTGTTGAAACTCGATTCGCGTGCCTCTTTGGAGGGGCAATTTGGCAAATGGCCACGCATGGATATGGAACTTCTTGAGGAATACCACGAGGGTCTTATAGCGACGGCTGGCTGTCCCTCAGGAGAGGTGCAGACCCGCTTGCGTCTGGGACAATTTGAGGAAGCCTACGCTGCTGCTGGGCGTATGCAGGATTTATTCGGCAAGGAGAATTACTTTGTCGAAATCATGGATCACAATAACGCGATTGAGCGTAAGGTGCGCAGCGAGCTGCTCGAGTTAGCGCGCAAAATCGGTGCTCCCATTATTGCCACCAACGATTCGCACTACGTCCACAAAGACGATGCTCCTATTCAAGACGCAATGCTGTGTATCAACTCTGGCTCGAAGCTTACTGATCCCGATCGTTTCACCTTCGACGGTGAGGGCTATTATTTACGATCGACTGAAGAAATGTATGACCTCTTTGGCGATATTGAGGGAGCGTGTGAGAATACCCTTCTTATCGCTGAGCGTTGTGAGGTTGATTTTACGCCGGGTAACTATATGCCTGTGCTTGAGCCGCCGACATGGGAGACGACAGAAAGCTGGTTTATTAAGGAAGTTGAGAAAGGGCTCCATTTCCGTTACGGGGACACTATTCCTCGCGAGGTCCGAGAACGCGCAGACTACGAGGTGGGTGTTATCGTCAAAATGGGGTTCCCCGCCTACTTCCTTGTTGTTTCTGACTATATTTTGTGGGCAAAGCGCAACGGGATTCGTGTTGGTCCAGGGCGCGGTTCGGGAGCCGGTTCCATGGTCGCTTACGCTCTGCAAATTACCGAGCTCGATCCTATTGAGCACGGCTTGCTCTTCGAGCGTTTCCTCAATCCTGACCGCGTCTCCATGCCTGATATTGACGTTGATTTTGATGAGCGCAGACGCGATGAGGTTATGAAGTATGTCGAAGGGAAATATGGACGTGACCATGTCGCTCAAGTTGTCACGTTCGGGACGATTAAAACAAAGAATGCCCTCAAAGACGCAGCGCGTGTTCTGGGGCATGAATACGCAATAGGGGAGCAGATCACTAAAGCCTTGCCGCCCTCCAACCAGGGGAAAGATATTCCTCTAGCTGAGATTTTTGATACGGAATCTGACCGTTATCAGGAGGCGGGGGAGTTCCGCGAATTGGTTAAGTCTAACGAGGAATACGAGACGATTTACAACTTGGCAAAAGGTCTTGAGGGGTTGACGCGACAGGCCGGTGTCCATGCTTGTGCTGTGCTGATGTCCTCTGTTCCACTGACGGACGTCATTCCCGTCAAAAAAGAAAAAGACGCAATCGTTACCCAATTCCCTTATCCTTTGTGCGAGGAATTAGGTCTGCTCAAGATGGACTTCCTAGGCCTGTCTAACTTGACCGTCATTGATGACGCTCTTGACAATATCGTCACTAACGGCAAAGAACCCGTCGTGATTGAAGATGTTGGTTTGGAGGATAAAGCAACATTTGAGCTCATGCAACGAGCAGAAACTCTTGGCGTTTTCCAGCTTGATAGTTCTGGAATGCGAACTCTTCTCAAGCAGATGAAGCCGACAGAGTTCGAAGATATTTCGGCTGTTTCTGCGCTCTATCGCCCAGGGCCTATGGGAATGGAGTCGCATACGAATTATGCCTTGCGAAAGAATGGGCAGCAGAAGATTACGCCTATTCACCCTGAGTTGGCTGAGCCGCTCAAAGAGGTTCTCGACCCGACCTATGGCCTTATTGTCTACCAAGAGCAGGTCATGCAGATTGCCCGTATTTGCGCCGGTTTCACTATGGGACAGGCAGATACACTGCGTAAGGCAATGGGTAAGAAAAAGATTGACGTGCTCAATGAGCAGTTTGAATCTTTCTCGCAAGGAATGCTCGATAATGGGTATTCCAAGGAATGCATTGATACGTTGTGGGAAATCCTCGTTCCCTTCGCCCAGTACGCTTTTAACAAGTCTCACTCTGCCTGCTACGGCGTGATTTCTTTCTGGACTGCCTACCTCAAGGCGAATTATCCTGTCGAGTTCATGGCTGCGCTTTTGACTTCAAATAAGAATAAGCGCGATAAGCTCGCCTTGTATTTGGCGGAGTGCCGGCGTATGGATATTGACGTTTTTGTTCCTGATGTCAACACATCCTTGGCGAATTTTGCCCCTGTCGGTGACGATATCCGTTTCGGTTTGACAGGTATCAACGGTGTTGGTGAAGGTGTTGCCGCCGATATTATTGCTGCGCGTGAAGAAAAAGGTGCCTACACCTCCTTCCAGGATTTTCTCGACAAAGTCCCTTATGCCGTTTGTAATAAAAAGACGATTGAGGCGTTGATTAAGGCAGGGGCCTTTGATTCTCTTGGGCATACGCGGCGTGCTCTACTTGCGTGCGCCGAAGAAGCTGTTGCTGTTGCGCGCGTCTTGAAAGAAAAAGAAGCAGCGGGGCAATTCGACCTCTTTGGTTCTTTGGGTGAATCTGCTGGTATCGGAGTTGAACTGGTTGTTCCTGATATTCCAGAGTGGGATAAGAAAGCAAAATTGGAAAACGAAAAAGAAGTGCTCGGGCTGTACGTTTCCGACCACCCGCTTTCTCACCTGGGGAATGCGCTTGCCCGTCAAGCAGATACCTCTATTGTTTCCCTTATTGAAGAAGAACGGATACGCAGCGGGGCACAAGTAACCCTCGCAGGCATGATTTCTTCGGTGAGAATACGAGTGTCGAAGAAAGACGGCCGCCCGTGGGCGTCGATTATTTTGGAAGATTTGACGGGGTCGATTGAAGTGCCCATTTTCCCCAAAACATACGAGAAACATATGGGGCTTGTGCGAGAGGGACAGATTGTCATTCTTCATGCACGCATTCGTGACCGCGATGGCACACTCGATTTGGGTGCTCAAGCCTTAGAGGAATTGCCGACATCAATGGGTGATGATGCGCCTGTTGCTTTGCGTCTGGCAGAACAGGTGTGTACGCCTGATTATATGGACAGACTCGCGCAGCTGCTTCAACGCTATCCCGGTAACGCTCCCGTCCATATGCACGTGATGAGGAACGGCAAAGAGGCTGTTGTGGAGGTTGCTCCCGAATACTATGTGAGTCCTTCGGCGGATTTCTTCGCTGACGTGACGCGCCTACTTGGGCGTGACTGGAGAGCCTAGTTTTCGGCGTCTGCTGACGTGACGCGAATAGCGAGTGTCCCGTCCTCGCTTTCGAGGCTGACGATATCGCCATCGGCCAGTTGACGCCCCCGTCGTTTTTCGCATTCACCGTTGACGCTGACTTCGCCGAACTCGATAAGTTCGCGGGCGTGGGCTCCAGTTTCCGCTAAGCCAGCAAGTTTGAGAAACTGACCGAGACGAATAGGCAGGCGCACTTCGATGCTTTCCATGGTTACTCCTTTATGTGTCTGTGTCAGTTTAAGCCGATAACGGAGATTTGTGGCGTGGTCTGAGTAATTGGCAAGAGTCTCATAGTGAAGGGGTGATATGACGGGCACGTCCATTGTGTGTGTGGTCGGCTTCGCACGATTTATTGCCTTTCACGGGCGAGGATTAGTCAAAAGAATCTGCCCTGCACAGTAGACTGAGAGCAGCCGGATGAGGAGGGCAGTGATGCAGAAAAAGGTTTACCGCGTATTCGTTGAGAAAAAGCCAGAGTTCGCACATGAGGCGCATTTTTTGGCAGACGATATACGGGACGTGCTCGGTATTTCGGCGCTACGCGGGGTGCGCGTGGTCAACCGATACGATGTCGAGTTGGCAGACGAAGGCCTTTTTACGCAAGCCGTTGCAACTGTTTTCTCCGAGCCCCAAGTAGATACCGCCACCGCAGAGCTTGACGGGCGAGGCGGGCATGTCTTTGCGGTCGAGTATCTGCCCGGGCAATTCGACCAGCGTGCCGATTCTGCTGCCCAATGTATTCAAATTATGAGCCAAGGTGAGCGCCCTGCTGTGCGCTCTGCGCGGGTTTATGTACTGGACGGCGAGCTGGGGGCCAGCGATATCGCGGCAATCAAGAACTACATTATCAATCCCGTCGAGGCCCGCGAAGCCTCGCTTGAGAAGCCAGAAACTCTGGAAGATGTCTATGATGAGCCAGCCGATGTGGCGAGCGTTGACGGTTTCTGCGAGCTTGAGGATAGTGAAGCGGGGGCTTTTATTGCCGAATATGGTCTGGCAATGGATGAGGCAGACCTGCTCTATCTGCGTGACTACTTCCGCAGCGAGGGTCGCGAGCCCACTCTCACCGAAATTCGCGTTATCGACACGTACTGGTCTGATCACTGCCGTCATACGACCTTTATGACCGAGATTGACGATGTTACCTTTGCAGACCCCCTTCTTGAGAGTGCCTATGCCGACTACATTGCCACACGCGAAGCACTCGGTCGCACTAAGCCCGTCTCTCTCATGGATATCGCCACTATCGCCGTCAAACATCTACGCGCGAATGGCCAGCTTGACGGGCTTGACGAATCTGAAGAAATTAACGCGTGTACCGTCAAAATTGACGTTAATGTGAACGGCGAAACCGAGCCGTGGCTGTTGCTTTTCAAGAACGAAACCCACAACCACCCCACGGAAATCGAGCCCTTTGGTGGCGCGGCAACCTGTGTTGGTGGGGCAATCCGCGACCCACTCTCAGGGCGCTCCTATGTTTATGGTGCCATGCGTCTGACGGGCGCTGCCGACCCACTCACCCCAGCAGACCAAACATTACCTGGCAAACTCTCCCAGCGCACAATCGTCACCGAAGCTGCTCACGGCTACTCCTCCTATGGCAACCAAATCGGCTTAGCGACAGGCATTGTAGACGAAATCTATCACCCCGGCTATGCCGCCAAGCATATGGAAGTCGGCGCGGTTATCGCTGCGGCTCCCCAGGAGAATGTGCGGCGCGAGCGCCCCGAAGCAGGCGATGTCATCATCCTGTTGGGTGGAGCGACAGGCCGCGATGGTATCGGCGGCGCGACAGGTTCCTCCAAGGCTCATGATGAGAAGTCGGTCGAGGAATGCGGAGCGGAAGTCCAAAAGGGCAACGCACCTGAGGAACGCAAACTCCAGCGCCTTTTCCGTAACCCCGAGGCTTCACGCCTTATCAAGCGTTGTAATGATTTTGGCGCTGGCGGCGTGAGCGTCGCTATCGGCGAGCTTGCCGACGGCCTGCACATTAATCTCGACAATGTTCCGAAGAAATATGAGGGCTTGGACGGTACAGAGCTCGCCATTTCCGAGTCCCAAGAGCGCATGGCTGTGGTGGTTGAAGCTGGCGATGCGGCGCGTTTCATCGAGCTTGCCGATACGGAAAACTTGAGTGCGGTCGAGGTAGCTCGCGTGACGGCAGAGCCGCGCCTGGTCATGGACTGGCGGGGTACGCGGATTGTTGATATTTCCCGCGAATTCCTTGATACAAATGGCGCGCCGAAGCATACGATGGTCACCCCGGCACCAGCTGCCTATACGCCTCCTACACCTCCCGCAGATTTTGCCGAGGGCTATCGGGCGCTTGTTGCCGACCTCAATGTCTGTTCCAAGCGAGGCCTTTCTGAGCGCTTCGATTCGAGCATCGGTGCGGGTACGGTCCTTATGCCTTTTGGTGGCAGCCAGCAGCTCACGCCTATTCAAGCTATGGCTCATAAGGTTTCGCTTGAGCAAGGAGACACCGACACCTGTTCACTTATGTCCTGGGGTTACAACCCGTTCATTTCCGAGCAGTCGCCCTATCACGGCGCTTATCTTGCTGTTGTGGAATCTATGGCGAAACTCGTGGCAAGCGGCGGCTACGGTGAAGCCACTTATTTGAGCTTCCAAGAATACTTCGAGAAGCTCGGCACGGACCCCGCCCGCTGGGGCAAGCCTTTCGCTGCCGTCCTTGGCGGTTTCAAGGCACAAATGGACTTGGGCGTGGGAGCTATCGGCGGTAAAGATTCCATGAGTGGCTCTTTCGGAGATTTGGATGTGCCGCCAACTCTCATTTCTTTCGCTGTCACGACGTCTACTACCGAGCGCGTTATTTCGCCTGAGTTCAAGCAGGCTGGCTCGCGCGTGGTCGTCCTTGCCCCAGAATACGAGACAACAGGCTTGCCGAATCCTGCCTCTCTCAAAGCAGTCTTTGCGCAGGTCGGCGAGTTTATGGCAAGCGGGGCAGTGCGCGCCGCGTATACGCCTGGCATTGGTGGTATTGCTGAGGCTGTGTTCAAGATGTGCCTTGGCAACGGCTATGGTTTCTCTTACACCGAGGGCTGGAAGAACGCCGAGTTGTTCGGCTACTCCTATGGAGCATTCGTCCTTGAACTTGCCGACGGCGTGGAAGTTCCGGCAGGTGCCCGCCTGCTTGGCGAAGTGAGCGCCCAGCCTGAAATTACTCGCGACGGCACGCGCCTTGTCATGGCTGATTTGTCCGCCGAATACTAGGGCAAGCTGGAAAGCGTCTACCGTTGCAATATTGTTGGCGACAGTGCACCGTCGTCGCGAGGGAGTGAAACGACCGAAGCGATCTCTAGTTCCCCATACGCGATAGAGAATTTCACATATGAAGCCAACAGCTGGAGCACCCCCGCCGTCACAACAGCCCGCCCGCGCTTCCTCGTCGCCGTTTTCCCAGGTACAAATTGCGAATACGACACCGCTAAGGCGATTGAAGCAGCTGGGGGAGAAGCCGATATTTTCATCGTCCGCAACCGCAGCGCCGAGGATATCTCTCAGTCCGTGAGCGAGTTTGCCGAGCGTATCAAGCCCGCTCAAGCGATCTTTATTCCTGGCGGTTTCTCGGGTGGCGACGAGCCCGACGGCTCAGGTAAGTTCATCACCGCATTCTTCCGTAATGAAGCAATTGCCGCTGGTGTGGCAGATTTGTTGGATGTGCGCGGCGGGCTTATGGCTGGTATTTGTAACGGCTTCCAGGCCCTCGTCAAGCTCGGTCTTGTCCCGTACGGAAAAATTGTCACCCCGCGTGACGATTCGCCGACGCTCACTTTCAATACGATTTCGCGCCACCAATCGAAGATTGTGCGCACGCGAATTGCCTCAAATAAGTCCCCGTGGCTGGCCGGCGTGAAGCCGGGCGAGGTCTATTCCGTTCCGATTTCTCACGGCGAGGGGCGCTTTGTGGCGAGCGAGGCGGAGATTCAAGCCTTGGCGTTCGGCGGGCAAATTGCCACGCAATATGTGGATATGGACGGCAACGCCACGGGCGATATTCGCTTCAACCCGAATGGTTCGCTCTACGCAATCGAGGGCATTACCTCGCCCGATGGACGCGTGCTTGGCAAGATGGGCCACTCGGAGCGTATCGGCTTAGGGCTGTACAAGAACGTCCCCGGCAACTTCGATATTCACATGTTCGAGTCTGCCGTGCGCTACTTCCGCGACTAACCGTCGTCGCGAGGGAGCGCGTTCCGCGCGACCGCGGCGATCTATACAGAGATGATTGCTTGCTTTGCGAAGCGGGCAGTAACGGACTATTGATTGCTTCGTCGCGCCTTTGGCGCTCCTCGCAACGACAGGAAAAGAGTCCTCGTGACAGGGGCGTGGGGTGAATGTGAGCACGTTTGCCCGCTCTTGCCTGCGATAGACGTCCCAGTCGTGCAATAATGACGTGTCATCAATCGGTTTCTGGTTCACCGGTAGAAGCCCAGCAGATATCGGACCCAGAGACACTCACGATCCCAAGGAGACAATCATGAAACAGGGCATTCACCCTGAATACCACACGATTTCCGTCAGCTGCACCTGTGGCAACGAGTTCGAGACTCGCTCCACCTATGAAGGTGACGCATTGCGTCTCGATGTGTGCAATGCCTGCCATCCCTTCTACACAGGCAAGCAGAAGATTCTGGATACTGGCGGCCGCGTCGCCCGTTTCGAAGCTCGTTACGGCAAGCGCGAGAAGTAGCTTTTTTCTGCAAGCGCCGGCACAGTGTGTCGGCGCTTTGTCATACGCTCAGCGGCATATGCGCCGCACCCCGACCGATAAAATGTGTAGTGCAGGAGAATTATGAGCAGCAATCAGGAGCAGCTGGCCGAGGCCATGCGCGACGAATACCTCGATATCGAACAGCAAATGGCGAGCCCCGAAGTCCTCTCGCGTCCAGAAAAACTCAAATCTCTCGGACGTCGCTACGCCGAGCTTGGGCGCGTCGTCAAAGTCTATGAGCGCTACAAAACTCTCCGTGATGACGCAGCCGAAATGCGCGACATTGTCTCGGCCGGGGGAGAGGACGCCGAGCTTTTCCGCGACGAGCTTGCCGAGGCAGAAAAAGCCTTTGAAGAAGCCCAAGAAGAACTCAAAAACGTCCTTATTCCACGCGACCCAGACGATGCGCGAGATGCGATTGTCGAAATCAAAGCGGGTGCGGGCGGAGAAGAAAGTGCTCTCTTTGCCGGCGACCTTTTGCGCATGTACCAGCGCTATGCCGAGAGCAAAGGCTGGGCGTGCCAGATTCTTTCTTCTGCCGAAACCGACCTGGGTGGATACAAGGAAGTCCAGCTTGCCGTCCGCCTGAAGAACACTCCGGAGGACCCAGCCGATGGCGTATGGGCGCATCTCAAATACGAGGCAGGCGTTCACCGCGTCCAGCGCATTCCCGTCACCGAATCTCAAGGTCGTATCCACACCTCTGCCGCAGGCGTGCTCGTTTTCGCCGAGGTTGACGACCCAGGTGAAGTCGAGATTAACGACAACGACCTGCGTATTGACGTTTTCCGCTCCTCGGGTCCGGGCGGGCAGTCGGTGAACACCACTGATTCTGCCGTCCGTATCACACACTTGCCGACAGGCCTCGTTGTCTCCATGCAAGACGAAAAATCCCAGATTCAAAACCGCGAAGCCGCTATGCGCGTCCTGCGCGCCCGCCTGCGTCAAATGCAACTCGACCAGCTTGCCGAGGAAAATGCCGCACTGCGACGCTCCCAAGTACGCACGGTTGACCGCTCCGAGCGTATCCGCACCTACAACTTCCCAGAAAACCGCGTCTCTGACCATCGCACAGGCTACAAGGCATATAACCTTGACGAGGTTTTGAATGGCGCGCTTGAGCCGCTTATCGATTCGGCACGGCAAATGGACGAAGCTGAGCGTTTGGCGGCGTCCGAGGAATAGTGCCAGAGGGCTAATTGTGCGCTACGAGGAAGCAATCGCTCGCGCAGTCGAACGTCTGAGTGCAGCAGGTATCGAATCTGCTGAAATAGATGCACGTTTGCTTGCCCAACATGTTGGGCTGGAAAGTAGCAGCACCCCAAGTGAAGAACTCCTTAGCGAGTTTATGCAGTCCGTCCAGCGCCGTTGCCAGCGCGAACCGCTCCAGCACATCACCGGCACAATGCATTTTCGTTTCCTTGAGCTTGACGCTACACCTGGAACGTTTATCGTCCG
>JAFYHO010000094.1 GCA_017539125.1 Actinomycetaceae bacterium | reverse complement strand
TGCACGATATACGCCCAGAATGAAATACGCCCCGCCTCTTGCAATTCTTGCAGCTTGCATTTGAGGTATTCGGGAGTATTAAAGCTGATCGTGCTTATCGGCTTTGTCGTTCTCACGTCCGCAGCCCTCCTCCGATGTTACAGCCGCAGCAGCTGCCGCGATTTTGTTTTCCGCCTCCCCTAACTTCGTAGCAAACCGCTCCGTCTGCATCATGGTCATATTGACAACCATGCGCAGAAATTCCGATGGTGAAACGCCCATAATGTCCGCATTCTTTTTCACGAACGCGAACTGTTTTTCCGTCAAGCGCAGCGTAACGCGCGTGACTTTATCGCCTTGATACATTGCCATTGTGACAACCTCCACATTGTTTTTTGTCGGACACTTCGTGTGTCTGGACTTCCATTATACCAAAAAAAAGGCGCTCTTGTCAACCCTCAATGCAATTTTGTCTGACAAAACCGCGCCTTTTTTTGCGGCTATTAGTGTATAGCCGCATGTGGCGCCCGTCGGGGCGTCTGTCGTTCGTCTCAAAGTCTGCGCGTGCTGCTGCGCAGCAGGGTAAGCCCCTACAACGTCCCAGTGAAACCGCGTCGGAGGTCTCCTTGTGTCGTCTCTCCCATCCGCGGCACTGGGGAAGGTGACCCCTTGTATCGGTCGCGTAGAGCATCCCTGCTGCGTGTCAAGCGTCGTCGTCTTCCTCTCTCCGGTTCGTCGTAGGCGTATTGATAGCGGAGACAGGGAAGGGCTTGCCATGTGGCGCGAATCACTCGCAACCGTCGGGAGCGCCCCAGTGATCCGCAATCACCTGACCGTCACCGCCAACGAGCAGCCACGAATAGAGCCTGTATTTGAACGCGAGGCGAACCGCAAGCGCGACCGCGTGCGCATTATCAGGCGCAGAGAACGAGCGCTCAAAGCCCGCCCCATAGATTTTATACAGCATGTAACCTCCTTTCTTACTCAATGCTATGGAAATCGTCTTCCGTTCCCAGATATTCCCCCGTGACTCGGTCGACGAGCGCCGGAGCGCGCGCGTCAAGCGCGGGGCGCTGTCCGGCGCTCTGGTCGACCACGTCGCACGGGTGACCTTCACGCCCTGCGCGATCAGTAAAGCCTTGCAGAAGTGTGAACCATGCATCACGCCATTGTTTCAGCTGCGTAATTGGCACAGCGCCACGCCGGAAGAAGTCCTCCCACGTTAGACCCTGCTGCTGTGCGTCCATCATTGCCGCATACGGTGAAACGCTTAACATGTCGATCGTGCGCGCCTTGTACGTCAGATCGTCAGGATCCGACGAAATGACCTGCGACGCGCTGTAATGGAAACGTCTGGACTGCTGCTTAGATGCAAGATACCCGCGATCATGTAGTGCGTACAAGTACCAGTCTGCAAACTTGCTTGAACGCCATGTCAAGCAACCTAACGGCTTGTCTGGTCTCGTTGGGTCAAATTCTGAAAGTGCCTGCTTTAGGTCGTCCGTCTGGAGCATCTTTGAAGGCTCAACGTATACATGCGCGTGTTCCTTCTTGCCTCCTTCGTCGTCCTCCGGCTGATGCACGATATACGCCCAGAATGAAATACGCCCCGCCTCTTGCAATTCTTGCAGCTTGCATTTGAGGTATTCGGGAGTATTAAAGCTGATCGTGCTTATCGGCTTTGTCGTTCTCACGTCCGCAGCCCTCCTCCGATGTTAC
>JAFYHO010000093.1 GCA_017539125.1 Actinomycetaceae bacterium | reverse complement strand
GACGCGGACGAGGCAATTATAAGCGCCTTTGCCTTGGGGAAAAAGAGAATGGGTAAGGCGATGCTTGCCATCCGCATCCACCTTACCCAAAAGTTGTAGATTATTAGCCGAAAGATGTAGGGCGCTGACTGAAAGATGCTCTTAATTATCCAAAAATCAATGGTAATATCCCCTTCAATACGGATATAGGTCTGGTCAAATAAACTGGTTTGTGATATACTAATCTCACAGGCTTCTTTCATGGAGTCTGATTTGGGGTTCGTTCCTTGACAGCTACACACTGATGGCACAATAAGCTTGTCTTCTCGATATAATTCCTTCTGACAACAGGAGGATAGCGAAATGGCAAAGCAACACAGATTAAGAGTAGTAGTTGGCTATGATGATAACCAACAGCCGATCATTAAACAGTTGGCGTCAACCAGAGAACTGACATTAGCTGACGCTGCTGTCAAGGCCATGATACAATCCGGGCGTATTGCTGAGTTTATGCCTGGCATTTTTGAAAAGCCTGCGTCTGAGACACAGGATAAGCCAGCGATAAAGACAGGAATGAACGACTATATCCTTTATTGGCGTAAGACGTTTAAATCGAGGGGAATCGCAAAGACAACAGCATCGTTTTATGACGCAAAGCAAACTGTCATTTCAGAGTATTTCGGCAAAATGTCTATTGAAGACATACAGGCAGGCGATGTCCAGCGATTTATTACTCTGCGTTCCGAAAAACACAAAAAGAAAACGGTCAAAGATGACCTGGCGTTTCTTCGAATGGTGCTGGATTCTGCCGTCAATGATGGTATTGTCGCCCGGAATGTTGCCAAGGATAAACGTATTATCATTCCTGCCATATCCGGCAAAGGGACAATGCCTCTGACGAGAGAGCAGGCGGCTACCATTAAGAGAGAGCTTCCGAACCTTCAAGACAAGCGCGAACGCTGTTTATTGGCTCTGCTTGCTAATACGTCTTTGCGGCGTGAGGAAGTGCTGGGGCTGAAATGGGAAGACGTCGATTTTTCAGGTGACTATATTTCCATCAATGATGCGCTAATCTATACCAACGGAAAGCCGATCCTGAAGGACACAAAGACTGCGAGCAGCAGACGGAGATTTCCTATGAATCAGCAGTTACACACAATTTTGTTCGCGGTGAGGCAGGATCGAGGGTACATCATTTGCGGTGAGGATGGCAAACCGTTGTCTCTGTATAAGTATCAAAAACTCTGGGAATCGCTGTCATCGCACATAGAACTCTATGGGGCGACCGCTATCAATTTCCGCACGACATTTGCCACGATGGCAATAGCAAGCGGTGTTGATGTCAAGTCAACCCAAACGCTGCTGGGACACGCCGACCCGACAATGACGCTGCGCGTGTACGCCAAAGCAGAGCAGACGAAGCTGCCGGCAGCGGTTTCACAGATCGACGATTACCTTGTCTGACGGCGTTTTGTGCGCGGTCTTTTGCGTAAATCACTCAGAGCGACGAACAGGCCGCCGGATGAGAAGGGTGGCACGCAGAACCAATGCGCAACAATATAGTAGATACAGACAAAAAGAAAACACCCGCCTGTGCGGATGTTTCCTTTATTGGCACCTCCATCCGGATTCGAACCGGAGTTTTCGCCGTGAGAGGGCGACGTCTTAGGCCTCTTGACTATGGAGGCATGTGGCTGCCGAACTAGGATTCGAACCTAGAATGAACGAGTCAGAGTCGTTAGTGTTACCGTTACACCATTCGGCATCATGCGCATCGTGCCGCTTGCGCAATCAACAAAAGACATTATAACCGTCCCACAGGCGTTTGTCAATCGTTTTCATTGTAAAGTTTCTATAAACCGCCGCCCTGCGTTTTTTTCCGTGTTGACGAACGGGCGGGGGCGGGATATAATATACAGGTATAGGAAACGCTATGATGCGGAGCGCCCGCGCTTAAGCCACAAAGAGAGCCGGAGGAAGGTGAAAGTCCGGCCGGATGCGCGCAGGGGAATCACCGCGGAGCGGCCGGCTGAACGCGAGCAAGTAAGCCAGACGTCGGGTTCGCCCGTTACAGCGAAGCAAGAGGGCGTCCGCGCTGCGCGGGCGTCAAACTGGGTGGTACCGCGAAGACTCGTCCCATGTGTGGACGGGGCTTTTTTCATGCAGAGGAGGAGAAAACATGTTCGAGAAGGTTCCAACGACTCTGGATTTCCTGAGCCGCGAGGCGGAAACGCTGGCGTTCTGGAAAAAGAACGACGTCTTCAGGAAAACCATCGACCTGCGCAGAGGCAGCGACGTGTTCACGTTCTACGACGGCCCGCCCACGGCCAACGGCAAGCCCCACATCGGCCATATCGAGACGCGCGCCATCAAGGACCTGATCCCGCGCTTCCAGACGATGAAGGGCAAATCCGTCACCCGCAAGGCCGGCTGGGACACGCACGGCCTGCCGGTCGAGCTGGAGGTCGAAAAGCTGCTGGGGCTCGACGGCAAGGAGCAGATCGAGGCCTACGGCATAGAGCCGTTTATCAAAAAATGCAAGGAATCCGTGTGGAAATACAAGGGCCTGTGGGAGGATATGTCCGAACGCGTGGGCTTCTGGGCCGATATGGAGAACCCCTATATCACCTATGAAAACAACTATATCGAGTCCGAATGGTGGGCGCTGAAGACCATCTTCGACAAGGGCCTGCTCTACAAGGGCCACAAGGTGGTACCCTACTGCCCGCGCTGCGGCACCGCGCTGTCCAGCCACGAGGTGAGCCAGGGCTACAAGCTGGTCAAGGAGCGCTCGGCCGTGGTGCGCTTCAGGGTGAAGGACGAGGAGAACACCTGGCTCTACGCCTGGACGACCACGCCCTGGACGCTGCCCAGCAACGTGGCGCTGTGCGTGAATCCCGACGCCACCTACGCCCGCTTTGACTGCGACGGCCGCACCATCATCATGGGCGAGGCGCTCATCCCCGCCATCCTGGGCGAGGACGCCGTGATCGAAAACAAGACCACCTTCCCCGGCAGCGAGCTCAAGGGCCTGCGCTACGAGCCGCTGTTCGACTTCCAGAAGGACGTCATCCAGGGCATGGCAAACGCCGAAAACGCTTGGATGGTGGTGTGCGACGGCTACGTCACCATGACCGACGGCACCGGCATCGTCCACCAGGCCCCGGCCTTCGGCGAGGACGACGCCCGCGTGGGCCGCGAGAACGGCCTGCCCTTCCTGCAGCTGGTCAACACAAAGGGTGAGATGGTCGAGCAGCGGGACCAATACAAAATCCAGATGTTCATGGAGGAACGGGTCCTGCGCTGTTCCTGTAACGTGAAATTCAAG
>JAFYHO010000092.1 GCA_017539125.1 Actinomycetaceae bacterium | reverse complement strand
TAGTCCGCGCAGGAAGCTGAGGTATAAAGAGACGGAACTTACAGGGTATGACGGCTACTTTTGCGCCTATAACTTGCTAGAGTTCTATTCGTTGTATTCCCCCATAGCTCAATTGGCAGAGCATTCGACTGTTAATCGAAGGGTTGTTGGTTCGAGTCCAACTGGGGGAGCTCTCTGAGGGTCGTGCTAAGGGCGCGACCTTTCTTCTTTCTTCGCAGTGAACTTGAGGAGGCATACATGACGTTCCGCCCGATTCGTATCGTGGGTGATCCTGTTTTGCGCACTCCTTGCGCTGAAATCACCGAAATTACTCCCGGCGTGAAACAGCTCGTTGAAGACCTGCTGGAAAATGTTGATATGGAGGGCCGTGCGGGTTTGGCTGCCAACCAGATTGGCGTGTCTCTGAGGGCTTTCTCTTTGAATATCGACGGCTATATTGACTATATTCTCAATCCCCATATTGTCGCTTTATCGGATAACGAGTTCCAAGACGACGGCGAGGGCTGCCTGTCCGTCCCCGACTTGTGGTTCCCGACAAAACGTGCCATGTACGCCAAAGTTGAGGGGATTGACCTCGATGGCAAGACAAAAATAATTGAGGGCGAGGGTTTGCTTGGGCGCGCGCTTCAACACGAATGCGACCATCTTGACGGCCACCTGTATATTGACCGTCTTGATAAAGAGGTGAGAAAAGAAGCCATGCGTGCCATTCGAAATATGACGCTATAGTTTTGACACGGCATTCCCCAGAAGTCACGAAACTTGACGTAGCGGGGGGATTCTTGGCAAAATAAAAGTACTTCCTGAATTTGGTAGCAAGGGGAAAGCCACCAATCAGGAGGTTGAAATGGAAAATAAACACACCAGCCTCGGTGTTATATTTATACATTCGGTTTTGCCGGCCGTTCAACAGCATGTTGAATGGGCGGTTTCGGCTGTCCTTGGTTACGAAGCGCATTTTGATTGGACGGAACAACCTATCGATCCTCGTTTTAGGCGAGGCGAGTTGAGCTATGTAGGCGAGGTAGGTGTTGCCGCGAAACTCGCCAGCGCATTGCGCGGTTGGGACGATCTCCGTTTTGAAATCACCGAAGAACCGACAGCTATTTCTGACGGTGGACGTTATCTTTCAACCCCAAGTCTCGGTATTTTTTACGCACAAACAGACCTGTTAGGCAATATCGTTGTTCCGGAAAATCGTATACGGGCAGCTATAGAAGAAGCCGGTAGCGATATGCAGAAATTGTCTTTCCTTCTTGATGTTGCCCTGGGGTCTGCATGGGATAGAGAGCTTGAGCCTTTCCGTTACGCAGGGGCAGGTGCCCCAGTGCGCTGCCTCCATCAGGTGGGGTAGCCGCTTCCCGTCGTCGCGAGGAGTAGTCAACCACTTCCCGTCGTCGCGAGGAGCGCAGCGACGAAGCGATCTCGAGTGCTGAGGTTGCCGCGTCAATTGCTCCGGCTCTTTCCTCGCAACGACGTTCTAATGGGGATAAAATAAGTACAGTTACGAAAGAGAGGGAAAATGGCACATTTCGTTGAGATTCACCCGGTTAATCCGCAAGAGCGTCTTGTAGAGAAAGTGGCGAGCCGCCTGCGCGCAGGAGAAGTCGGAGCTATCCCGACTGATTCGGGCTATGCGGTTGTCTGTTCTATGGCCAATAAGGACGGTCTTGAGCGGATTCGTCGTATTCGTCAGGTGGGGGCTACCCACCATTTCACCCTCCTATGCCACAACTTCGCCCAATTAGGCCAGCTTGTTATCGTGGACAATTCAGAGTTCCGCCTTATCAAATCGCTAACGCCAGGGCCTTACACATTCATCCTGAAGGGCACGAAAGAAGTGCCACGCATGACCCTGCACCCGAAAAAGGCGACTGTCGGTGTGCGTATTCCTGACCATAAAATCGTTCAGGCGATTCTTGAGAGTTTGGGTGAGCCGCTTTTGTGTTCCACCCTCATTTTGCCCGGCGAGGATGAGCCTCTTTCGGAGGGGTGGGTTGTTGACGAGAAGCTCGGTAAAGTGCTTGACGTGATTGTTGACGGTCCGTGTGGTCAGGACGGTCCGACAACGGTTATCAATTTCGTCAAAGGACATATTTCGCGCCAAGGCGCAGGCGACACCACCGGTATTGATTTCTAGGCGTTTTGGCGGAGGAATGCGCGCGTGCGTTCCTCGCGCGGGCTGCCAATGACTTGCTCTGCCGAGCCAGATTCGACAATAACGCCACTGTCAAGGAAGATGGCGTTATCTGCGACTTCACGCGCAAAAGCCATTTCGT
>JAFYHO010000013.1 GCA_017539125.1 Actinomycetaceae bacterium | reverse complement strand
GATGTGCCGATGCCGCGTAATTGGGAAAAGCCTGAGGGCTACGAAGAGGGCGACTCCGTCATTTTGGAGACCACCCTTGGCCGTGCCGTTTTCAATGACGCTCTGCCCGCTGGCTTCCCCTATGTCAACGAGGTCGTCGATAAGAAGAAGCTTGGCTCTATCGTCAACGAGCTTGCTGAGCGTTACGAGAAAGTCACCGTCGGTGTTTCGCTCGACGCCCTCAAGCAGACCGGTTTCTACTGGGCTGAGCGTTCCGGTGTTTCTATCGCCGTTTCGGACGTTATCGTCCCCGAAAACAAGGGCGAGATTATCGCTGCCGCCGAGAAGAAGGCCGCGAAGATTGAAGACCAGTACGCCAAGGGTCTGATTCTCGACCACGACCGCCGCGAAGGCCTCGTCAAGCTCTGGGGCGATACCACTGAGGAAATCGCCGAAGAGATGAAGAAGAATTTCGCCGAGAACAACACGGTCAACCGCATGGTTGCTTCGGGCGCTCGTGGTAACTGGGAGCAGTTGCGCCAGATTGGTGGTATGCGTGGGCAGGTCGCTGACCCGAAGGGTACGATTATTCCCCGCCCAATCCAGTCGAACTACCGTGAAGGCCTGTCGGTTCTCGAATACTTCATCGCTACGCACGGTGCTCGTAAGGGTCTTGCCGATACGGCTCTGCGTACAGCAGACTCCGGTTATTTGACCCGCCGTCTCGTTGACGTTTCACAGGACGTTATCGTCCGCGAGCATGACTGCGGCACGAAGCGCGGCTTGAAGAAGCCCATTGCCAGCATTGACGAGAATGGTGTGCTTATTCCTGACGAGCAGCTCGACACAGCAGTCTATGCGCGCACTCTCGCCAAGGACATCACCGATGAGGCTGGCAACGTGATTGTTGAGGCCGGCACTGACCTCGGCGATGCAACAATCGAGAAGCTCATCGACGCTGGTGTTACCGAGGTTTCCGTGCGCTCGGTTTTGACCTGCGCTTCTCGCGTCGGCACCTGTGCGATGTGCTACGGCCGCTCGATGGCGACTGGCAAGCTGGTCGATATCGGCGAGGCCGTCGGTATTGTTGCTGCTCAGTCCATTGGCGAGCCTGGTACACAGCTGACGATGCGTACCTTCCACACTGGTGGTTCGGCTTCGGCTGACGATATCACCCAGGGTCTGCCCCGTGTTCAGGAACTCTTCGAAGCCCGCACACCCAAGGGCGAAGCCCCCATCGCGGAGGCCTCCGGTACTCTCCAGATTGAGGACGGCGAGCGCACCCGCAAGCTCATCGTTGTGCGTGACGACGGCGGCGAGGATTTGGTCTACCAAGCCTCGAAGCATTCGAAGCTGCGTATTGAAGAGGGTGGGCACGTCTCCGCTGGCGACCAGTTGGTCGAAGGTAGCGTTGACCCGAAGAAGGTTCTGCGTGTTTCCGGCCGCAAGGCAGCCCAGCAGCACATCGTTGACGAGGTGCAGGCGGTTTACCGTTCGCAGGGCGTGGAGATTCACGACAAGCACATCGAGGTTATTGTCCGCCAGATGCTTCGCCGTATTACGGTCCTTGAAGCTGGCACGACCAACCTCTTGCCCGGTGAGCTCATCGATGTCGCCCTCTTTGAGGACGAGAACCGTGCAGCAATGGCCGCAGGTGGCAAGGCTGCCTCTGGTCGCCCCGAGCTCATGGGTATCACAAAGGCGTCCTTGGCAACGGACTCGTGGCTGTCTGCCGCGTCCTTCCAGGAGACAACAAAGGTTTTGACCGAAGCGGCATTGAACGCCAAGTCCGATCCGCTCGTCGGTTTGAAAGAAAACGTCATTCTCGGCAAGCTCATTCCTGCCGGTACCGGTTTGGAAGAGCTGCGCGATGTTCGCGTCGAGCCGACAATGGAAGCCCGCCTCGAATTCGAAAAGACAATCGGTTTCAACACTGAAGAAACCACGCCTTTCGATGACGGGTACGGCTATGGAGACGGCTATTCGTCCCTGCTTGATTTCAAGACAGGGTACGGGCCGTACTAAAACTGAATAGAGCTTGTGCGGCAGGCGGTGAGCTGACACTGCCTACCACACAAGACAGGGGTCGCTTTCGCGCAAGAGTTGCGCCGTGATTCGCCAAGCTTGTGGCACTGCCTACTTTCTTTGACGAATCTGCGCGAAAACGGCTAACCTTGGGGAGGTTGCCACGGCAATCTCCCAGCGCCCTCCTGTTTCGGCAGGTGAGCGTTCCGCGGGAGAAGTTGCAAACCCGCGGCAAGCAAAGACATAAAAATATAGGAAGAATTTTCAGGAGAAAAGAGTGCCTACAATTCAGCAACTGGTTCGCAAGGGCCGGTCCTCGAAGAAAAGCACACTCAAGACGGCTGCTTTGAAAGGAAGCCCGCAGCGTCGTGGAGTGTGTACCCGTGTGTTCACGACAACCCCGAAGAAGCCTAATTCGGCGCTTCGTAAGGTGGCTCGTGTGCGTCTGTCCTCCGGCATTGAGGTCACGGCGTATATCCCAGGTGAGGGCCATAACCTTCAGGAGCACTCCATTGTTCTTGTCCGCGGAGGGCGTGTGCGCGACCTCCCAGGTGTGCGCTACAAGATTGTTCGCGGCGCGCTTGACACCCAGGGTGTCAAGGGCCGTCAGCAGGCGCGCTCCCGCTATGGCGCAAAGAAGGAGAAGAACTAATGCCCCGTAAAGGTCCAGCGCGTAAGCGCCCCCTCGTTAATGATCCCGTCTACGGCTCCGCTTTGGTGACCCAGCTCGTCAATCGTGTTTTGATTGACGGCAAGAAGTCCGTCGCCGAGCGTATCGTCTACGGCGCACTTGAAGGTGTTGCCGAGAAGTCCGAGCAAGACCCGTTGAGCGTTCTCAAGCGCGCGATGGATAATATCCGCCCCTCCCTCGAGGTGCGTTCTCGCCGTGTTGGCGGTGCAACCTATCAGGTTCCCGTCGAGGTGAAATCCGCTCGTGCAACAACTCTCGCTTTGCGTTGGCTCGTTGACTATTCCCGTCAGCGCCGCGAAAAGACGATGACAGAGCGCCTCACGAACGAAATTTTGGACGCAGCCAACGGCCTCGGTGCCGCTGTCAAGCGTCGTGAAGATACCCACCGTATGGCAGAAGCCAACAAGGCATTTGCTCACTACCGCTGGTAGTCCTGCGAAAGAGAGAGTATTACTGTGGCACAAGATGTTTTGACCGACCTCAAGAAGGTCCGCAATTTCGGCATCATGGCGCATATCGACGCAGGCAAAACCACCTGTACCGAGCGCATTCTTTACTACACGGGTATCAACTACAAGATTGGTGAGACCCACGACGGCGGTTCGACGACCGACTGGATGGAGCAGGAAAAAGAGCGCGGCATTACTATTACCTCCGCTGCTGTTACTGCCTTCTGGAAGGGGACCCAGTTCAATATTATTGACACCCCCGGACACGTCGATTTCACGGTTGAGGTTGAGCGCTCCTTGCGCGTCCTCGACGGTGCGGTCGCTGTTTTTGACGGCAAAGAGGGCGTTGAGCCCCAGTCCGAGACAGTGTGGCGTCAGGCTGACAAGTACGACGTTCCCCGTATCTGCTTCATCAACAAGATGGACAAGCTCGGCGCGAACTTCGACTTCTCCGTCCAGACCCTCAAGGACCGTCTCCAGGCATCACCAGTCATCATGACATTCCCCATCGGGGCAGAAAATGACTTCGAGGGCGTTATTGACGTGCTCAACAAGAAGGCCATTTACTTCCCTGAGACGGACGACAAGGGCAACCCCACATTGGGCAATATCCTTGAAGAGAAGGAGATTCCTGCCGAGTTCGCCGACAAGGCTGAAGAGTATTTCATGGAGGCCATGGAGTGCGCTGGCGAGGCCAACGAAGAACTCATGGAGAAGTATCTCGAGAACGGCGAGCTGACGGTTGACGAAATCAAGGAAGGTATTCGTATCCGCACCTTGGCTTCGGAAATCTATCCCGTCTACTGCGGCAGCGCCTACAAGAACAAGGGCGTCCAGCCCATGCTTGACGGCGTTGTTGATTTCTTGCCTTCGCCTCTCGATATTCCTCCGGTGAAGGGCTTCAAGCCCGGCAAGGAAGACGACGGCTACACCGAAGAGCGCAAGGCTGACGAGAAAGAGCCTTTCTCCGCTCTCGCATTCAAGGTTGCTGTCCACCCCTTCTACGGCAAGCTGACCTATATCCGCGTCTACTCCGGCAAGGCAGAGCAGGGCGCTCAGGTCCTTAACGCAACTAAGGGCAAGAAAGAGCGCATCGGCAAGATGTTCCAGATGAAGTCCAACGAGGAAATCCCCGTTGACGTCGCACATGCTGGCCACATCTACGCCTTCGTCGGTTTGAAAGAGACGACCACAGGCGACACTCTGTGCGCCCAGGACAGCCCCGTCGTCCTCGAATCGATGACATTCCCCGAGCCTGTTATTCACCAGGCTGTTGAGCCCAAGTCAAAGGGCGATCAAGAAAAGCTTTCCATTGGTCTGCAAAAGCTGGCCGAGGAAGATCCCACCTTTACCGTCCGTCAAGACGAAGAGTCCGGACAGACAGTTATCGGTGGCATGGGTGAACTTCACCTTGACATCATTATCGACCGCCTCAAGCGCGAATTTAAGGTTGAGGCGAATGTTGGTGCGCCGATGGTTTCCTACCGCGAGACCATTCGCAAGACGGTCGAAAAGGTCGAGTACACGCACAAGAAGCAGACCGGTGGTTCTGGTCAGTTCGCGCGCGTTATCGTCACTTTCGAACCGCTCGTCGATACAGAGGACGGCTCGACCTACGAGTTCGTCGATTCCGTTACCGGCGGCCGCGTCCCACGCGAGTACATTCCGTCCGTCGATGCGGGTATCCAAGAAGCCATGCAAACTGGTGTTCTTGCCGGATATCCCATGGTCGGCGTGAAGGCTACTCTCGAGGACGGCGCATACCACGACGTCGATTCTTCGGAAATGGCATTCAAGATTGCCGGTAATCAAGTATTCAAGGAAGGTGCAAAGCGTGCCAACCCTGTGCTTCTTGAGCCGATTATGGATGTTGAAGTGCGTACCCCCGAAGAGTACATGGGCGATGTTATCGGCGATTTGAACTCTCGCCGTGGCATGATTAAGTCCATGGAAGATGCCACGGGCGTGAAGATTGTCCGTGCGAACGTCCCGCTGAGCGAGATGTTCGGCTATATTGGTGACCTGCGCTCTAAGACGCAGGGACGCGCAGTTTACACCATGCAATTTGACTCTTACGCTGAGGTTCCCAAGGCTGTGGCGGAAGAGATCATCAAAAAGACCCGGGGCGAGTGACGTCCCAGCGGTCCTGTATTAAAATCAGATACCGTAAGTTGCACTCAAGCCGGGCAATGCACAAGCATTCCTCAGCTGAAAGTCAAATATAGTCCTAGGAGGGACAGTTAATGGCTACATATGACAAGTCCAAGCCGCATATGAATGTGGGCACCATCGGCCACGTCGATCATGGTAAGACAACCCTGACCGCTGCTATCACCAAGGTGCTTGCTGACAAGTATCCCGATCTCAACGAGTACACCCCGTTTGAGAACGTTGACAACGCTCCCGAGGAGCGCCAGCGTGGTATTACGATTAACGTTTCCCACGTTGAGTATCAGACCGACAAGCGTCACTATGCTCACGTTGACGCCCCCGGCCACGCCGATTATGTGAAGAACATGATTACCGGCGCTGCTCAGATG
>JAFYHO010000091.1 GCA_017539125.1 Actinomycetaceae bacterium | reverse complement strand
GCGCGGCAATCTATCATGGACATTGCCAGCGGTGGTCGGCGTGCGTTGCACGCCTTTCACAGCTGCGTCGCTACAGTCTCGTGAAAGCAAGCTTTCACGGACCTTCCACTCCTCGTTGTGCGAGGAACGCATCCCTCCCCGTCATTGCGAGCGAACGCAGTGAGCGCGGCAATCAATAATGGACATTGCCAGCGTTGTTCGGCGTGCGTTGCACGCCTTTCGCAGCTGCGTCGCTACAGTCTCGTGAAAGCAAGCTTTCACGGACCTTCCGCTCCTTGCTGTGCAACGCACGCAATAACGGACTATTGATTGCTTCGTCGTCACTAACGTGACTCCTCGCAATGACGGATTGTGTTTTAGAATAAACTTAGACCTCTCAAGGAAAGGAATATCAGTGGCTGTCGAACTCGTCGAACAGAATTCGGAAGAATTAGTTGAGGCTATCAATAAGCTTATCCCTCAACTCTCCTCCTCTACCCCCCCACGCTCATCAGAGTTCGTGGACAAGCTCATCGCCCAAGAGGGCGTGTACCTCTTTGTCTATCGCCCTGACGAAGCCAATGAGGACGGCGAGCGCCCGATTTTGGGAATGCTATCGCTGGCTACCTTCGATATTCCGACGGGCAAGCGCGCCTGGATTGAGGACGTTGTGGTCGATGAGGCTGCGCGCGGCCAAGGTGCCGGCGGTCAGCTTGTTGACGCGGCAATTGAGCACGCGACAGCTATCGCAGCGAAGAGCGTCGATTTGACCTCGCGCCCGACCCGCGAGGCCGCCAATCGTCTCTATCGCGCGCACGGTTTCACCATGCGCGAGACAAACGTCTACCGCTACCAAGACTAAAAGTCGGCATTATTTGTCCGGGGGCCGCGATAGACTAGTGCCATGACTACATGGACTGATATACCTCATTGCGGATTTGATACAGAAACGACTGGGCGCGACCCGCGCTATGCCCGCCTTGTCACCTGCTCGATTGTCGTGCGCGAGCCAGGTAGCGAGCCAAAAAAGCACTATTGGCTTGCCGACCCCGGCGTGGAAATCCCTCCGGAGACGACCGCTATTCACGGTATTAGCACACAGCAGGCGCGTGAAGAAGGCAGGGATATTGTCGAAGTCTTGACGGAAATCTCCGACCTCCTATTTTCTTTCCTCTCCCAAGGGTATCCCGTGGTCGCCTACAACGCCGGATACGACCTCACCTTGCTGGAATCCGAGCTGGCACGCCACGATTTACCCACATTACGCGAGCGTCTAGGCAGGGATATTTCTCCCGTCATTGACCCCTATTTTCTTGACCGCTGGGGCGACCAGTACCGTAAGGCGTCAGGCAAGCGCAAACTGATTGATTTGGTGGAGCTATACGGCTGCGCTTCGGCAGACAATTTCCATAACGCCGAGGACGATGTGCTGGCGACCTTGCGCCTGCTGGACGCTATGGCGGACAGCGAGCGGCTCACTAGAGAAATTGAGCGTAATCGCAGGATAAGCGGTGGCTTAGGAGCAATGAGTCTTGAGGATTTACACACGGCAGCTGCCGACGCACACCACGGGCTCTTGATGTTTTTACGTGAAGTAATGCCCGACCGCGTCACCGAATCAGACACTTGGCCTGTCTACGAATAATCTTCACGCCGTCGTCGCGAGGAGCGCCAGCGACGTGGCGATCTCGCGATTGCTTCGTCAGCCCTTCGGGCTTCCTCGCACAGTGACGAGCGGAGGGTCGGAAAGCTCGCTTTCCAGACCGAAGCGAGGAAACTGTGGTAGGCAGCGAAGCTGCCGAACAATGACGGGGAAGGGAACGCAATGACGGAGGGAACGCAATGACGGAGGGAACGGCTTAGCGCTTGAAGAGGCGGCGGAAGAAACCTGAGCCGTGTTCGTCAGAATCCGCAGTATTCACACGGGGGAAATAGTGCGGTGCTTGTCCGTCAACGCAGCGCCCAACCTCGCTCTCGCGCGGGGCAAAATCAAGAGGAGCACCCGGGTCAGGGAAACGCCCAAGCACATCATTAATCGCCTGCGCTCCTTCACCGTCAAACCATTGGCTTGAGGCATCCAGAATCATGAGATAACCCTGCGTATCGCCGCCTTGCACCTCGAAAAGCCACACCGGTACGCCACACTCATTAGATACTGCCTGCATGGCGTCGTTCAAAGAACTCGGAATAGATTGAGGAATGCTCACTGTAGGAGTCGGAGCCTGCGAGGGAGCCGAATCGGCCTCTTGAGCTGGGATACTGGGAGGAACATCAGCATCCAGACTTGGCCACGCATGAACAGTAGGCGCAGCTTCTTCCGTACTTCCCGCTTCGGGTGCGACACCGCCTGCAACATCACCGTCAGCAACACCACCGTCAGTAACACCACCGTCAGTAACACCACCGTCAGCAACACCACCGTCGGCAACACCACCGCCAGTAGCACCAACGGCGACAAGCGTGTCAATAAAACGCCTATCGAAAGCAAAATTGACTGAATACGGTTCAAAAACACAGCCGTCAACATGAGAAAGCTGGCGCAGAATATGCTGCCAATCGGCAGGGCGCACGCCCTCGCTGTGCTGAGCCGGACGTACATTCGCTTTATCGGCATACAGAGGTAAGAAAGTTCCCCCCTGAGCAGAGTGAAGCAGAGCGATAACCGCGTTACTACCGTCAAAATCACCGACTGGAACATAAAGGGTGCAATCTGCAAAAGCACGGCACAGTGCATCGAATTGCTCACCGCTTGGATTGGCTCGATACGCCTCGACAGCCTGGGTAATTTCGCCCCATTTGCGGGTATTCATGGTCGCTCCTTCACGAACAATAAAACTGCTACACACTAGATTAGCCCAGTTCGCTGCTATAAACAGCTTTTAACACAAAAAATTTAAGGGTATTTGTCCGCGTAAAGCAAAATATTTAGAGAAATAATCAGGTAGTGTTGTCTCTAGTGCGTCTGCTACCCAAACACACATAAGGGGAGGAACAATGGCCGACGATACCAATATTGTCAAGATTAACGCCGCTTTTGCGACCGACATCGGTCTTAAGCGCCGTCTCAACGAGGATTCTGGCCTGGCCAGTTTCCCGATTTTTGCTGTCGCTGACGGCATGGGAGGTCACGATTCTGGTGAAATTGCCAGCGCAATCGTCATTGAGGAATTGCGCGCACTCACCGATCCAGACAATCCAAGCCCGACCCGCACAAAAGCCGTTATTGAGGCCTTGAAGAGAGCCCATTCGAGGGTGCAAGAGCTTTCCGCCTCTCGCCCGCACGGCGCAGGCTCGACAGTCTCCGGTATCGCGCTTGTCATGCGTAAGAATGTGCCGCATTGGCTCGTCTTTAATGTGGGTGACTCTCGCGTCTACCGCTCTTTGAACGACTCTCTCGCACAGTGGACGCGCGACCATTCGGTGATTCAGCTGTGGGTTGAGCAGGGAATTATCAGCCCCGCCGAGGCTCTCACCTCCACGCGTTCGCACGAAATCACCAAGGCTGTCGGTGCTCCCGACTCTAAGCCCGATTTCTTCTTCGCTCCCGTGGTCAATGGCGAGCGCCTGCTCATTTGCTCTGACGGGCTCTACACCATGCTTGCCTCCGAAGCAATCCGCGCTTCTCTGGTTATGAGTGGCACGCCCAAGACCACCACTGAGTCACTTGTTGAGCGCGCTATTACCGCCGGTGGGCACGACAATATCACCGCGATTGTGGTCGATGTAGTCTCTGGTGGTATCCCGCCTGAGTCTGATACTGACTCATCTATCGTTGACCAGTCTCTCGGCGCAGCCGTCAAGGCGCAGGGCGAAACTGAAGATACGACGACCGTCCACGTCCCACGCACGAATGCCGTGCCCGATTTTGACCTTATTGGTCTTGAGGACGATGACGCTCCGCTTCTTGCTGGTACGGGCGTTTCGTCAGCGGAATCTCCCGATGACTACAGCGACACCGAGGACACTGATCCTGGCATCGCCTCGCGCGTCGCTTCCTCGACATCAAGTACCTCCATGTCTCTCAGCTCTCTCGAGGATTCGGAGGATATCGGTGTCAGCCCGGCAACCGAGTCTCACGTCTCCGTCTCTCTCTTTGACGGCGACGAAGGCGATACCGTTTTGGCTGATGAGGCCGACGAGACAGTAGTTGTTGATGGGGACGCTGAGGCCGACACCGTGCTTGTGGGGGCCGATGAGGATACGGTTCTCGCCAATGCCGGCGATGACACCGTAGTTGTCGATCCCGATGGTGATGACGACACCTTTGTTGTCCCTGGTGGCGCACGCAGGACTTTCAGTTCGATTGAGGCCGATGAGGATGAGCCGAATGATGACGACGATAGCACTATCGACTTCATCGATCCGATGAACCTCAATCCGGCGCCGAACGCCCCGCGAGATTTCATCTACAATATCGACGACGCAGACACCAACACTGGTTTCTAGTCCTTGCCGTCGTCGCATCTCCCTCCCGTCATTGCGAGGAGCGAAGCGACGAAGCAATCAATAATAGACATTTGTCAGCGTTGCAAAGCACACAATAAAGGACTATTGATTGCCGCGCTCACTACGTTCGCTCGCAATGACGGGAGGAGTGGCGCAGGCTCGCAATGACGGAAAAGGCAAGGTGGCTGGTATCACCTAGTGTTCTGAAAAGCGAACTAGACTATTAAACAACACATAACTAGAATATTAAGAAATGTTAAAGTTTCGTTCTTTATAAAAGCGAGACAGGAAAGGTTGGTGTCTGCCCGTGGCGAAGCGTCTGCCCTCTACACCTCCGACCCTCAGCGGTTTCACCCCTGTACGCCCTCTGGGCACAGGCGGCTTCGCAGACGTCTTTCTCTACGAACAAAATATGCCACGGCGAACTGTCGCCGTGAAGGTTCTTCTCGCAGATGTTGTTGACGACGACGTCGTGCGAATGTTTAACGCCGAAGCCGACACTATGGCGCGCCTTTCTTCTCACCCTTCTATCTTGACCGTCTACGAAGCCGCTATTTCCCCTGACGGTCGTCCCTATCTCGTGATGGAATACTGCCCGCGCTCCATTTCGCCTGCTTACCGCAGCGAAGTCATGCCGCTGGAAGAAGTTCTCGATATTGCCGTGCGCATCGGTGCAGCCCTTGAGACGGCTCACCGCGCTGGCGTGCTTCACCGCGATATTAAGCCGTCCAATATTCTCTACACTTCTTTCGGCACTCCTGTGCTCGCTGATTTCGGTATTGCCACCTCCCTCTCGGGTAGGCATGGCAATGAAACATTTGCTATGTCCGTGCCGTGGTCTGCCCCTGAAGTGCTCACTTATAAAACAAAAGGCACAGTGGCAACAGAGGTCTATTCTTTGGGCGCGACGATTTACTCCCTGCTCGCAGGCCACTCTCCTTACGAGCTCGCCGGCAGTTCAAATGCCAAGGAGGCCCTGCGAAAGCGTGTGTTACGCGGGAAAATGACGCCGCTTGACCGCGACGATGTCACAGATGAACTCATGCGAACGCTTTTACGTTCCCTGTCCAATAATCCCGAAAACCGTCAGTCGTCTGCCCTGGAGTTTGCCCGCGAAATACAGGCCATCCAGAAAAGCCTCGACCTGCCTGTTTCTCCCCTCGAAGTTGTCGATGAAGAGTGGGCGGGCGCCGGAGCTGTTCTCGCTTTCGCCGATGACGATATGCGCGGAGCAAATAGGGCGGTTGTACCCCACGAGTCCACCCGGCGCAGTCACGGCACATCGGTTGCCCAATTGGCACAAAAACGCGCCGTCGACGAATTGCCTGAGTCGCAGAAAAAACACCTGCCGACATGGGCGTGGGGGCTTATTACTGCGGGAGTTGCCGCGGCAGCAGCCATTGCAACTATGCTGGTGATGAGCTAGGGCGGCGGTGAATCGATATGTCCGAGAATCCCACATCTTTTGCCGCGCGACGCGGGCGACGCCGTTTCACAATAGCCGCCATTGCACTTGTGGTTCTCGCACTTGCCCTTACAGGTATCTCTCAAACGCAAGGAACAAAAACCCAGCACGTCACTATCGACAATCCCCATGTGTGGGCTGTGCGCGCAGGCTCGACATCCTCCTATGGCAATGTCAATACTGCCATTTCAGAGCTCTCCTCTATCCATACTGGTAATTCAACTAATTTCCCCATTTCAGGCGTGCTACAAGACGGCAACTCGGTCGTCCTCTACTCCAACCAGTCGATTGTGCGCCTCGATACGACAAAACCCGCTGATATTTCACCTCAAGAGATTCTCCCGTCTAAACCTCTAGGCGCTGATGTTGTCGATTCTTCCGGGGCTTACGCGCTCTTCCTCAACCGTTCCACAGGTGATCTGGGCGGTATTAAAATTGCCAATCTTGCCAGCGGGGACGATGTCGCTGCAATCAATGCAGAGAAAACTAATTCACGCCGTGAAGTTTTTCGCGCCGCAACTATCACGAGTGACGGTGTCATTTACGCCGTCACTTCTGAGGGTGAAGCTCTCACACACCGTCTTGAGGACGCCAAACGCACTTCTCTTGCCACAGGTATCACCATTCCTGATAATGCCGTCTCTACTTCGATGACGGTTTTCGCTGAGGATCATTGGGCTCTTTTGGTACGCACCGAAGAAGAAAACCTGTTGTGGATTGACGGACAAGCCATCTCAATTCAGCTGACTGGTTCTGTTGCTCTCGCTCAGCCCTCACTCGACGCTGAGGAGCTACTTGTTGCCGATGACAGCGGCCTGCACTTTTTTGACGTAAACGGACAACAAAGCCGCACAATCGAGTCCGCTGCCCTCTCAGGTTCTACTGCGGCTGCTCCGATGTGGGACGCCGAGTGCCCCTATGCCGCGTGGTCGACGGGTGCCTCAATGAATGTCTCAATTTGCGGTGAGGATATTGTCTCCCTCAATGTTGGCGAGGGCGGTGAAGGCGGAAATGCCGACCCTTCCTTCCGCACTAACGGCTCGCATATTATTCTCAATGACGCTGGTACAGGCCTCATCTGGACTTTGAATAATGGCTCTTTCACTCTCGTCAACTCCTCCTCACAATGGCAGAAAGACAGCGAACAATCCAATACTGACGAAGCTCCGCAGAATAAAGACGCCCAATCTAATGAGTGCCCTCTGGCAGCTGCAGGTGCCCAGGCAGAATTCGGTGTGCGCCCAGGGATTGCCACCTCTATTCCCGTCCTCACCTCGGCTCAAGACCCAAATCCCGCCGATACCGTCACGATTATCCCCTCCGAATCCTCCCCTTCCTGGGCTGAGGGCGCAGGTCTGGGCGATTTGTCACTGACGAATAATAATCAGTCTGTTGTCCTCAAGCCCACTACTGATTCTGGCTCTGCGCGTTTCAATTACACGATGACTGACGGTTCTTCGGATTGTTCGGTTTCCGCGAGCGCCTCAGTCTCCGTCCATCCTGACAGCGTGCGTACCGCACCAGAGTTTAGGGCGGAAAATAGCGATTCTTTGAAGCATATGCAGGTCGCCCCGGGCGCATCCGTGCGTTTTAACGGTCTGGCAGGCTGGGTGGATCCTGACGGCGACGCCCTCTATATTTCTTCGGTGGCGGCATCTGCTGGAAGTGTCGCCGCAACCGCTCAAGGTATGGTGGCGTACCGTGCCGATGACGATCAGGTACCTGGAAGCGTCACCGTCACGGTTAGTGTGAGCGATAGTCACGGCGACGGGGTGTCCTCACACACCTATACGATTAACGTCACTGACGCTCCGGCCTTGCACGCGCGCTCACTCGTGCGCACTGTCCCAGCAGGAACAACGCAGACGATTGACCTGTCTGAGTACATTTCGGGTATCACTTTCTCCGATGCTTCAAATGCTCGCGTGGAAATCACGAGCGCTTCGGTGGAGAACGAAAGCCAAGCCGCCGATATTGCTATCCAGACAAATAGTGACGCTATCTCGGTGACCATCACACCTATTACTGAGGGCATTTTCCCTATCACCTACAAGGTTGATTCTGCCAATTCTGGGGCAACCGGAACGCTTCTTATCAATTCGCACAAATCAGGTGCTTCCCTGTCTGTGCCACCTCTGACTGCTTTTGTGCGCGCCGACGAGGATGTCACGATTGATCCGCTGGCTCTGGCAACAAATCCAAATGATGCCGTCCTGATTGTCAAAGACCCAGTGACTTCTCCCGTTGAAGGCGGGGCGCTCTCGGTCGGTGTTATTAGCGGCTCGTCTCTGCGTATCTCGGGGCAGACTCCTAATGGTCAGGCGGGCCGAGTTGGCACGATTAATTACACTGTGACGGACGGAGAAAACGATACACCTGGTCAAGTGACAGTTTTTGAACTCAGCGAGGATATGTCAACTAAACCGGTGACTGTGCCCGACCAGGTGACTGTGCGCGCCGGCGAACAAGTGGATATTCCCGTCCTCGATAATGACGTTCCTGCCGCGGGAACGAGCCTCGTCCTCGATTCTTCCTATAAGGGCAACGAGGCTGCACCTGGGCTCGCTTTCGCCTCCGATACGACACTGCGTTATCTTGCCCCTGACGAGCCAGGCTACTACACCCTCTCCTATCGCACATATGCGCTGGGGCATTTCGATGAGGCTGCCGAGGGGCGCGTGACTGTTTTTGTCAATCCCAAGGGCGAAAATCGCCCTCCGAATGCGAGTAATTTGAGTGGCCGAGTCGAGGCGCACAACTCCACTCTTATCACTGTTCCCACTTTCGGCGCCGATCCTGACGGCGACGACACCTTCGTCACCTCCGTCACCCAGCCTGCCTCTGGCGGTTTTGCAAATATCGCATCCGACGGCCGTATCCGCGTCATCTCGACGACCGATACCGGGCCGATTGAGTTCACCTACACCTTGAGCGACGCAAGCGGCCTCACATCGACGGCATCAGTGAAAATGGGGGTCATTGAGGACGCCCCGCGCGCGCCTATCGCCTACAACGACTATGTTGAGGTGAAACCCGGCACGGGCACAGTGACTCTCAACCCCTCTCTGAATGACACGGGCGTTGCAGGTCAAAGCCTCGTAGTGGACAAGGTTGAGCTCAAGCCCGCCAATCTTGCTATGCAGAACTCTGAAGAAGTGACGGGACAAGAGGACACTTCCCTGAAAGGGAAAGTTGACAAGAATAACGAGGTCACTCTCGATGTGCCAAATGCCCCAGGCAAGGTTGCCTACCGTTACTCGTTGACATCGGTTGCCGACGATACGGAGACAGACGTAGAAGATTCCTCAAAGACTGAGGGCGTCATCGTCGTCAATGTGACCGATCAAGCCCAGCCGATTTACCCGATTGTCCACGATAGCGTCATTGGTACAAACGAGATTTCGGGAGATTCTTTCTCTGTTGACGTTCTCGCTGATAAAACGGTATGGAGCGGGGGTAAGCTGCGTACTGAATTGCTGACAGGCACCGATTCGCCTGCATCTTCTGCCACGATGAGCGGCACAAAAGTGCGCGGAAGCATGTCCGATCAGCGTCAAACGATTCCTTTCTCTGTGACCGCCCCCAGCACCACGGAGGGCGAGCCTGATTTGCAGACGTGGGCCTTCGTGAAGGTGCCACAGCTGGAGACGATTCAACCTGAGCTTCTCGACTCCTCTAAGACGTACACTGTCGATCAGGCAGAGAGTATCTCGGTCGATCTTGACGACGAGATTCGCCCCTTCGCTGATAGGGAGCTTCAAGTTATTAGTGCTTCCTCCTCTGGAACGCGCGAAGGTGCGACGTGCTCTGTCTCCTCAGGCAATACCGTCACTTATGAGGCTGGCAATGCGCCTTTGGGGAACTCCGACGCCTGCCATGTCACGCTCCAATGGAGAGGATACGAAAACTCCGTCACCAATATCTCCCTGCCCATGCGTATTATTCTGGAGGACCCGCCACCGGTCATCAATTCCCGCCAAGTCGCCGTTGTTGACCCCGGAGAAAGCACCACATACGATTTGACCGAGGCGGTCACGTGGAGTGGGCAAGACAAGAGCCGCCTGCGCTTCGAATGCGATAATGCCAGCGGCGCTGCGGGCGTAAGCGTGAACTGTGAGGGCTCAACTGCACGCATTGAAATGAGCGATTCTGCACCGCAAGGCGGCGTGGCGAATTTCAATGTGCGCGTCACCTCGCCCACCTTCAAGTCGGGCGTGCCCGAGGGAACCTTGAGCGTGCAGGTGGGCACTCTCGCACCGCTGTCCTTGAACCCGTCAGGCACATCTGTCACGATTAACGCTGGACAGTCCAACTCGGCAACAACAGATGATCTGATTGCCATGAACAACTCCTTGCAGCACTACGGAGATCTCAGCCTCGTGCCTGGCTCGGCGAACTTCTCCAGCGGACTGAGTGGCACAATCAATGGCGGTCGCGTCACCATCACCGCCTCCAACTCCACCCCGGGCGGCACAACATCGGGCTCTGTGCGTATCCAAGACTCCCAAGGAAACACCGGCACAATCCCGATTACCGTCACCGTCAATGCGCGCCCGAATGCCCCGCGTGCTTCCTTGCAAGAAGTCGGCAACGGCACAATCTCAGTTTTGATTCAAGACAACCCCATCGCCTCCGTCCCGCCTGTTCAGGGCTTCACGATGAGATGGCAAGGCCCCGGCGGAAGCGGCTCGCAGTCCTGCGATCCGGGAGTCTGCACAATCACTGGTTTGCAAAACTTCCAGCCAGTTAATATCTCGGTCACATCCGTTAATGAACAAGGACCCTCCGAGGAAACAACCATCTCCAGCGTATACGCTTATGCTGCCCCGGCTGCCCCCACACTCACTTTCGATGGGCCTCTTGAGAACGGACAGGGCAAGATTAACGTCAAACCTGGAGACAATTCAGGTAACCAGATTGCTGTCTACGTCGGCACTCGTATCGACTCGGTCGTCACTTCGGCTCAAACAGTCACCGTGACAGGTCTGCCTTATGGCAAGAAGAATGCGACTGCTGTCTACGCCGAGGCAATAGCCTCGCAGGCGCCACCTGCAACTATGCAGCAATCCTTCGCCTCGACTGCCCGCTCGAATACCGTCATGGCTTATTCGATTGGTGCTCCCGGGATTGGAAAGTTTGCCGCTAATCCACACCAAGATTCCACAATCGAAGCCCAAGTTACCGATATTTCTTCAGGCGGCGACGGCGTCGAATGGTTCTGGACGATTAACGGTAAGCAGTATGGAAGTGTCCAACATTCGACAGGTAGCCAATCAGTTGTATTCCCCGCAAACGCTTTGAAGCAAAATGAGAGCAATAATGTCGGCATTAAGGTCTATTCCACCGATGACGGCAAGCGTGTCGAGTGGGCAAGCCAAGAGCTTTCTCTTGACGTGACGACTTATCAATTCCCCTCAAGCGCCGAGAAGGTTACCTATTCCTACGATTCCAATGGCAGCCCCAACTCGCTGCGTTTGAATAATGTCGATAGCGCTGATGGGGCACATACCGCGGAGATAGCTGAGACTCCCAATCCGTCAACCTGCACAGCAAAAATCCGTTGGGTCAACAAGAAAGAATCAAACAGAGTGAGTGACACTTTTGAGATTGGACCAGCTGCTGGCTCGCCCTGCTACGCAGTCTCGATCGACTACGGCAATTTCACTAACTGGAGTCTCACTGGTGCAATGAATTGGAATCCCACCATTTATAACCTGCCAAAGGATACGAACGACTACGACATTAAGTTGGAGGTCACCTCGAATGTTGGGGTAGGAGGAACAACGGACGTATTCACGCCCGATAAGGTTGACGATACGACTGTCCAATTCAAAGATCAGGCTGGTAACGATGTCACATGGAATGACGCCCTCGCGCCCTACCGTCTGGACCTGACTATCCACTTCAAGAACAAGCTGAAAAATGTCACAGACATTTCCAAGACCATTACAATCAATTAAGGCCGCAACTGCGGGAAAGGAAAACAGGAGATCAACATGAGTACACCACCTCTCCAAGAGACATGGTTCGCTTCGAACTTCGAGCGCATGGTCAGCGCCATCGAAACAGCTATTGTCGGCAAGCGCCATATTATCGAGCTTGCCTGCACGACTCTGTTCACTCACGGACATCTTCTGCTTGAGGACGTGCCCGGAACAGGAAAGACGGCTCTTGCCCGCGCCATGTCGCGCACGCTGGGCGGCTCATCGGCGCGTATCCAGTTCACTCCTGACCTGCTTCCTGGCGATATTACCGGTATCAACGTTTTCGACCAGAAGGCTGGAGAGTTCGAGTTCCACCGCGGCCCGATTTTCGCCAATATCGTCCTTGCTGACGAAATCAACCGCGCCTCGCCTAAGACACAGTCTGCCCTGCTGGAAGTCATGGAAGAACACCATGTCACCATTGACGGTATCGAGTGGGCAATTCCGCGTCCTTTCATGGTGATTGCGACTCAGAATCCCGTTGAGCAGGCGGGAACCTATCGCCTGCCCGAAGCCCAGCTTGACCGTTTCCTTATGAAAACGTCGGTGGGCTATCCCGATAGCGCGGCGACCCGCCAGATTATTGAGGGGCGTGCATCGTCAACAGACTCTATCCAACCAGTGCTCTCCCCCGCCGAAGTCCAAACGATGATTGATATGGCACGTCAGGTCACGATTGCTCCGGCGATTATCGACTACATTACCCGCCTGATTGAGGCAACCCGTGACGCGGCGCAAACCCAGCTGGGCGCGTCCGTCCGCGGCGCTTTGGCTCTCTCCGGCGCAGCGCGCACATGGGCATTGGCGCACGGGCGTTCCTATGTGATTCCTGACGATGTTAAAGAGCTGTCTATTCCTGTGCTTTCGCATCGTCTCATTCTTGACGCTGAAGCCGAATTTGACGGGGTGACGGCGGATTCTGTGATTGGTCAGATTCTTCTGGATACCACACCGCCTGAGCAAGGAGCACTCTAGTAGTGGCTAAGCACGGGAAAAGGAAAACATTTACCGAGGCTGTATCGGCTGAGGAGACAGTCAATAAGACGGAAACGCGTCTTGACACTGAGACTGTCACGCCTACCTCTCGTCAGCCTTGGTCTTTTTCCCGTATCCGCTCGCGTCTGAGCCTCATGCGTGCTGCTAGCGGGCACGCTATCAGTTCAGCGAGCAAGCGCGGACGCGATTGGCTCAATGAACACATCACAACACCGGGCTATGTTGCTCTTTTCCTCGCCCTCATCGGTTTGGCAATTGGTATCCCTCTCGGTCTGCCTGAATGGATTTTCCCAGGCTTTCTTGCCCTTTTCTTACTTCTGATTGCCCTGCTCTTCCTTTTTGGTGGCAATAACTACGACGTCGATATGGGCTTGCGCGACGAACACGTTGTCGCTGGTGAGCCGCTTACTGCTACCGTCACCGTCACTAATAATTCACGGCGATTCACCCTGCCAGGCATTTTGGAGATTCCTATTGGCGATAAAATCGCGCAAACAGAAGTGCCGCTTTTGGCTGGTGGCGCGGTCAACGAGCAAGAGCTGGCGATTCCTGCCCACAAGCGCGGTCTGATTGATATCGGCCCGATCCGCTCTGTGCGAACCGATCCTCTCAATTTGCTACATCGAGATGTGCAATGGACGGATAAGCACACTCTTTATGTCCACCCCAAAACCGCGATTTTGCCGGTGACTGCCCGTGGCTTCATGCGCGATCTTGAAGGTACGCCCTCTGCTCAGCTTGTCACGGACGATATTTCTTTCCACGCAATCCGCGAATATATGCCTGGGGATTCTCCGCGCAATATCCACTGGAAAACGACGGCAAAAACGGGCAACCTCATGGTGCGGCAGTTTGAAGAAACCCGCAAATCGACTGTGGGCGTGCTGCTCTCTCTGGCCGAGGCCGAATATCTGGACGAAGAAGAGTTCGAGATTGCAGTGTCGGCGGCGGCTTCTCTTGCGGTGCGTTTTATCCGCGACCACCAAGAAATCGACGTGCTTGTATCGAAAGAAGTTCCTGAGGAAGCCCGTCAGCATTTCAGCGCGGCTCATCGTCTTGCCACCCACAGCCCTATCGCCTGTCTCAACGACTTCACCATTATCGACCACGGTATCGACATGATGACTCTCGACGATATCGCGCGAGTATGCGCTCACAATGTCGATATGAATCTCTCCAATGTTTTCCTCGTGACCGGTTCGCGCACATCTTTGCGGTCGTTGCAAATAACCGCCGAACAATTCGCTTCTGATGTTGCCGTCACGATTGTGCGTGTTGATGTGGAAACTCGCCCGAATCTTCGCTTTATCAGCCATATTCCTATGTTCACTCTCGGTGCTGTCGATGATTTGCGCTACCTCATGTCTAAGGCGGTGCAATCCTAATGGCAGGCAAGCACGCAGTCGCAAGCAACAATAAGCGAACTCAACACCACAGTGAAAGCTTCACTGCTTCTAAGGCAGCCTCCAGGACGGTCGAGGGCTCAGCTAATGCGTCTCTAGCATCTTCTCGCCTGTCAAAACAGGAAGTACGCGCAATCCTCAGAAGCCGCGACTTCTGGATAAGTTTGACGGCCATTTTCCTCACCTGCCTTATCGTCACTCTCAGCTCGTGGCCAATCTACGGCAAAGTCACGATGTTTCTTGCCGCTGGCGGGGCTTTTGCAGTAGGCGTGCTTTTAGGAATTGTCTTTGGCATTTGGACGATTAAATGGTGGAAAGGTGCCATTATCGGCTATGTCGCCTATGTGCTTGTGGCGTTGGCAAGCGCCGTGCCGTGGGTTTACACTTCTTTTCCTTTCTCACTGCTTGATGCCCTTCAACAAGTCGCCACAGGGCCTATAACCTCATGGAAATCCTTGTTGACGATTTCCCTTCCCGTGGGCGATTTCGGAGACACCCAGATCCCTCTTTTCATCGTCATTTATCTCGCTTCGCTGCTCGCCACCTGGTTCTCTTTCCGTAAAGACAAGAATTGGGCGTATGGAATTATCGCCCTTGCTATCGCTTTGGCTTTCCCCACTCTCTTCGGCTCATCTGCCACGTCACAGCCACTACGTCTGGGGCCTGTGACTATTTCGGATCCCGTCCATCAACTTGGCGGTTTGGCTGGGCTCGCTGTGCTCCTTGGCTGGCCGGTTATCAAGACCCGTCGTGACCGCAAGCGCCAAATACTCAAGACGCAAATCTCTAGCGGCACCACCTCAACGAAACAGGAAAAGAAAACAAAGATACGTCAGAGCCTGCGCGGACTTCTTATGCTGCTGTGTGCCATTGTGGCAGCTATCGGCGCGACTATTCCTTTCACTTCCTGGCACTCGCGCTCTGTTCCCCGAAATGCCATCGAGCACCACGTGGAAGCTCCCGAATTGTCTAATCCGCTGGCGGCATACCGCGCCCATTTCACTTCTGATTCTCTAAAGACTCCCTTGCTCTATTTCAAGGGCGATGTGCCCTCGCGCGTGCGTTTTGCGGCTCTGAGCGCCTATGACGGCCTCGCTTTCCGCCCAGCAGGCGATGCGGATTCGCATGAACAGCTCACCGATTTTGAGCGCGTGCCCTACCGTGTGGGTAATACGACTGGCGCTCTACACAAAACTGACGTGACCGTCCAAAGCTATTCGGGACAATGGGTGCCTATCGCTTCGGAGTTCTCTCAAGTTGAATTCACTGGTAGAGATACTCTTGCTCTGCGTGAGGGCTTCTATCTCAATATCAATGCCCAAACCGCTATCGACAAGATACGGCGCGGTGACGACTTGGGTATGCGTCAGGGAGATGTCTACACGCTCACCTACGCTGACTCCGATATTGTGGAGAGCAACGCCAAGGGTGTCTCTACTATGCAGGCATACACCAAAACACCTGTTGAGGCCCCCTCAGAGGACGATTTCCCCTCCTTGTATCGCTGGCTTAAAGGACAGGACGCCGCGGGAGCGACCGTCTCTGAGGTTATGCGCCTGCGCGATGAGCTGTTGACACGCTCCTACCTCGGGCGCTCTAAGAGCCAACCGGAAGGACAAGTGACGTGGATGCCTCAGGGCTATATTTTCCGTCCTTCTGATTCCGGGCAAAATATTGAGCGTATTGAGACTCTCTTTGCCAATATGATCGACCCGAAGTATCGCAGTTGCGCCAATCCCGCCGACCAGTGCGCCGCGCATGTCGGCGATGAGGAGCAATACGCTGCCGCAACCGCCATGATTGCCCGCGCTATCGGTTTCCCCTCACGTATCGTCTACGGCGCACAGGTGCCGTCCAGCGGGACGGTCACTGGAGAAAACGTCACCGTCTGGACGGAAATCCAGGTGGCTGACGGTTCGTGGGTCGCCTTGGATGTCACCCCACGTATCGACAATGCTTTCGTGGAGCAGCCTGACGTTGAGGCGTACCGTCAGTACAATCCCGCAACGGGACAGGAAAATGCGCCCACTCTTGACCCACCTGCTAAGGATCCGTCAACCAGTGGCGACGACACCCCCACGGACGAAGATATTCTCACGGCTAACACCCTTATTCCTTATCTTGTGAAGATTGCCAAGATACTGGGGATTATCCTGCTTGTCACCTCGCCTATTTGGGGAATACTGTTGGCGAAGTTTATTCGACGCCGCCGACGCCGCAATCAGGATGACCCGAATGAGAAAATCATGGGGGGCTGGAAAGAATACGTTGATTATCTTGTCGATTCAGGCGAGGATGTTCCAACCTATTGCACCCGCAAAGAGATCACTCTTGAGCGTGGCGAGGGTGCGCGAGCCTTGGCAACGGGCGCGGATTTCGCGGCATTTTCCGGATCGACGAACACCCCCAAGCAGGAAGCTGATACCTACTGGGAGCAGGTTGCTGCCGAGTGTAAGAGTGACGCAAAGGAAAAGAAAAAGTTGCGTAGATTGCGTACGCACTTGTCCCCCAAATCATTTGCACGCTATCGTAGTAAGAAGAAGAATGACGCAGCCGAGTCGCAATCGCGTTTTCAGTTGCGTGTAGGCAAAAAGAAAGTGGAACAATGACACGTAGTCTTGCTGAAGAAGCTGCCGATCCGAGCACAACTCCGCAGCGTATGCGTGAGCTGATTCAGACTGACCGTTCGCTGTATGCGACGGTCGCCTGTAATCCCAACGTTGACGAGCCGTTGCGTCAATGGCTATGGGTCAATGGCGGGCGCGATGTGCAAGAAGCTATGGTGCGCCAGTACGAAGAAGCAGTGCGTGCCCAGCAAGAAGCACAGGCCGAGAAAGAGGACGCCAAGGGTGCTCAAAAGAAAGCCACCGAGAAGCCTGCTGAGAAGAAGGCTCAGTCGGCTGATAAGGCACGCACTACAGACTCTACCGCAGACGCAAAGAAGGCCGATAGTGAGAAAATTGCCGCCGAGCGCGCCGCCGCTGAACGTGCTGCCGCCGAGCGCGCTGAGGCCGAACGCCTTGCCGCTGAGCGTGCAGAAGCAGAACGTCTTGCACAAGAGGAGGCGGCACGCCTTGAGGCTGCTCGCGCTGAAGCAGAACGCTTGGAGGCCGAGCGGAAAGCTGTCCAGGCACGCTTGGATGCTGAGAAGGCGGAAAGTGAGCGTTTAGCAGCTGAGGAGGCGGCGCGCGCTGAGGAACAGCGCCGTTTGGCTGAGCAGCGCAAGGCTGCTGCCGAGCTTGCCGCTATCCAAGCAGAAGCGCAGGCTTTCGCATCGCAGGATTCTGTTGCCAAGGAAGCTTCTGCCTCGCCTGCTGACGATGACGATGCTGAATCAACTGTGGTTGTCAACCGTTCTTCGCGGCCTACAACTCGTCTTGTGACTGCTGGCGGTCAGAGTTTTGAACTCACGAATGATGTGGTGATTCTTGGGCGCAGGCCGCGCGGCTTCCTCGCTGGTTCGGTGCAGCTTATCAATGTCAAGGACACTGAGCGCACGATTTCTAAGACACATGCTCGCTTGTCTTGGCACGATGACGCTTGGTATATCAGCGATTTGGGTTCGACTAACGGTGTGAGTGTCGGTTTTGGCAAGTCTAAGATTGAGCTTTCGGGCAGCGAAGAAGTGAAAGTGGAGGGCCCTTTCGCCCTCGGTCTGCACGATATGAATCTGGAAATCGCCCAGTAAAAACCTCATTCGCGGAAGAAACGGCGCAGGAGCGCTGCACATTCGTTGTTGCAGACCCCGCCGAGCACTTCGACTTGGTGGTTGAGCCGCCCGTCGCGCACAACATCGCGCACGGAGCCTGCCGCGCCCGCTTTCGCGTCCCACGCCCCAAAAACAAGCCTGCCTATACGCGCTGAAACAATGGCACCCGCACACATCGTGCAGGGCTCTAGCGTCACGTACAGCTCGCAATCCTCTAAATGCCATGTGCCCAGGGCACGCCCCGCTTCACGCAATGCCACAATCTCCGCGTGAGCACACGGGTCGCTGTCCTGTTCACGCCTGTTATAGCCGCGCCCCACAATCTCTCCCTGCCTGAGGACAAGCGCCCCCACAGGCACGTCCCCTTGCACGCCTGCCTGTTCGGCAAGCTCCAACGCCTGCGCCATTATCTCTTGCTCACGCTCATGCATACCCCTAGTCTGGCACATATTCACCCGCACAGACAGGTACTCTCATATCTTCTGCCAGTCTTGCCCCACACAGCCCGCCAAGAGAGTAGATTTAGCCTATGCGTATTTCAATTATTGACCACCCACTTGTTACCCACAAATTGACCCTTTTGCGTGACGAGAAAACCCCTTCTCCCCTGTTCCGCAATCTTGTCGAAGAGCTCGTGACTCTGCTTGCCTACGAGGCGACCCGCGATGTTAAAGTCGAGCCGGTCGATATCCAGACTCCTGTCGCACCGATGACTGGCGTGCGTATGTCCAAGCCGCGCCCGATGGTTGTTCCGATTCTGCGTGCAGGGCTGGGAATGCTCGAGGGCATGAGCAAGCTTGTCCCCAATGCTGAGATTGGCTTCCTTGGCCTGAAGCGCGATGAGACGACTCTCGAAGCTATTACTTATGCAAACCGTCTGCCTGACGATTTGACTGGCCGCCAGTGCTTCATTCTGGACCCCATGTTGGCAACAGGGCATACCCTGATTGCGTCAATTGACTATTTGCTGGAGCGCGGTGCGAGCGATGTGACCTGCATTTGCCTGCTTGCTGCTCCTGAGGGCGTGGAGAATGTGAAAGAGCATGTCGGTGACCGTGCTGACGTGTCGATTGTTTTTGCTGCTTTGGACGAAAAGCTCAACGAGAACGGCTATATTGTGCCTGGCTTAGGCGATGCCGGCGACCGTCTCTACGGGCTCGTGGATTAACTAGCGGTCTCTAAACCAACGGTAGACAAGATAAGCAATACCGAAGCCCATAAAGAGCAAACCGGTTATGCGAATAGTTGACACTTTATCTGGGTCAGCAGCGCTGTATATAACGATTTCGTTCACATAGGGCATGAGATTTGCGAGCATATCACCAGCTCCAGCGGATAAAGGTCGCCGAGTCGTTCAAGCGCTCAACAGTCGATTGAACAATCCCGCCGATAATCTCTAGGTCATGCGTTGTTTCGATGCGCTCAATCGCATCGCCTCTGCGTCGCGTGGTCACATTGACCCACTCGACCGACATCGGCAGTTCGTCACCAAAATCAACCGTAAAGGCGTACATGTCAATAGGTTGGGCAAACCACCCTTGAGCAGTCTGAGTGATGCGATCCGTTGCCGTCTTGTGAACCGTGTAACCAAGCTGATGAAGGTCGCCTGATGCTTTCTCATTAGGAAGAGAAATGGGGAAAATGGCAAAACGTCCAGACTCATCGATATGTGCTTCTTCAAGATTTCCACCGTAAACACCAGAAATCTCAGGAACCTCATCACCTAAAGCCCACGAGGCACACACGCTCATCATCGGCGACTCCGTCCCCGTCACACGCACAACCGCATCGACACGGGTGGTAGCCTCATGCCCACCACCACGAATCGTCATTGTTTGGTGGAGGAACTTGCGCTGGACTTCATTTTCCCAGTCGATAATGTCAATATTCAAACCGCGCGGGGCGTTCCACAGTAGCTCTGGGCGGCGCTGCCCGCCTTTTGCGCGCGAGGCAAGCTGAGCATTTTTCGCGTTTTCTTCGCGCTCTTGCTCGAGAGCCTTCTTCAATGTGCCTTTTTTGGCGCCGAGAACTTCTTCAACATCACCAAGTACGGCAATGGAGGATTGGCGGCGTGGCACAGAACGTCCCGACTGCCAGTACGATAAAGAAGCCTGAGTAAGTTTCACTCCGCGTTCAGCGAGCGCCTCAACTACTTCAACAAGAGTCATCCCTGACTGTGCGAGCGCCCCTCGGAACGCCTGTGTAAATGGCCCCTCGGAACTTTGAACCATGCGTGTTCTACCTTTCCCTACAAATGCCCCTATATACCATGCGGAATATATAACATTTTCTCTAATGTTATATCAGAAAATTATTTTTTGCCCCAATTTCCACTGTGAAAACGACCAAGCGTGTCGTCCTTGAACTCATAGTAGTCTCCATTGTCAATTGCGGCGCGAATCGAATCGACGAGTTGGACGGTGAAGTATTCGTTGTGAATAGTGGCTAAAGTGGCGGCAATCATCTCTTTTGCCTTGAATGCGTGGTGCAGGTAGGCGCGCGAATAGTGCGTACAGGTGTAGCAGCCGCAGCCCTCGACAAGGGGATTAAAATCACGCCGGAATTGGGAACGCACAATGTTAAAACGTCCGTCTGGAGAATAGATTGCCGCGTTGCGTGCTGTGCGTGAGGGATCGACGCAGTCGAAGGTGTCGGCTCCCGCTTCGACGGCGACGAAGAAGTCGTCAGGGCGGGAAATGCCGAGCAGGTGGCGTGCCCTGTCCTGCGGAAGTTCCTCGCTCACCCAGCCAACAATCGTACCGAGATTTTCTTTCTCGAGCGCTCCGCCGATGCCGAAGCCGTCGAAGCGTTGCCCGTCAATCTCCATTGAGCCGAGGTCGCGGGCGGCTTTGCGGCGCAAGTCCTCGTATTGCGCGCCCTGGATGACCCCGAAAAGCTGCTGATAGGGCTTGCCCTCGCGCTCCTGAGTCTGCTTGCGGTGTTCGCGCAGGCAGCGCTCTGCCCAGCGGCGCGTGCGCTCAAGGGCTTCTTCCTGATATTGGCGAGAATTGAGTAGGGTTGTCAGCTCGTCGAAAGCGAAGATGATGTCTGCGCCGAGCTGGTGTTGAATTTGCATGGAGAGTTCGGGGGTGAAGCGGTGCAGATCGCCGCTGAGGTGGGAGCGGAATGTCACCCCGTCCTCGTCAACGTGGGCGAGACGCTCTTTTTTCTGGCTTGCCATTTGAGTATCGGCACTTCCCTGCCCCGAAAACTCTTCGGAGAGCACTTTTTTGAAGCCTGAACCGAGAGAGAGTACCTGGAAACCGCCCGAATCGGTGTAGGTCGGCGCATTCCAATTCATAAAGGCTGCGAGCCCGCCGGCTTCATCGATGATATCGGAGCCCGGCTGGAGATAGAGATGGTAGGCGTTGGCGAGAACGGCTTGGGCTCCCACTTCTTTAATGGATTCAGGCAGGACAGCTTTGACGGTAGCTTTTGTGCCAACGGGAACGAAAGCGGGAGTTCGGATATCGCCATGTGGAGTGTGGATAACGCCTGTACGCCCCAAGGCGGCGCCGCCAGCGGGGTTTTCAAGGCGGGTGTGGATGTCAAAACCGATATTGCTACTTGTTGTCATTATGCTGCGCTCTCTTCCACGCCTTCGTATTTTTTGACCCGTCGTATCACGGCGTAAGTGACTGGCAATAGTATCGCTTCGACGGCGACTTTGTAGAAGTAGCCAACGATAGCAAGATTAGCAATACTGCCCCAGCTCATCACTCCTGCCCAGGCGATGACGCAGAACAAAGCGGTATCTGCCATTTCGCCGACGACCGTCGAGCCGAGCAGGCGCGCCCACAAGTGCTGGGCTCCCCAGCGCTCTTTGATACGGACGAGCACCCACGAGTTGAGAAGTTGACCGGCAAGGTAGCCAATCATGGAGGCGATGACGAAGCGCGGTACGACACCGAGGACGGCTGCAAAGGCTTCTTGGTTTTCGTATTCTGCAGCGGGTGGGGCGATTTGGACGAGCCAGAAGGTGAGTGAGCCGAGCAGTGAGGCGGCGAAGCCGAGGATAATGACTCGGCGTGCTTTGTGGAAGCCGTACACCTCGGAGAGGACGTCGCCCAGAATGTAGGTGAGCGGGAAGAGGATTGCGCCGCCGTCGAAAATAAGTGGACCAATACCAATGGTTTTTGTTGCAGCGATATTGGAGAGCAGGAGGAAGGCGACGAAGAAAACGGCGACGATATCGTAGGCGCGGTAGTGTCGGGTGCTGTCGGTGAGGGGCGGCGTGGCCGCAGGCGCGGTGGACATAGAGTTATCCTCTCGGTATATCGGGAAATGCCCGGCTCTGCCACCGCACGGGCGCAAGCGTGATAGAAAATCTACTGCTCGCAAAACGCCAGTCGCCCAGCGCTCCGCCAGCCAGTATAGCGCCTGCACCACTGTGCAATGAAGAAAGAGAAGAAGGTCATGGCGAGGACGGGGCGGGATAGAATGAACCGCCTCCTGCGGGTAGTGCGGGAGGCGGTTTGGGTGTTTCATTCATTTCCGCTCCTTGGTTTGGGAGATGGTGTCCGGTGTGTTGTGTGTGCTGGCGTAAGGAGCGTGTGGTCTAGGTTTGTCTATC
>JAFYHO010000090.1 GCA_017539125.1 Actinomycetaceae bacterium | reverse complement strand
CGAGTTCCAGAAAGTCATTGGTGAGGAAGCGCGCGCGCAAGTCCTTGATTTGACGGGGCAGCTGCCAGACTATGCGGTGGCGTGTATCGGTGGCGGATCAAACGCTATCGGTCTGTTTAACGCTTTCTTGGACGATGAAGACGTCAAGATTGTGGGCTGTGAAGCGGCAGGCTCAGGTTTGAGCAGCGGTAAGACAGCTGCCTCAATCAACGCGGGGACGCTTGGCGTTTTCCAAGGCGCGAAATCCTATCTTTTGCAAGATGAGGACGGCCAAACAATCGACTCGCACTCTATTTCAGCTGGTCTGGATTATCCAGGCATTGGCCCAGAGCACGCATGGCTCAGCGATATTGGGCGCGCCGACTATATCGCCATTACAGACGCTGAGGCAATGGAGGCTTTCCGCCTCCTCACACGTGAAGAAGGAATTATCCCCGCTATCGAATCTTCGCACGCCCTCGCTGGCGCTATCCGTATCGGTCGCGAAGCTGCTGAGCGCGGCGAAAGCCCCGTGATTTTGGTGAATCTGTCAGGGCGCGGCGATAAGGATGTGCAGAACGCGATGGACTGGTTCGGCATCGAAGGAAAGGGGCGCGAGCTATGACGCGACTATCGAGTGCGCAGGCGATTGACGCGCGTAAAGCACAGGGCGCCTCGGCTTTTATTGGCTACCTGCCCGTCGGCTATCCCAATCTGGAACGCTCCATTGAAGCCGTCGAGACTTTGGCGCGCGCCGGCGCGGATATTATCGAGCTCGGCCTGCCGTATTCCGACCCGACAATGGACGGTCCAATTATTCAAAAAGCCGTCGATGTGGCGCTAGAGGGCGGTTTCCGTATTGCGGATATTTTCCCAGCCGTCGAAGCCTGTGCGAACGCTGGCGCTGTACCCCTCGTGATGACCTATTACAATCCACTTTTCAAATACGGCGTCGACAATTTCGCCCGCGACTTCGCCAATGCTGGGGGAGCAGGGCTTATTACTCCCGACCTTATCCCCGAAGAAGCAGGCGATTGGATTGCGGCTTCTGACGCTCACGATTTAGAGCGCATTTTCTTGGTCGCGCAATCTTCACCCGCGCAGCGTTTGGAGATGATTTCTCAGGTATCGCGTGGCTTCGTTTATGCCGCCTCCACAATGGGCGTGACGGGTACGCGAGAAAATATTGACGAGCGCGCTCGTGGGCTTGTTGAGCGAACTCGCGCAGCTGGCGCCGAGCGCGTCTGTATCGGTATCGGTGTCTCTACGCCAGAACAGGCACGCGAAGTCGCCACCTATTCAGATGGCGTGATTGTCGGTTCAGCTCTTGTCCATGTTCTTTTCGACGACGAGTGGGACGCGGCGCTCTACAATCTGCACGCTATCGCCGAGGGCTTGGCTGCTGCCGCTCACGGTGAAAGCTGAGGGGTAGACAGGAAAAGCTATGGTGTTTCCTGCGCTGACAATGTCCATACCTTCGCCGCCCGTCTCGGTCTGGCATATCGGTCCTTTTCCTGTGCGCGCTTATGCTTTGGCGATTATTTGCGGAATTATTCTCGCATGGTACATCTTGAGCAGGCGTTATCGCACCAAAGGCGGGGATGCGGATGTCTGCATTGATATCGCCGTGTGGGCCGTAGTTTTTGGCATTATCGGCGCGCGCCTTTATCATGTCGCTACTGATTGGCAGCTCTATTTCGGGCAGGGTCGCAATCCTGTTGACGCTTTCAAAATCTGGAATGGTGGACTGGGGATTTGGGGTGGTGTCGCAGCTGGCGCTCTCGGAGCATATATTGCAGCTCGCCGTAATAATCTGCGCCTTGCCCCGATTGGCGACGCTCTTGTGCCAGGGCTACTCCTTGCCCAGGCGATTGGGCGTTTCGGCAACTATTTCAATCAAGAGCTGTACGGCAAGCCGACAGATGTCCCGTGGGCTTTAGAAATCGACGCGGCACATCTTACGGGTGGTTATCCTGTTGGCACGACTTTCCACCCGACCTTCCTCTATGAAACCCTGTGGTGCCTGCTGGGGATTGCCGTTCTTTTGTGGTGCGAAAAGAGGTTTTCTCTGATTGGCGGGCAGCTTTTCGCCGCCTATCTCATCTGGTACACAGCTGGACGTTTCTGGATTGAATCTTTGCGTATCGATAGTGCCCACCATATTCTCGGTCTGCGCCTCAATATGTGGACGTCCATCATCATTTTCATTGGCGCGTGTATTCTTTTCGTCTACCTGCGCAAGAGGGTACAGAACGACCCGCACGCTAACGATATTTATCGAGATGACGAATCCCGTCATCGCGAGGAGTCCCGCTAGGGACGACGCGGCGATCAATAACGGACAATTGTCAGCGTGGCAAAGCGAGCAATAACGGACTATTGATTGCTTCGTCGCTAACGCTCCTCGCAATGACGTTTAGTAACTATACTCTTTGCAAAGGACGAGGTAACGCCTGAAAAGGAGAGCGAAGAAAGGAGATAGAGAACATATCTCACTCGTCTTTCCGTGAGCTGAAAGAACGTGTATGCTTAAACGGCACGCTCCTGTGGTGGAATTGGTAGACACACGGCACTCAAAATGCCGCGCCCATAAAGCGTGAGGGTTCGAGTCCCTCCGGGAGCACAAAAATTTCGACAGTACACATATGTAGTTAAGGAGAACCGTGGTTCTGGACGGCATATCCTCATCGGAGCTCGGGGGCGAGGAGCCGCTATCTTTGCGTGTCCTCGTCGTTGAGGATGAGCCACTTATCCGCCTTGATATTGTCGAGACTTTGCAAGAAGCAGGCTATACCGTTGTTGGGCAGGCTGGTACTGGTGAAGAGGCTATCGAACTTGCCGAGACTTGCGATCCTGACGTGGTGGTTGCCGATGTGAAAATGCCAGGCATGGACGGTATTACCGCTGCTCATCGTATTTTGGAGAAAAGGCGTTGTGCTGTGGTGATGCTGACGGCGTTTTCTCAGAATGAGCTTGTTGAGCGTGCGCGTGACGCTGGTGCTATGGCATATGTGGTTAAGCCGTTTACTCCCGCTGATCTTATTCCTGCTATCGAGATTGCTGTGTCGCGGGCTCGTGAGATTGAGGCTTTGGAAGACGAAGTCGAGAGCTTGACTGAGCAGTTTGAGACACGCAAGCGTATTGACCGTGCCAAGGGTTTGCTGGAGTCGAAGATGGGTTTGACTGAGCCTGAGGCATTCCGTTGGATTCAGAAAACGTCGATGGATAGGCGTTTGACGATGCGTGAAGTAGCGGACGCTGTTATTGAGCAGGTTGGCGCGTCTGCGCCAGAGGACGGCGAGTAGCTCTTTTGAGTTTTACTTGAGTTTTTCCGGGGGAATAAAAACGACTGTTAGGGTCCCGGTTGCCGTGTGATTGTCCTGGCTGTCATAGATTTCGACGGCGATAGTCGCGCCTGTGCTGGATAGAGCAAGCATGTGTGCGCGTCCTTCGACATAGCCTTCGCGTACGGGGCGCAAATGCTGGACGGTGACTTCCGAGCCGACAGCCGCGCAGCCCTCTGGGCAATAGTGCAGTGCCAAAATGGAAGCTGCGTGTTCGACGAGTACGGCGTTTGCTCCGCCGTGCAGCAGTCCGAATGGCTGACGTTTGCCCTCAACGGGCATACGCACACACACCCGCTCTGGAGTGTTTTCAATAGTGCTCATCTCGCAGAGCTCGCCAAATTCTCCATGCCCAATCTCTTCCATGCCCTCTATCTTATCGAAAGAATGGCAGTATGGGGGTGCTCGCTATTCTCTAGGCGAATGTGCCGAAGAATGTCCGTGGGGGCAGGTAGGCTTAAGGGGTGGATAAAAAACTACTTCTGATTGACGGTCATTCGATAGCCTTTCGCTCTTTCTATGCCCTGCGAGCCGAAAACTTCCGCACTGCTGGCGGCGTCTATACCAATGCCGTGTACGGCTTCAGCTCAACACTTCTCAAACTCGTCACCGAACATCACCCCACGCATATAGCCGTCGCTTTCGACCTGCCCGGCGGCACATTCCGCACACGCGAATACAGCGAATACAAAGGTGGGCGCGCAGCAACCCCCGAAGAATTCAAAGGACAGATTGAACTCATACAGTCCATGCTTGACGCACTCGGAATTACATGGCTTACCAAAGAGGATTACGAGGCAGACGATATCGTCGCCACACTCGCCACACAAGCACAAGGGGAGAGGATTCCCGTCCTCATCGCCTCGGGAGACAAAGACTCATTTCAGCTAGTAAACGACAATTGCACCGTTCTCTATCCCATGCCACGCTCTGAAATGCTCACCCTCGATAGGGCAGGAGTGGAAAAGAAAACAGGCGTTAGCCCCGAGCGCTACTCCGACTTAGCAGCCCTCGTAGGGGAGAAAGCCGATAACCTGCCCGGTGTGCCGGGGGTTGGTCCGAAAACCGCTATCAAATGGTTGGCCGAATACGGCGATTTAGACGGCGTCCTCGCCCATGCAGACGATATCACTGGCAAAGTCGGCGAGGCGCTACGGGAAAATATTGACGGGGTCAAGCGCAACCGCGAGCTCAATCAGCTGGTCTGCGACCTCGACCTTGTCAACTCCCTCGACGATTTACACCTTGCAGGTGTGAACCCCCGCGAGCTCCACGAACTCTGCGACACCCTCGAAATAGGCGCCCTGCGCACCCGTCTCCTAGAGGCATTCCCCGCGCGCGAGGGAAGCGAGCACAGCGTGCCCGTCGCCGACTTTTCCCTCGATGACCTCGAGATATGTGAGACAGGTTTGGCGAACTGGCTTGCCGAACACCCAGCACCTCTCTACGGCCTTGCGCTTACCGGTTCGACCACACCAACCCAAGGCTATGTGGACAGTTTTGCTATCGCGGACGGAGCAGGCGCGGTCTTTTCAGCCGCCCACTGCGATTTATCGCCTGATGACGACAGCGCTTTGCGTACATGGCTTGCCGATGCGACGATAGCGAAAGTCGCACACGGCACCAAAGGAATCCGTCACGCTCTTGATGGGGCAGGGGAATACGAGCTCGCCGGCGAACTGAAAGACACACTCTTAGCCGCCTATCTCTTACACCCTGACCAGCGTAATTACGATATCGAGGGCTTGTGCCTGCGCTATCTCGCCTACGATTTATCCGAGCTTACCGACCAAGGCATGATACCTGGGCTTGAAGCCGAGGGCGAAGTGAAGCCGATTGCTGCACGCGCCGCCGTACTTCCCGCGCTCTTTGAATCGCTTGAGCGCGCACTGAAAACACAAGGTGAGGACGGGACGCTCCTTAATTTGGAAATCGACGTCTCGCGCATTCTTTTCGGAATGGAAAAGCTCGGTATCGGGGTTGATGAGGGTTATCTTGACGAGCTACATTCGCGCTTTGAAGAACAAGTGGACGAGGCGGTGCGCTGCGCCCACGAAGCTATCGGCAAAGAAGTCAATCTCTCCAGCCCCAAGCAGCTCTCCGCCGTCCTCTTCGACGAGCTCGATTTACCCAAGACACGCAAAACAAAATCGGGCTACACCACCAATGCTGACGCCTTGGAAGAGTTGCTCGGCAAAATCGCGTACCGTGAGGACGCGAAAGCCATCCAAGGTCAAGAGTTTTTGGCGTCCGTCCTCAAACACCGAGACGTTATTAAACTTCTCCAATCAGTCGAGGGATTGACGCGCGCAATCCGTAGCGACGGGCGTATTCACACCACCTACCAGCAGGCGGTCGCCGCCACTGGGCGCCTGTCCTCAACCGAGCCTAATCTTCAAAATATCCATGCTCGCACGGAAGAAGGAATCCATATCCGCGAAGCTTTTATCGCCCAATCGCCTTATGTTGAGCTGATGACGGCAGACTATTCGCAAATCGAAATGCGTCTCATGGCCTCGTTTTCCGGCGACGAAGAGTTGATTGCCGCTTTCAACGAGGGCGCAGATTTGCACACCTATGTCGCTTCGCGCGTCTTTAGCATTCCCGAAAGCGATGTGACCCCAGCTCAACGCTCCAAAATCAAAGCAATGAGCTACGGCTTGGCATACGGCTTGTCCGCTTTTGGTCTGTCGCGTCAGCTCAAAATCGATGTAGGTGAAGCTCAAGGGCTTATGGGCGATTACTTCTCCCGCTTTGGGAAAGTGCGCGACTATTTAGAGTCCCTCGTCGAACAGGCCCGCAAGGACGGCTACACGCAGACATTCCTTGGCCGGCGGCGCTATCTGCCCGATTTGACTTCGACGAATCGCCCTGTGCGTGAAGCAGCAGAACGTATGGCGCTCAATGCGCCCATCCAAGGCTCAGCAGCCGATATCATCAAAATTGCCATGCTCAGCGTCGACAATGACCTGCGTGAATCTGGTTTGACATCGCGTATGCTCCTGCAAGTCCACGACGAGCTCATCTTCGAGGTCGCTCCGGGGGAGAGGGAGGAATTAGAGGCGCTCGTACGCAGGGCTATGGGCAGTGCCGACCAAGGTACACTCGCCGTGCCCCTCGTCGTGGGTGTCGGTTTCGGTGAGAATTGGCGCGCCGCCGCCCACTAGAACTAACACGTCGTTGCGAGCCCCGTAGGGGCGAAGCAATCTCAAAATGGCAGT
>JAFYHO010000089.1 GCA_017539125.1 Actinomycetaceae bacterium | reverse complement strand
GTGCAAAAACCGTGCGAAAACCGCGTGCCTCTTATAGAATCTCTCTCGGTGCAATGTTCCATTGACACTCCTTTTTCCGGAGTGTGAGTAGAACATGAAATCTGCGTAAGGGGCTGTGGGTTTCTCTCCCGTTAGCTCCACAGATTTGCCGATTAAGAAGAGCGACTGCGAACGCTAAAGCATACATCGCCAAGCCTGCTTGAGCGAATGTATGCTGTGCGGGCGCGTGACGCGCGAAGCGCGTGGGCGCTCTTCTTATTGTTTTGAAGGGAAAAATCTGTCGTAGGAAAAACGCTACGCGTTTTTCCGAACACTCAAACACACCTTTTATGAAAACATTTGTTGCAAAGTCAGGGAGCGAAGCGACCGAACACAGGAAAAAGGTCAAAGTCCCCGAACACATAAAAGAGGGGCGAGACTAAATCTCACCCCTCTCTTTACTCCTACTATGTGTGATCAGTAGTCGATAATGACCTTCACAGCCTGGTTGTCGGCGGCGTTCTCGAATACCTCGTATGCCTTCTCGAACTCGTCGAACTTGAAGTGGTGTGTAGCCAACTTTTTTGGCTGGAGTTTGCCGGACTGAAGAGCTTTCATAAGCATCTCAGTGGTGTTAGCATTCACCAAGCCCATTGTGATGGCGATGTTCTTGATCCAGAGGTTCTGAATCTCGAGCTCGACGGGCTGGCCGTGAACGCCAACATTGGCGAGGTGGCCACCTTCTTTGACAATCTTCTGGCATGTGTCGAAAGTCGCCGGATAGCCGACAGCTTCGATAGCGACATCAACGCCACGTCCATCTGTAAGCTCCATGACTTTGGCGACAGCATCTTCTTTGGCAGGGTTGACAACATCGGTCGCACCGAGCTCTTTGGCGAGAGCCAAACGGTTCTCGTCCATATCAATAACGATAATCTGGCTGGGGGAGTAGAGCTGAGCTGTAAGCACAGCAGCTAGACCGATGGGGCCAGAGCCGACAACAGCAACGGTGTCACCAGGTTTCACCTCGCCGTACTGGACGCCAATCTCATGGGAAGTGGGCAGAATGTCAGACAGAAGAACTGCGGCATCTTCGTCGAGATCTTCTGGCAGAAGGTAAAGGGAGTTGTCAGCCCATGGAGTGCGGACGTACTCGGCATGAGGGCCGTCAATCATGTAGCCCATAATCCAAGAGCCGCCTTCGGACTGGCAGTGTGCATAGAGCTGCTTTTGGCAGTTCTCGCAGGAACCACAACGGCCAATGCAGGAGATAATGACCTTGTCGCCGGGCTTGAAGTTCTTGACGGCGGAGCCGACTTCTTCAACGAAGCCGATACCCTCGTGGCCAAGAATGCGACCGTTCCACTCACCAGTTTTCTCGCGGGCAACCTGCTCAATCTCAGGGTTCTTGCCATGCTTAATGCCAAGATCAGTGCCACAAATGGTAGTTTTGGTCAGCTTAATGATTGCATCAGTTGGCTCGAGAATTGTGGGCTTCGGGCGCTCCTCAAAACGGATATCGTCCTTGCCGTAGTAGGTCATTGCTTTCATGTGTTTTTCCTTTTCTACATACTTCATGAAATGTTGAGACCGCACAGAATACGTCAGTGTGCAGACAAGGGGTATGCTATCAAAATTTTTTTTTCTTTACTAAATCTTTACTAAAACTTTACTCAAGTATCGATAAAAACTTTCCCCATGGAAGTGTATAAGGCGTAAAGTAGGAGTGGAAAGAGAGAGGAGAGGAAAGCTATGGACAGAAGCAAAGCCCCGCGTATCGCTTTAGCTCTGGTTACCATTGGTTTTGCCATTTATATGATTGCCACGATTTCAGCGGTGCAGGCAGAGCTCAATGTGTATGCCAAAGATGCTTCGGGTGTTTTGCAATTGTCTGCCGCGGCAATCGCCTCTCTTGGGGCGGGGCTTATCGGTTTGACTTTGCAAAATTGGGACAAGTTTTGGCTGTCCCTCCTTCTGCTTATTGCTTACGGTTTTGCTGCAATGTCCTCTATGGCAGCCCTTGATTCAGAGCTCTTTTTACATCGCCCAATCTCGATGTTGTGGATGTTTTTAGCATGGTGTGCTATTTGTTTCCTGTTCTATTTTTTCCGCGTCAAAATGCAGTGGCGTGAAGCCGGACAGGATATCGTTGACGCGCGTATTGCTCGCTCTCGCAGAGTCGCCGAACGCGAGCGTCTTGCAGGAGGCGCACAAGGGGATTCAAGTCAACTCCCCGAATGGGAAGATACAAACTTACCTCCTCCACGTCTGTAGTATAAGGTTTAGGTAGGCACGAATAAGTATTCGTACAAAGAAAGGGATGACCACATGAACACATGGAAGATGGTCTCGGGGCTGGTTTCTATGCTTGCCGCGGCTGCTGTTCTCACCTCAGTTCTCACCTCATATAAAAATCTAGGCGGGACAAGTGCTCAGCCTGCTGGCTTGATTGTTCTTGGTCTTGCAGCTCTCGTTTTAGGATTAGCGGGGATTGTGCAAGTCGTTTTCCGTGACGGGCTCATTGAACGAGCGCGTATCGTCACAGTTGCTCTTTTTGCACTTGCAGCTGTTCTCTTCCTGATTACGGCAATTATCGCTTTTCTTGACGTGAATGGCTGGATACAGATCATTACGCTCATCGTCTGGTCTATTGGCTGTGCGGCCTTTGCGTATGTCGACTATGTGTGGGCTTATAACATTAGTAGTGACGCGCACCTGTCTGCCCAAGAAGAAGCCGATGACGAGGAAGAGATTGCCTCTCGTGAGGAAGTATCTACCAGCGAAGAAGCAGACGGTGAAGAGCCAGGCGACATGCCCGAAATCCCTGATGTCGATATCTCAGCTGAGCCGCACGAGGATTCTCCTGTCAATGCTGACGCTGAGTTGACATGGGATGGCTCCGGCCCACCACCGCGCATAAGCTAAACGCCGATAATATCGATACTCTCGCGCCACGCCTCGATAGCTGGCGCGAGATTATTCTGTAGTCTCCCAACCGACCAGTGCTGCTATAGCGTCCAAGCGGGGGAACGAGATAAAACTGTCGGCTTGCTCGCGCACAACAGGTTTGGCGCAAAAAGCAACAGACAATCCAGCGACACTCATCATGCCTAAATCATTAGCGCCGTCACCAGCAGCAACAACTCGGTTAAGAGGTACGTCAAAGTCGTGCGCCCAACTTTGGACAGCAGATTTTTTTACCTCTCTATCGATGATAGTCCCGACAGTTTTGCCTGTGAGGACACCGCCAGCCACTTCGAGTCGGTTAGCCAAAATAGCGTCCACTCCAAGTGGTTCAGCGATCAAATCGGCAACTTCGTGGAAACCTCCAGAAACGAGGGTGAAACGCGCCCCGTTCTCATGTGCGGTGCGGACGAGACGATCTGCCCCCTCAGTAAGGGTAATGTTTGCTGCAATATCTTCAAAAGCAGAGGCGGGCATTCCTCGAAGTGTAGCCACACGCTGAGCGAGGGACTCGACAAAATCAAGTTCACCGCGCATTGCACGCGTTGTCAGCTCGCGCACCATATCCTCACTGCCGGCCACTTCGGCGAGCAATTCGATGACCTCTTCGGTGATGAAAGTTGAATCAACATCAGTGACAATCATTTGTGGACCGTACAAGGCCATATCGCTGTAGGTTATAGCGCAGTTGATATCTTGTTCGTGTAGATAGTTCATGCAGGGTGCAAGGGCGGCAGGCAAGTGGATGGGGCATATCGGGCTGTCTGTAGCCAGCAGTGAAAAAGTATCTAAATCGATAGCCTGGGGAGTGCTTGCGCTGTAGTTCCCGCATAGTTTAGAAAAATCTTCACGTACTCTTTCTCGCACAGTAGGCGAAATTGGTCGGGGGCAGACGAGCGAAAAACGTACCGCTTCAGGTCTGCAGGAATTATCACAACGCATAGGACAAGCATACGTGAGATACACAAAATTTTGCGCTAATCTTTTCCGTCGTCGCGAGGAGGACGCCTCTGCGTCCGACGTGGCGATCAGTAGTCCGTTATTGCGCGCTAACGCAACGCTGACAACTGTCCGTTATTGATTGCTTCGCCTGCCTAGTGGCAGGCTCGCAACGACGGGGTTTCTATGCCGTAACAATCGTTTCTCGCGGAACAACTGTAATGCCACCGTCAGAAACGAAGAAGCCGCGCTCACGGTCATGGTCTTTATTGACGCCAATCATCGCGCCTGGTTCGACAATGCACCCTTTATCAAGGATTGCGCGCTCAATACGCGCATGACGTCCGATATTGCAATTGTCAAGAATGACTGACTGGGTGACGCTCGACCAAGAATTGATGCGCACGCCGGGAGAGAGCACAGCCTCGCGTGCCTCGCCACCGGAAATAATCACGCCGGGGGAGACAATTGAATCAACAGCTCGACCGATGCGGTTGTCGTAGGCATAGACGAATTTTGCCGGCGGTAGCCCTGTATAACCGGTCAAAATTGGCCAGCGCTCGTTGTAAAGATTGAAGATAGGGTTGACGGCGACCAAATCCATATTCGCCTCAAAGTAGGCGTCAATCGTCCCTACGTCACGCCAGTAGTTACGGTCGCGCTCCAGAGCGCCAGGCACTTCATTATCCGTGAAGTCGTAAACCCCGCAATTACCGTCTTTAACGAAGGCGGGCACGATATTGCCGCCCATATCGTGGGCCGAGTCAGGGTCCTCAGCGTCCGCACGCAGAGCCTCCTCGAGAGCATCCGCATTAAAGACATAATTGCCCATCGAAGCCAAGAACTGGTCAGGTGCTTCGGGGAGACCTAAACCCTCCGTATCCTGTGGCTTTTCCAAGAACTGCGCCACCTTGTGGGGGTCGTCCTTATCCACGTCAATAACACCGAAGGACGGCGCAAGCTCAAGAGGCTGGCGAATGCCTTGAATTGTGAGGTCAAAGCCTGAATCGAGATGTTGCTCAATCATCTGGGAGAAGTCCATGGAATAGATATTGTCTGCGCCTGTTACGAGCACAATATCGGGGAGCTCGTCGTCGAGCACATTCCATGACTGGTAGATTGCGTCAGCACTTCCTAAAAACCAATTCTTGCCGTGGCGTTGCTGGGCAGGGACGGTAGCGACATAGTTGTTTAGCATCGTCGATAAACGCCATGTCTTAGAAATGTGACGGTCAAGAGAATGAGATTTGTACTGTGTGAGCACAATAATCTTCAAATAGCCCGAATTGATGATATTCGACAGTGAAAAATCAATCAGGCGATAGATGCCGCCGAAAGGGACGGCAGGCTTGGCTCTATCCTGCGTTAAAGGCATAAGGCGCTTTCCCTCGCCGCCTGCTAAGACGATGGAAAGCACTCTTGGATTATTTCTCATACATATAAGGGTAGCTAAAATTTTCGTGATGGGGGACACGTTCGGCTAATAGGATTATTCTGTGTGCCAAGAATACGCCTGCATAGGGTTAGGATAGGGGGTGAACAGTGAGGTTCGCAGTAAGGAGTGATGATGAGGGTTGACCTGATTAGCCGAGAGTTTCCGCCCCATATCTACGGCGGTGCCGGTGTACACGTGACGGAATTGTCGCGGGTGTTGGCGAAGAAAATCGATGTGAATGTTCATGCTTTTGACGGGGAGCGCAGTGCCGATGAGATGGCAGACGTTCCAGAGGGCGTGTCGCTGCATGGATATGAGAATCTTGCTGGGTTGGCACAGGCAAATTCTGCCGTCCAGACTCTCGGTGTGGACTTGTCTATCGTTGACAATGTTGCCGGTGCAGATCTTGTCCACTCGCATACGTGGTATGCCAATATGGCGGGGCATTGGGCGTCGCTCCTGCACGAAATCCCGCACCTTATCTCGGCGCATTCCCTTGAGCCGCTGCGCCCATGGAAGCGCGAGCAGCTGGGTGGTGGCTACAATCTTTCCTCATGGGCAGAGCGCACGGCTTACGAGAGTGCAGCAGGAATTGTCGCGGTTTCGCGTGCGATGAAAACAGATATTGAGCGCTGCTATCCGAGCATTGACCCTGAGCGCGTTCACGTCATTCATAACGGTATTGATTTAGAGGCGTGGCAAGCCCCGAGTACTGATGAGGGCTGGGAGCGTGCGCGCGCTCGCTTCGCTTCTTATGGTCTTGACCCTGATACGCCGACGATTATCTTCGTTGGGCGTATTACGCGGCAGAAAGGTGTGCCGGGTTTGGTGCGCGCCTTGAAGCAGGTACCGAAAGAGGTTCAGGTGATTTTGTGTGCGGGCGCTCCCGATACGCCTGAGATTGCTGCTGAGACGCGCCAGCTTGTTGATGAGCTGAATGCTGGGCGCGAGGGCGTTGTCTGGATTGAAGAGCACCTTCCGCATGATGCTATTGTCGATTTGGAATCCTGCTCGACTGTGTTCGTCACCCCGTCTGTCTACGAGCCTCTCGGCATTGTCAATTTGGAGGCTATGGCTCTCGGGCTGCCTGTTGTTGGTACACACACAGGTGGTATTCCAGATTGCATTGATGACGGTGTCACGGGCACTCTTGTTCCTATTGAGCAGGCTGACGACGGCACTGGCACGCCTCTCGACCCCGATACTTTTGAGCGTGATTTGGCGAATGCCCTGACAGAGATGTGTGAGAACCCGCAGCGTGCGCGTGAGATGGGTGCTGCTGGGCGCAAGCGAGTCGAGGACCATTTCTCGTGGGACGCAATCGGAGACAAGACTATTTCGTTGTATGAGAAAGTCTTGAATGGGTAGTGGCAGCGCTAGAAAATATAAGAGAGTTTGTCGCCGATAGTGAAATAAGCCAAGGCAAAGACGTACAGGTACACTACCAGCACAATAACCCAGCGCCAGCGCACGAGAAAGCCGCGCAGCTTAGGCGTGCAGGGTAAATGCCCAGCTTGAGCCGCGCGTATCCACGTGTGGATAATGAGCGGAATCGTCACTGCCCACGTCACCAAACAAAAAGGACACAGTGATTCTTTCACGAAAAACGAGACGTGCCAGAACCACCCGAGCCAGGCGCTCGCACCGACCATTGCCAGGCACAGCAGCCACCACAGCCATCTCGCCACGCGCGTTTTAGCCAAAAAAGCCACAGCGAGCGCTGCTATTGCCGAGAAAAAGGCGAGACCCCACACGGCATTGGGAATACCAAAAAAGGCGGTGTCGTATTCGCTTGTCAAAAAATCTGAGCAGCCTACAAGTGGATTAAGATCGCAGGATAGAGCGCTATCAGGGTCTTTCAGAAGAGTACGCTCGGAGACGAGCAGACCAATCGAAGCCGTCATGCCAACAAGAGAACACACGAGGATAAGTAGCGCATAGGGCGCAGGCGCGCCCCCAGCTAGCTGATGCTCACTTGGCGCAGCTGTGCGCTTTTCATCAGCTTGCTGAAGATACTCGGCGACTTCCTCATCGCTCATCTCGTCAATGCTTTTTGTCTCCCGCATACCGTGCATTTTACCTCAACATACTGTCATTGCGGCAATCCTTTCCCGTCGTCGCGGAAACCCCACCCCGTCGTTGCGAGGGAGCGCTTTAGCGCGACCGAAGCAATCTCTACTTGGGCAATTGCAATTCTATGAGATCGCTTCGTCAGGCGCAGAGCGCCTTCCTCGCGACGACGGAAGTGGGTATGGCGCGCCTCCTCGCGACGACGGAGAGGAGTGGGGGAGAATATCACAGTGGCGTGAGCAAAGGCGGCAAGGGTGGTGCGTTAGGCTTGGAGAAGCTCTCATGCGAGGCGATTGCTTCGCAAGACACCATGAATACTGAGGATGAGGATAACTATGAGTGAGGACAAAACCGTCACGTCCCAGGAGGTCGAAACTCCCTACCGTTACAATGCGGCTCTGGCGAATGAGATTGAAGCGCGTCAGCAAGACCGCTGGGAGAATGAGGGAACATTCTATGCCCCCAACCCTGTCGGCTCCTTGGCTACTGATGCCCAGCTGCCGCAGGACAAGTTTTTTATCCTTGATATGTTCCCTTACCCTTCGGGCAAGGGTTTGCATGTCGGCCATCCCCTTGGATACATCGCCACCGATACAGTTGCGCGCTATCAGCGCATGAAAGGCAAGAATGTCCTCTACACAATGGGATATGACGCTTTCGGTCTGCCCGCCGAGCAGTATGCTGTCCAGACAGGTCAGCATCCGCGTGTGACAACCGAGGAAAATATCGCCAATATGCGCGCTCAGCTGCGCCGCCTCGGCCTTTCGCACGATTCACGCCGCTCGCTGGCGACCACCGATATTGACTATGTGCGCTGGACGCAATGGATTTTCCTGCAAGTCTTTAACTCATGGTTTGACCCAGAGGCTCCACGCCGCGATGGCAGTGGCACAGGTGCGGCTCGCCCTATTAGCGAGTTGGAAGAGAAGTTCGCTAGTGGCGCGAAAGAGTTGCCTGACGGGCGTGCTTGGGCTGATTTGTCGCGCAGCGAGCAGCTGAGTGTGCTCGATGAGTACCGTTTGGCATACTGTGCGGATGCTCCCGTGAATTGGTGTCCCGGCTTGGGCACGGTGCTCTCCAATGAGGAAGTCACTGCCGAAGGTAAGAGCGAGCGCGGGAACTATCCCGTGTTTAAGCGCAATCTGCGCCAGTGGATGATGCGCATTACCGCTTATGCTGACCGCCTGCTTTCTGATTTAGACAATCTGGATTGGCCGGAGAAAGTGCGCACGATGCAGCGCAATTGGATTGGCCGCTCCGAGGGTGCGAATGTCCTCTTTGATGTTCCCGATGCTCCTGAAGGTCAGCGTTCTTTGGAAGTCTATACGACCCGCCCAGACACTCTTTTTGGTGCGACCTTCATGGTTGTTGCCCCTGAGCACCCGCTTTTGGCAGGCACAATGCCCGGTGCGAGCGACGACCAGGAAGCCCTGTCTGTTCCTGCCCAGTGGCCAGAAGGCACGCGCGAGGCGTGGACTGGCGGTTTCGCAACGCCCGCCGAGGCAGTCGCACAATACCGTAAAGAGGCTGGCTCGAAGAGCGAAGTTGAGCGTATTGACGATGGGCGCACAAAAACAGGCGTGTTCTCCGGTTTCTATGGCGTCAATCCCGTCAACGGGAAATCCGTACCGATTTTCGTCGCTGATTATGTTCTGATGGGCTACGGCACGGGCGCGATTATGGCTGTGCCAGCCCACGACGAGCGTGACTGGGATTTCGCCCGCGCTTACGACTTGGATATTATTCGCACGATTGGCCCTGCCGATGACCCGTACAGCTGGGATTTGGACAAGGCTGCCTATGTGGGCGACGGTGTTGCCGTCGATTGCGCGAATGAGGATATTTCCCTCAATGGTTTAGGGAAAGACGAAGCCAAAGCTGCTATGACCGCATGGCTGGAATCTCAGGGCAAGGGCAGCGCAAGCACCACCTATCGCCTGCGCGACTGGCTCTTCTCCCGTCAGCGCTATTGGGGTGAGCCTTTCCCTGTTGTCTGGGACGAAAACGGCAACGTTCATTCTTTGCCAGAGTCCGCTTTGCCGATTGAGCTCCCTGAAATTTCTGACTATTCGCCACGTACTTTTGAGCCAGAGGACGCAGATTCGTCCCCCGAAGCTCCGTTGGCGCGCGCCGAGGAATGGGTCGAGGTCGAGCTCGATTTGGGCGAGGGACTTAAGAAGTATCGCCGTGAGACCAACACTATGCCCCAGTGGGCGGGTTCGTGCTGGTACGAGCTGCGCTATATCGACCCCGATAATGACGAGGCTTTTGTTGACCCCGAGAATGAGAAGTATTGGCTTGGACCGCGCGAGGGTAATCCCGTCGGCGGCACAGACCTTTATGTTGGCGGCGTTGAGCATGCTGTTTTGCATCTGCTCTATGCGCGCTTCTGGCACAAGATTCTCTTCGATTTGGGTTATGTGTCTTCGGCCGAGCCGTATCACAAGCTCTTCAATCAGGGCTATGTCCAGGCTTATGCCTACACCGATTCGCGCGGTCAGTATGTACCCGCTGACGAGGTCGAAGAAGTCGGCGTAGACGAGGCTGGTGAGCCGACCTTCGAGTGGAATGGACAGCCTGTCAACCGTGAATACGGCAAGATGGGCAAGTCCCTGAAGAATATCGTCACCCCTGATGAGATGTGCGAACAGTACGGTGCTGACACCTTCCGTGTCTACGAGATGTCTATGGGGCCGCTCGATATTTCGCGCCCGTGGGAGACGCGTGCCGTTGTCGGTTCGCAGCGTTTCTTGCAGCGTTTGTGGCGTAACGTCATCGACGAGAACACTGGCGAGGTGACGGTTGTGGACACGGGTATGGACACGGCGACCGCCCAGCTGCTTGCCCGCACTATTGCCGATGTGAGCCTTGAGTTGGACAATATGCGTATCAATACAGCTATTGCCAAGATGATTGTGCTTAATAATCATCTCACCTCGCTTGAGGCTGTTCCGCGTGAAGCTGCCGAGGCTCTGGTGCTGATGGTTTCGCCGATTGCCCCGCATATTGCTGAGGAATTGTGGGCGCGTCTTGGGCATGAGACATCGCTGGCACATGAGCCTTTCCCGACGGTGACGGACGAGTCTTTGCTGGTAGACGACACAGTTACGTGTGTTGTCCAGGTGAAAGGCAAGTTGCGTGACCGCCTCGAGGTTTCTGCTGACGCAAGCGAGGAAGAATTGACGCGCTTGGCTTTGGCTTCGCCAAAGGTGCAGAAGTATCTGGAGGGCGAGCCGCGCAGAGTTATCGTCAGGGCACCTAAGCTCGTCAATATTGTTCCTTAGCTTTCTGCGGTTCTCACGCACTACTTTCCCCGTCTTTTGATGAGGGAAAACACAGAATTGTGTTAAAAAGTTATTAAAAACCATTCACTTTCGGACTTTAGTCCTAGTATAATGTGGCTATGCAAATCCGTAAATTGGAGGCTGAGGAAGCGTCCTCGTGGGCGTGGGATGCGGCGAACTCGATAGTGGAAACACGAATGGCCAGTGGTGGTCTTTCGCGTGCCGGCACTACGAGTCTTACGCGCTCAGTCATATCTGCGTTTGACCGCAGGATTCCTTTTGATACGGAAGTGTGGGTTGATGATGCGGGCGGTTGGATTTGGCTTGAATATGCTGACGATGCGCGTGTGGTAGTGCGTGCCGGTTTCCTGGCTGCGGCTAGTGATGTCAACCAGTGGGCTGCTTTTCTTACTCAACAGTTTTCGCAGGCTAAGATTGTGTGGCGCGTGTGGGGCGAAAAAGACAGCCTAGTGGACCTTGTTGAAACTCTTGGGGCTATGCCTATTGAGATTGTTTTGCGCGCTTCAATTGCAGGGTTAGATACTCCCGAGGGGGCCTCAGATATATGGCTGCGTGCTATGGGTGCAGCTGAGCTTAAGCGTTTTAAGGCTGCTATTGCTGATGAGCGTGCCGAAGTACTGGTGGCTTTGGGTAAGTGTGCCGATGTGGACGAGGGGCGCCGCGAGGCTTTGCAGGACATTGAGGAAAAATTAGTTGACGGTGTCGCAAGCCCAGGGCACTATCTCTACACTCTGTTTCATGAGGGGAGAGTTGTAGGCGGTGTGTGGATGGAGAATGACGGCGGTACTGCTATTGTTCATTCCATTGCTCTGCATGCTGAAGAGCGTCGTCAAGGCCATCGCCGTGCTGCTGTGGGTGCTCTTGTCAATGGTGCTCATGGTCAGGGTGCTCGTCAAATTGAGATTACTGTTTTACCTTCCGATTACAACTTCCTTGACGCTTTGCTGGGCATAGGTATGGATATTATTTCTGTTGACTACGTTCAAGAGCCTGACCATGCCACAGTCCTCCAAGGTGTTTAACCCCCATACCTCGGCCCATAGCGACGAACGGAGGGTCCGAAAATTTATTTTCGAGACCGGAGTGAGGATGCTACGACCAAGGTTTACTTCGTAAACCTTGGTCCACAGTTTCTAAAACGTCAACCTTATCCCCATATTTTGTGGGGTTCTTTTTTTGTGCCGTGCGCGAGTCCAGAATTTTTCCATGAATATTCCACCACCGCGCCACGCGCCACTATCATTACCACTCAACCGTCACATCGCTGACAACACCGATGAAGATGCGAGAGATGATACTCTCGCCCTGCGTCGAGCCTCGCTGAGCCGTCTGGCATTAGCCTCTGGCACAGGAGAAGACGTAGCTGCTTTCGACACTCCAGCTAAGCGTCCACGTTTACGATTAGAAGGCAAAGCTCTGCACGCCCTCGCTTTGTTGCTTGCCGTTATTTTGGCAGGAGCATGGATATATCTTGGTTTTGACGGTCAACAAGTCCACGAGGATTCCAGCGCCACGCCTGTCCAATCGCAGAGTGAGCCGAGCACTTCGCCCGATAGTACAGACGGAAACGTAGAAAGTAGCTCGGCTGATATTGTCGTCTATATTTCAGGTGCAGTTGCTGCCCCTGGGGTCTACACCTTGCCTGCGGGGTCGCGAGTCAACAACGGTGTCGAAGCGGCTGGCGGGCTCAGCCAAGACGCGCAAAGCGCCCTCGTCAATCTCGCTTCTACGCTCAGCGATGGCGAACACATCCACATTCCAGCCCAAGGGGAAGATGTGTTGACGCCCAATACTGCTGGGGGAGCGCAAGTGCCAGATGGTAGTTCTGGAAAAATCAATATCAATACCGCCAGCGCCGCCCAGCTTGAAGAATTGCCTGGTATTGGGCCCGCCTTATCCCAAACAATCATCTCGTGGCGTGAGGATAATGGACGCTTTGCAAGCCCAGAAGATCTGCTCGAAGTCTCAGGAATAGGGCAAGCAAAATACGCCAAACTCAAAGATTTGGTGAGCGTCGGATAGCCATGGAGCTACCTCGACAGGATATGCGCCTCATTGTGCCGGCGCTGTCGGCGCTGGCGGGGGCGTGGTGTGCATTGCGCATAGCTGACTGGCAGTCGCTCCCTGCTTGGGGTAGGGCGGGAATGGTTGGAGGAGTGCTGCTGTTGGCGGTATCTGCATGGCTTTTGCGCGGGCGATATCGCAGTTATGCTCCCTATGTGTTGCCTGCCGCTATCGTACTGGGTGTTTTTGGTGTTGCGTGTGCCAATATTACTTATCATCATCCGTCTGCTCTCGTGTCGGCAGGGTCGGCGCGCCACAGCCACATAGCACAGCTGAGCGGCACGATATCTTCACGTCCTGAACCTGAAAAAATGCAGTGGTCGCAAGGAAAATGCAGCGTCACGGTGGCTGTAGAGGAAGTGCAATTAGGGGAGAATACTTTTCGCTATTCTTCCTTTTCTCTGCCCTTGTTCACTGAGGTAGCGCATCAGCTTGGTTATCCTCCGCATTCTGCGTTTATCGTTCAGCTGCGGAGCGCGGATTGTTCGGCTCTTATTGGGCAAAAAGTGAGTGCCGAGGGGAGTCTGTCTTTACTGTCGGGGGATAGACGAGAGGGCGCACAGCTATTTGTTTCGGATATGTCTATCAGTGGTGAAGGGGTATGGGCAGCTCAACGAGTGCGCGGTATTCAGCTTTCCCTTACTGCGCTTCTCGAAAACCGTCCCTCTCATGTCCGAGGGCTGTTACCTGGCGTAGCTCTGGGGGACGATACGCAGGTGAGCGGGGGTTTATCCGATGCAATGCGTATGACACAGCTGACCCATCTTATCGCCGTTTCCGGCGGACACGTCTCTATCCTCATGGGGATCGTTTTTGGGCTTGTCGGTAGGAAAAGGCCAGTGCTCTCGGCGTTCGCGTGTTTGGCGATATTGAGTGCTTTAGTCGTTTTGGTCGGCGCACAGGCTTCTGTCATGCGGGCTTTTCTGATGTCTATTGTTATCCTGCTTGCTTTTGCACGTGGGCGGTCTAGCCAGGCCACTCCTGCGTGGTCGGCGGCAGTTATTGTGACGGCGATTTTTCATCCATGGATGGCACTGTCGTACGGTTTTCTTTTATCGGCAAGCGCCACGATGGGGATTGTCCTTCTTGGTATTCCTTTGGCACGCCACTTGCAAAGAGCTGTTGACGAGTATGCAGAAAAGATAAGTCGCGTTCTGCCGTATCGCTTCAGGTATGGCGATGTTCGTGGGCGATCTGTTCGTCGTCGGACAGGCAGAGTCAGTCGCGCAGAAAAAATCACCAATCTCGTAGCTCATGGGCTTGCTATTCCGCTTGCTGCCCAAATTTTCTGCACGCCTATCCTGCTCCTTTTTACTACTGAGGGTTCTGTCTGGGGTGTTTGTGCCAATGCTCTCGTTGCTCCTGTTGTAGCGCCGCTGACTGTTTTCGGCTTGCTCGCAGCGCTATGTGCTCCTGCTTTTCCTGCCCTCGCCAGTCTTTGTGTCTATCCAGCGCAAGCGTGTACATGGTGGATCGACTATATTTCCCATACTTTTGCTGGCTTTTACGGCTCTGGCATACCTGTGTGGCTTGCTGGGCTCGTTTCTCTGTGCCTCGTGGGTGCGGCGATATGTGTGCGGCGACCTGCGATTGCGTGTGTGCTGGTTGCTCCTGTTGTTCTGGTTATTGGTGTGCAATGGGTGATGCAGCCCCATTCGACAATTCCAGAGGATTGGCAGGTTATTCAATGCGACGTTGGGCAGGGTTCAGCTCTGCTTGCACGTGTCGAATCGCAGGTAATCATGGTTGATGTCGGGGGAGAAGATAGCGGGGTGGGTTCGTGCTTGAAAGAGGCAGAGGTGAGCCATATTGACCTGCTTATTCTTTCCCATATGCATGACGATCATATTGGTGGTTTGCGCGAAGTGCTCGATACGGTGAGCGTCGGACAGATATGGGTGAGTCCATATACTGAACCGTCAGAAAATTGGGATATGCTCACTCGCCTCGCTGACGCTGCGTCTATACCTATCGAGACGGTCTGGCGCGGGCATGACTGGGACATGAGCGTACACATTCTTTCCCCGCGAGAGCACCCTAGTGGTGACCCGAATGCGGATAGTCTCGTCGTCCAGATTGATACAGCTGGGGGAGTGCTCGTCATGGGGGATGCGGACGGAGAAGTTCAAATCCCGATTGCTTCACGGGTGAGTAAAAGCCGCACAATTGTTGTTGCCCACCACGGCAGTTCCCGTCAAGAAGAAGCACTTGCGCAGGCTGTAAATCCTGATATTGCGCTTATTTCTGTGGGCGAGAACAGCTACGGACACCCCAGCGAGAGCGCTTTGCGTGTCTACAGGTCGGCAGATATTTATGACACGCGCAGCTGCGGAACAATTGCTCTCACAGATACGGAGGTGTTTTCTGCCTGTACAAGTCCGTAACTACCTCCGTCATTGCGAGCACGCGCAAGCGTGCGTGGCAATCAATAATGGACATTGCGTGCCTTGCAAAAGCAAGCAATAACAGAATATTGATCGCCGCGTCCTTCCCTTCGGTCAGTCCTCGCGATGACGTTGGGTGAGATTGACGAGTTGTTCGTTTCACTCACGCATCGCGATGGCGGAGTAGCATAGAATGAACGTCAGGTAAGAAGTAAATGTAGTAACGGAGGAAGAATGGCACAGCGTTCAAAAAGCTATGGCTCTGCTTCTCCTGCCTCCTGGTATGCATGGGAAAAACTCGCGCCTGCCCCCATCGTCCTTATCAAAGCAGGCGAAGCCGTCCTCGGTGAGCGCGCCCTGCGTCACTTCCAAGAAACCGTCCTCACCCACAATCCTCAAACGACCGTCGTCCGCCTCAATCCTGCACAATACGCACGCGGTGAACTCACTACCCTCACCAGCCCATCGCTTTTTGCCGAGCAAACATTCATCCGCGTGGACAATCTTGAAACTCTCAACGCTGATTTTCAGGCAGATTTCCAAAACTATCTCGACAATGTCAGTGATGATGTCACGATTGTCGCAGTTCATGGTGGCGGCAACAAAGGCTCAGGCCTGCTGCGCGCGATTGAAAAAGCTGGCTTTCCCGTTTGTACAATTCCCAAAATCAAGTACGCCTCCGACAAAGCCACACTTGTGAAATATGAAGCCCAGCGCGGCGGACGCGCAATCAGTGCCGAGGCTGTGCAGCAGCTTGTTGATGCATTAGGCTCGAATACGCGCGAATTGCTCTCAGCTCTCGAACAACTCATGGTCGATGTTGAGGGTAATATAGACGCTCAGGCAGTTCACGCTTACTATGCGGGACGTAAAGAAGCAGACGGTTTTGCTGTGGCAGACGCGGCGATTAGCGGGCAAACAGGGCGCGCGATTGCTCTCGCACGCCATGCAATCGCCACGGGAAGTGACCCTGTGCCTATTGTGGCTGCGCTTTCCATGAAATTGCGAAGTATGGCTCTTGTGCTGGGCGCGCGTTCGACTGGGCGTAAGAACTCGCTTGCTCCGTGGCAGGTCAAGCGGGCGACACAAGACCTCAATGCGTGGAGTGGCGAAGGCTTGGCTCGAGCTATTATTGCTGTTGCGCAGGCAGATGCCGACGTCAAAGGAGCTTCACGTGATCCGATGTACGCGGTTGAGAGAGCTATCATTCGTATTGGTCAGGCGCGCCGAGTTCGCGCTTAGAAATGTCTCTATGTCAAAATAATGTGAGTTTCATTGTCTCATTCTCTCCGCCCCTATATTTGTGGCGCCTTTTAGTAGGCTTGGGTCGGAGCGTCACAAGCGCAAAGATGATGTGGTCGTGTCCGCATTGAGGCGGCACGCAAATGTAAGGAGATATAGTGCGTATAGGTGTGCCAAAGGAGCCCCATGTGGGTCAGCCCCTTGTCGCCGCTTCCCCAGATACCGTAGCTAAGCTCATCAAACTTGGCTATGACGTGGTTGTGGAAGCGGGCGCGGGTGTTGCTGCGTCCTATTATGACGACCAGTATCAAGAGGCAGGCGCGCAAATCGTCAGCAAAAAAGAGGCGTGGGGTGCCGATGTCGTCACCTGCCTTGATACGCCTCCGGATGGTGAAATGGCGTTGATACGTGAGGGGGCAACCCTTATTGCGCGTATGAATCCAGGAGCCAATCCAGAACTTATCGATACGTTGGCGCAGAAGAAGATCACCGGCTTGGCAATGGATGCTGTTCCGCGCATTTCGCGTGCTCAGTCGCTCGACGTGCGATCTTCTATGGCGAATATCGCTGGTTACCGTGCAGTGATCGAAGCTGCTAGCCATTTTGGGCGTCTTTTTACCGGTCAGGTTACTGCAGCGGGTAAAGTCCCGCCGGCTCGCGTCTATGTTATCGGCGCTGGTGTGGCTGGTTTAGCGGCTATCGGTACGGCGAATTCGATGGGCGCAATCGTCGAGGCAACGGATGTGCGCTCTGAAGTTGCCGAGCAGGTCGAGTCTATGGGAGCAAGTTTCGTTGAGATTCCTGTGAAGCAGGAGTCGGCGGACGGCTATGCCAAGGAAATGACGGCAGACCAAGAGAAACTAGCTCTGGAGGTTTATACTGCTCAAGCCGAGAAGTCCGATATCGTCATTACGACTGCTCTTATTCCGAATCGTCCAGCGCCGTTGTTGATTACCGCTGAGGCTGTTTCGAAGATGAAGCCCGGTTCAGTGATTGTTGATATGGCTGCTTCTAGTGGTGGCAATTGTGAATTGACGCGACCTGGTGAGGTTGTGCGCACAGAAAATGGCGTCACCATTATTGGCTACACCGATTTGCCCGGTCGCTTGCCCGGTCAAGCCTCCCAGCTTTACGGTCAGAACATCGTCAACTTCTTCAAATTGACGACCCCTGAAAAAGATGGGCAGTTGACCTTGGACATGGAGGACGAGATTGTCCGTGGTGTCACCGTCACGAGTGCGGGGCAGATTATGTGGCCGCCTCCGCCGGTGAAAGTTTCCGCTGCTCCTGCACAGGCTGTTACGGCAGAGGCAACAGAAGTGGTGGAAGAGGAAACTCCAGCATGGAAGAGCTGGTGGTGGAAGATTGCCGCCGCTGTGCTTGGCGTGGCTCTTATCTTCCTCGCGCCCCCTTCAATGACGCAGCACTTCTTTGTCTTTGAGTTGGCTGTTGTGGTCGGTTTCTATGTCATCACTGCTGTTACGCATTCGCTGCACACTCCGCTCATGTCGGTGACGAACGCTATTTCGGGCATTATTGTGGTCGGTGCGCTTTTGCAGCTAGGCAGCGATAGCAAGGTGGTCATGGCATTGGCATTCCTTGCGACTGTTGTTGCTTCTATTAACGTCTTTGGTGGCTTTACCGTCACTAACCGTATGCTCAAGATGTTCCAGAGGAGTTGATAGAGATGAAAACGCTGATGTATATGGCTCCTCAGGTTAAAGAAGTTTCGGATTGGACTATCTCGTTCCAGAATGTTGCTTATGTGGCGGCTGCCTTGCTCTTTATTCTCGCCCTTGCCGGTCTGTCGAAGCAGGAGAGTGCTCGCCGCGGTAACTGGCTGGGTATTGCGGGTATGGCTTTCGCTCTTGTTGCCACGATTTGGATGGCGATTAGCGGTGCTGATTCAACTCTGATCGCGGTCATTCTTATTGTTGTCGCTATTCTTATCGGTGCTGCGATTGGTATCTGGCGCGCTTTGAAGGTCGAGATGACGGGAATGCCAGAGCTTATCGCCCTGCTCCATTCTTTCGTTGGTCTGGCAGCTGTTTTAGTAGGCTACAATTCCTTCATTGAAGTGCCTGGTAGTGCGCTAGGTGGACGGGTCAATGCTTTCCATCTCGGCGAGGTCGGTTTGGCTGTCTTTATCGGCGCTGTTACCCTGACGGGCTCTATTGTCGCTTTCTTGAAGCTTTCTGCTCGTATTTCAGGTAAGCCTTTGACTTTGCCAGGGCGCAATTGGCTCAATCTTGGTGCTCTTATTGTTTCTATTGCTCTCATTATCTGGTTGGGCTATACCGAGGGTCTTGTCGCCGGCTTGATTCCGCTGATTATTTTGACGGTTATTGCGCTCTTGTTGGGTGCCCATCTTGTCTTGGCGATTGGCGGCGGCGATATGCCGGTTGTCGTCTCGATGCTGAACTCGTATTCGGGTTGGGCCGCGGCAATGGCAGGCTTCACTCTTGGTAATGATTTGCTTATTATTACGGGTGCTCTTGTAGGCTCGTCTGGTGCGTATCTGTCATACATTATGTGCAAGGCAATGAACCGTTCGTTTATTTCGGTTATTTTGGGCGGTTTTGGCGGTGACGGCGCTGTTTCAGGTGAGCAGAAAGATTATGGTAGCCACCGTGAGACTACAGCTGCGGAAGTCGCAGATATGCTCAAAAGCTCCAAATCGGTCGTCATTACTCCTGGCTATGGCATGGCTGTTGCGCAGGCGCAGTATCCTGTGGCTACTTTGACGTCGAAGCTGCGTGAGCAGGGTGTTGATGTGCGTTTCGGTATTCACCCTGTGGCTGGTCGTTTGCCTGGGCATATGAACGTGCTACTGGCAGAGGCGAAAGTTCCTTACGATATCGTTTTGGAAATGGATGAGATTAATGAGGACTTTGTGGATGTGGATACTGTGCTGGTGATTGGCGCTAATGACACGGTCAATCCTGCCGCTGTCGATGAGCCAGGTTCACCAATTGCTGGTATGCCTGTTTTGACGGTTTGGGAAGCAGCCAATGTGGTTGTTTTCAAGCGCTCTATGGGCAATGCCGGCTATGCGGGCGTGCAGAATCCGCTTTTCTTCAAGGAGAATACGCAGATGCTTCTGGGGGACGCAAAGGCCTCCGTCGAGGAAATCATCTCCAATCTGTAATTTCTCATTTTGCATAGAAAGCGGTTACTTAAGATGGCTCACATGCAGTTTTGTATGGGGGCCATCTTTATATAGTGAGCATGTTATGATATGCGAGGTTGTAGAGAATTCTTCAGAATAACCAATCAGATTTATAGGGAGTAAATCTCATGGAAGAAACATCGGTGCCGCAAACAGAAGGCGTAGCAGAGAAAAGCAAAGAGTCTTCATCCGAAGGGTCTTCATCGCAATCTTCTCGCGCATGGATTCGTCCTGTTGCTTTAGTTGTTGCTGTTCTTGTTCTTGTTTTGGCAGGTGTGAAAATATTTGCTTTGCAGAGCACTAGTGCTACTAGTACGAATCGTTCTACACCCACTCCTTCGTCGACGCAGATGTCATCCTCTACTCCCAGTCCTAAAGAGGAGAAGGAAAGTGAAGAGCCACTTGTTGAGGCAGCTCAGGGTTTTACTCAATATAGCGGCAGTGGAGAGATTAATATCCTTCTTCTTGGCTCTGATTCACGCACAACGAAAGGCAATGTTAATGCTTGGAGTGCGGGCGATGCGCGTAGTGATTCGATAATGTTGGTGCAAATCTCTCCAAATCGTCAACATATTACTGTTATGTCTTTCCCGCGAAATATGGCAGCGACAATTCCTGGATATGGGGATACGACATTGGTGAATATCGCCTATGAGCGTGGGGGAGTCCCCTTAAGTATCCAAACGATTCAGGAGATGACAGGTGTCAGAATCGATTATTGGGTTTTGACAGATTTTCAGGCGTTCATGGCTATGGTGGATGCAGTTGGCGGAATCAATCTTGATAGTGTTCAAGAAGGAAGTAGATGGTATAACGGTTGGGATGCATTGAAATGGGTGCGTCAACGTAAAGCTCTGCCTAATGGGGATATTGACCGTGTTCGTCGTCATCAGGCTTTTATGCGCGCTTTGCATGCTAAGATGCTGACTCCTGATGCTTTGGCCTCTGTCGGGGGTGTCCAAGGTTTATACAACCTTCTTAAGCCGTATGTGGCAACGAATATGGGGGCAGGAACTGCTGTCGACGTCGCTGGTGTTTTAGCGAGTGTTCCTGGGGGAAACATTACATATGTGACAATGCCATATGCGAATACTGTTCGGGACGCGAGCGGCTATTACATGTTGAATCCTAATTGGTCGCAGGCTGCTCCGCTAGTTCAGGCCTTTAAGCAGGGGAAGGCATGGGAGTATGTACAGAGCCATTCTCTTGAGACTCTTAATTCGCGTGCGATTCAGTAGAAGTTCGTAGAAGACGTTATCTTGCACATGTGGCAGAAAGTGATTTAAGGGATGAATCTTTGCGCGATTCATCCCCTAAATTAATAGCTTTGCGGCAACGAATTACTTGCCTAATTTGTTGACTTGAGCGGCAAGCTTGCTTTTGCGCTGCGCAGCTTGATTTTTATGGATAACGCCCTTGGAGACAGCTTTATCCAATTTACGCGAAGCAGCGCGCAATTCTTCTTGCGCCTTCTCTGCGTCGCCCTCAGCGATTGCTTCGCGAGTGCGGCGAACGTAGGTTTTCAATTCAGACTTGACAGCCTGATTACGCTGACGGCGCTTCTCATTGGTAAGAATGCGCTTCTTTTGCGACTTGATATTTGCCAACTTATTCTCTTTCGGTCATTCGCACACACATTCGTATGAGCGATATGTACAGGGTCGGTAGAGGGATTGTCGCCGGCGGACTGGAGGTGTGGGGCACCTTGGCTTTGCCAAACGACTGGATTTCACTCCCGACCGGTGTGAAATCCAAGGAAAGATTCTACCAGAGCTTTTATTTTCCTTGGAAAAGCTTAGAGTTCATTGTTGTGAAACTGGACGCAGTTGTTCTTTCGTTAATGGTTGAACGTGCCACGTAAGCGGGCTAGGGTGAAGAAAAGACAGTACAATTAGTGCGAAAAGAGAGAAAAAATTAAGGAGTGGTTATGTCAGCGAATGATTCGGCAGCTAGCGTCGAGGATATTTTTGGAACCAATGAGACTATTGTTGAAACGGTAGAAGAGAGTGGGCAGAAAAAGCGTCGCTGGCCAAAAGTTCTCATCACTTCTTTTCTTGTGTTACTACTTGTTTTTGGTGCTGCGGCTGCTGGTTTATGGTTTTATGCTAAAAATCAGCTTGAATCGATGCAGCAGCTTGGTTTATCGGTAGAAGACATTTTACAGGAGGGCATATCACCAGACATTTTGGCTGAGGGTGAAAAGAACGCCGATCCACAAGATTTACAAGACGCTCAGAATTTGACTCCGGTTAGCTACATTAATTTCCTCATTCTTGGATCTGACTCGCGTACATCGGCGGGCGATCCAACCAAGTGGGAAGCGGAGGCGCAGCGTACCGATACAATCATGATTTTGCAGATTTCACCGGAGACAAAGCACATGGCTGTCATGTCGATTCCGCGTGATAGTGCAGTTGTTATTCCTGGTTATGAATCAGAAGGACGAACAAAGCTGAATCTTTCTTATGCTCATGGCGGTCTTCCCCTCACTATGCAAACCTTGCAGAGCATTTCGGGTATCCGCATTGACCACATTATGACTGTAGATTTTACGACTTTTACTAAGCTCACTGATGTTGTCGGTGGAGTCACTCTTACCTCACAGGCTGAGGGTACAAAAACATATAATGGGAAAGAAGCGTTGAAGTTTGTTCGATATCGTAAAGGTCTTCCTCTTTCTGACAGGGACCGTGTGCGCAGGCAGCAGCTATGGATGCGTACTGTTGTAAATAAGATGTTTTCGAGAGAGGTGCTTTCTTCTCCTTCGAAAGTGCAAGAAGTTTATACGTCCATTTCGCCTTATGTTGCTGTTGATAATTCCTTCAGTTTGACGACTGTTTTAAGCCTTGCAAATGCTATGAAAGATGCCGACTTGCGCAATACGCAATTCGTGACAGCGCCTACCTATACCCAAACAGAGATGAATAAAGATGGTTTGGAAATCATCAATATCGATTATGGACGTTTTTTGCCTCTGTGTTATGCGTTCCAATCAGGGCGTGCGTGGGAATATATCAGTTCGCATAATCTCGATACGCTTGATTCTCGCCCAGTTCAGTAGTCGGTATTGTCAAAGCTATTCCACGCTGCTACCAAGAAAGGGAGCGATAGCATGAATGGGTATGCATATCTGGGGAAATGAAGTACTCCAGGGCTAAGGCTTGCCACGAGAATACTGAGAAGGCTAGGGAGTATCAGTAATAAGGCTTGCGTATTCCTCCGCCACAAAGCGAAAGCTGTCAGTAAAAGAGTGAGGATAGTAGCGAAAGCGACGAAAGGGAAGAACTGTGTGAGCCGTAGGAAGTCTTTGTAGGCATCCTTGATCGGGACAAGCAATTGTGGGTCGTTAAAAAATTGCGTGTGTATATATCGGGGGTCCCAATCGTCAGTTGCGTGTACGTAGTAGGTTGCCCATGTTGTTACAGGGTATACAAGTGGAATATTTTGGTATACGTAGGCAACGATGTACGTTAGGGGGGCACGTTTTCCTTCAGCAAGCCAAACTTTCAGGTAATCGTTTTCCAAACCATTGGGGAAAGGGGCGATCCCTTTGGCGTCATCTATTGAGTAGGGATTGTAGTCGAGTGTATCCCAGGGGAGTACTTGACGTAGTATTTTCTCTTCTTCTGGTGTGACTTTTTCTGGATGCGTTAAAACGAGGAGACTACTTTGTTGTAGAGGTACGGCGAACATTTCACCAGGTCTACCAGGTGCAGGATTGGCGATATGTTTTTCTCCAGCATCTATAGCGAGTGGGATGGCAAGACTTAATGTACATAGTATGGTGAGAGTTTTCTTTTTTGGAATTTTTTTTATCCAAAAGAAAAGGAGGGTGAGGATAAAAACAAGGACGATAACGTGTAGCCCATTTTTCCGCAGAAGAATTACTCCTGATGTCGCAATAACAAGAAGTAAAGTTTCGCGTTTGGTATTAAAAAAAGCAGGCGGGTTGTATAGGAGGCGTGCCCATAACACAACAAAAAGGAGAAAAGCGAAGGTGTAGGGGATGTCTTTTTGGGGATCGCCAATACTTGCGTGGACGATAGGTGATATGGAGAAAAACAGCAGTAATAACGGTGAGCCCCATGAGAGTGCTTTAAGATAGCGCAAAGTGAGGCTGGTGTATGCCACAACGAGTGCATAGAGTACGTATAGAGAAAGAGAAAAAAGAAAGATTCCGACATTGGCAGAGCCTAAAAGGTTACCGAGTGAAACGAAGAAATAGAGAAGAGCTATGTGTGTAATTGGGTGCCCACTGTTGAGTTCAATATAGCCAAAAGCTTGCTCTAATTCGTTGTGGACGTCAAAATATATGCCGCTGGGATAGTGAATGATAAGTGAGGGAAGCCAGACGATGAGCATCAGAAAAAAAACAAAGCGGAAATGTTTTTCTCTATAGAATTGCGCAAGGCGCGGAAAACGATGTGAAAGGGAAGAAAAAGAGGCGTTAGAGTGTATGAGGTAATGAACAGTGTGGATTATACGAATATAGATGAGTGAGGCTCCCAGAAGTGTGAAGATGAATTTGATGCTTTGCAGTCCTGGAAGGGGGTAGGGGGAACCAATCCAGGAGATTTGTCCTGTGTAGTATAAAAATTTTCCCACAGTGAAGGTCATCCCGAGAAAAATTGATAAGGGGATGACTAGCGAGGAGGGCAGTGTGCGAGGGATTTTTCTTGTAAGAAGCAAGAAGAGGAGAACAGTGGGGAAGGCGACGAACCATTGCCAGCGGGGTAATCCAATAAGAGATAGTACGTCAGCAACAGTTATACTTTTTCCCGTAGACGGTTTTGGAGAGAGTGCGAATGTGGGCGTAATGAGGATAGCAAGAAGGAAGGTCTGCAGCCATTGTCTAGTTGTATTAGGCAAAAGTGCAGAAAAGGCTTTAAGCGGCATGACTTGCAAGACCTTTACGCGTGAAATCTTCCAGTAACTCAGGATTGCCATAGCGTAGGCGCGCATAGGTGGATGTATCAAGATCCATAAGTACTGTTCCTAAAATTTCAAAACCTGATTCTTCAAGGAGAAGAGCGGATTGCTGGGCGTCGCTAAGCGTTGTCTGATTGGCATAGGCAACAAGGATTGCGTGAGTGCGCGGTATTTCTCCTAAAGACATGAGTGTCGAAGAATCGAGAACGCCTGCCCCGTCGCAAATGACACGATATGTATCCAGATGGTTGATAGTGTCAGTTATGGCAGTAGTTGCTAGTAAGTCACTTAGAGCCTCGCTTGTGGTGCCTGCTGGTATGACATCAATACCATTAAGACTGGTGATAGAGGTGGCAATATCGGTGTTTTTCTTAAGAATATCGCTTAATCCTTTTTTATTTGTGAGCTCTAGCGTATGGGAAACTTTTGCTTGGGGATTCGTATCAACCAGTACTTCTTTATGATCTGCTTTTGCGAGAGAGTGAGCAAGCGCAATGCTTAGTGGGGCGGTGTTTTCTTCATCTCGCGCACTCGCAATAACAACGGGTGTTCCACTATCT
>JAFYHO010000088.1 GCA_017539125.1 Actinomycetaceae bacterium | reverse complement strand
GGTGTCTGATTTCCGTGATGCCAGTCACTGTGCCAGAAGTCGTTGTTCGGGTGCTGGTCTTCGGGGCACTCGTCAAGGCGATCCAGCAGAGAGTAGAAGTTACCCTCGCCCTCGTCAGAATAGGGACTGCTGAACTGCTCGACTTCCGTGATGAGGGGATTGTCGAAATCAGCCTCATAGTCGTCCTGTGCGTACAGGTTCACCTGTCCGAACAGACCGAGCAACGAAACAAAAAGAAGGTAGATTTTCTTCATTGTTTTTGAGTTTTTAGTTAATAATTAGGGTTGTTTTGTTAGAAATTTTCGAATATAATAGGGCATTTATTTGCCTTTATCGTGGCAAAGATAGTTGAAAAGTCCATACGGGAGTAAGGATTTCACAATTGAATTTCGGTTGTTAAGATTTTTTAACCGAATATCTGCCACCAGCGGCGTTTGGGGCGGTAGCGTTGCACCTCTTCGCGCGCGTTATCGCTGTAAACCTGCTCCCATGTGAGGCGGTCGTGGATCATCTGGTAAATGGTTCCCCAGTCGGGCAGTCCGCCCAGGTTGCGGTCGTCAATCCATACGTCTGCCTTGAGCTTTCGGCTGAAGCTTTGGTTCTTGGTGATGTCCTCCTCGGGGAAGTCGCGGTTCACGGCATAGAACTCCAATCCGCGTTTGCGGCACCACTCCACGGCATCGTCCAGCAGCTTACCTTCCCGCACGCTCCATAGAATTATTTTATGCTGTTCTTCGGTGAGCATCTTCAGTGTCTGCACGGCAAAGGGAATCTCCTCGCCGATATCGGGGTAGCGGTGACGCACGATGGTGCCGTCGAAGTCAACTGCGATAGTCATAATTATATATAGGTATAAGTGTGAATGTGATTGTTTCCGCGAAAAAGCAGTGGACTTGTAAGCCGGGTTCTGTACACGCCCCGAAGGGCGGTGCCTGCCATTTATCTACGACGCGGCTCTCACCGTGCCTGCCGGCTGTCGGCCTGCGGCCTCCAGCGTCCTATCGTTCTACCCTCCGGCTCGGGCGGGCCGCCCTCTCTCCGTGGTGCTGCCGTTCCCTTTGCGGGGCGCGCGGCCTCCTCGGCTTTGCCGGTTTACGCGAACTTTCAGCCTCCGGTGTGCACAGCACACATGTCGCCATGTGCCTGGTGGGCTCTTGCCCCACCTTCTCACCCTTACCCTCGCCTGATGGCTTAGGCGGTCTTTCTCTTCTGCACGTGCTAACCCTCGCGGGCTACTATCTGTTAGGTAGCGGAGTGCCCTGTGCTGCCCGGACTTTCCTCTGACGCGTCGTTGTGTCGTGCCAGCGACAAGCCGGTCCACTGCGTTTGTGGGTGCAAATATACGACAAAATGTCGGAACTGCCAAAAAAAGAAATGTAAAAATGTCAGTTCTGGTGTTTAACCGCTGTTAATGGCGTCCAGTACGATGTTAAAAGAAAGCAAAAAGGCTGCCAAAAGACTTGCACACATTAAACTTTTGCACTACTTTTGCATCCGATTATCGCAGATAGGCCCGAAAGACCATTTAGAGAGAATAAATCGTTAATTGTAAATAGTCAAATCGTAAATTTTCATTATGACACAGAAGACAAAGAATTGGCTCGGCGCAGTAGCACTGGTGCTGAGCAGCAGTGTTCTCACCGGCGCAGCAATGCGTCCACGCATGGCACGTATCGCCGAAGAGGCCGCTCAGGGCGGTGCCTTTGGCGCCCAGCCCACGGCGATGACCATGCCCAATGCCGCTCCGGCTCCGGCTATGGCGGGTCTTGTAGATCTGACGACGGCAGCCGAGCGGAGTGTTAATTCAGTGGTATATATTAAGGTTACGCAGAACGCCAAGCGCCAGATGGTGACTGTGCGTGACCCGTTCGAAGATTTCTTCGGCGACTTCTTCGGCTACGGCAACCGCGGTCAGCGTCGCCAGCAGGAGGTGGAGACACAACCCAAGCGTCAGGG
>JAFYHO010000087.1 GCA_017539125.1 Actinomycetaceae bacterium | reverse complement strand
TCCTCGCAAGAGACGACCTTGCTTTCCTATCACCATGCACCGCACCAGAAAGCTGGCAACGGTCAGCCAGGAGCCGGCGATTGGCGCCCTGGAAAAAATGGCGAAGATTGTGTGCTACCTGTTCCTTCGGGGACCGTCGTCAAAAACCTTGAGGGCGATATTCTTGCCGACCTTGTCGGCATCGGCACGCGTTTTGTTGTGGCTGCCGGAGGTCGAGGCGGTCTTGGTAATGCTGCTCTGGCCTCTCGCAAGCGCAAAGCCCCAGGTTTTGCCCTGCTGGGCGATGAGGGCGAGAGCGCCGAGATTATCCTCGAATTGAAATCTGTCGCCGATGTGGCTCTTGTTGGTTTTCCTAGCGCAGGTAAATCTTCTCTTATTGCTGCGGTGAGCGCTGCTCGCCCCAAAATCGCTGAGTACCCTTTCACCACTCTCGTCCCCAATCTTGGTGTTGTCCAAGCAGGGGAGTACCGCTACACCATTGCCGATGTTCCTGGTCTTATCCCTGGGGCCAGTCAAGGTAAAGGTTTAGGGCTCGATTTCTTGCGCCATATTGAGCGCTGTTCTGTAATCGCCCATGTCTTGGACTGTGCCACGATGGAGCCAGGGCGTGACCCTCTCTCTGATTTGGAGACTATTGAAGCCGAATTGGCTGAATACGCCGCCTCAATTCCTCCTCTCGAGGGGCGGCCGAGCCTTATGGAGCGTCCCCGTCTCGTTGTGCTCAACAAGATTGACGTTCCTGAGGCGAGAGAGTTGGCAGATTTTGTCACAGAGGATTTGCGTGCGCGAGGTCTGGCAGTCTTTTCCTGCTCAACTGCCACCCATGAGGGCTTACGCGAGTTGACTTTTGCTCTAGGACGGGCAGTTGAGAGTGTACGCGCCCAGTACGCCGACAATGAAAAGGAAGCACCTCGTCTTGTGCTGCGCCCCCAAGCAAAAGGCAAGGGAGAGCCTTTCACTATTACCTACCGCAAGAAAGACGGAGAAGAGTTTTATCTTATTCGTGGCGATAAGCCTGAATTGTGGGTGCGTCAAACCGATTTCGATAATGACGAAGCAGTCGGTTATCTCGCTGACCGTCTCAACCGTATCGGCATTGAGGACGCTTTGCTGAAAGCCGGCGCTCAAGCAGGGGATATGGTTGTGATTGGTCCTGAAGATTCTGGCTTTATTTTTGATTGGGAGCCTACAATAACTGCCGGTGCAGAGCTCTTAGGGCCTCGCGGAAGTGACATGCGCCTTGAGGATAGTGAGCGTGCTACTCGCGCACAGAAACGAGAGCAGTATTATGAACGTATGGATTCTAAAGCCGCTGCCCGCGAAGAATTAGCGCGTGAGCGCGAAACAGGTATGTGGATTGACCCCGCCCAGGAGTAGTGATGAAAGAAGCCCTCAGTAGCCGCGAGCAAATCCGTCACGCAGAGCGCCTTGTTGTTAAGGTCGGCTCTTCGTCTTTGACTTTGCCAGACGGCACTCTTGATACCGAGGCTATTGCCCGTTTAACCCAGGCGATTATTGGAGCGCGTGAACGCGGCCAGGAGATTGTACTCGTCTCTTCTGGTTCTATGGCAGCAGGCATGAATGCGGTTGGTTTGAAGGACCGCCCGAAAGATATTCCTCTTCATCAGGCCGCGTCGATGGTTGGGCAGTCGCGCCTGATTGCTGCTTATCAGGAAGAATTCGCTAAGGCCGATATTACGGTTGGGCAGGTTTTGTTGACGGTAACAGATATTATGAATCGCCGTCATTATGCGAACGCTCAAGAGTCTTTGCTCTTGCTGCTCAGCTACGGGATTATTCCTATCGTCAATGAAAATGACGCTGTGATAACTGAAGAATTGCGTTTTGGAGACAATGACCGCCTGGCGGCTCTCACCTCGCATTTGGTTGCTGCCGATGCTCTGATTCTTCTCACAGATGTTGACGGCCTTTACACTTCTCCGCCTTCCCACGGTGGCGACGCGCGCCTCATCAGCGAGGTTCATGCCCTTGACGAATTGGAGCAGTATGAGATTACTGGGCGCGGTTCCGTTGTGGGCACTGGTGGCATGGCGACGAAGGTTGCCGCCGCTGATTTGGCGTGTAACGGGGGAGTAGGTGTCTTGTTGACGAGCGCCGATAATGTCGAGCGTGCTCTGGCTGGTGAGAATGTTGGTACGTGGTTTGCTCCGACACGTCCGCGTAGTTCTGCCCGTCAGCTTTGGCTTGCTCATGCAGCTCAGTCACGTGGCACGGTCATTGTTGACTCGGGGGCTGCTCAGGCATTGGGCTCAAGTGGTGCTTCTTTGCTTCCTGTCGGTGTCGTGGCGGTTGCTGGACGTTTTACAGTGGGGGATTTGGTTGATATTCAAAGTGTGGACGGTCAGAAGATTGGGCGCGGTTTGACTGGATTTTCTTCGGAGGACCTCACTCGTATTGCAGCTGATAAGGATTCGGCGCGCGGCTTGCGCCCTGTTGTCCATGCCAATGATTTAGTTCGTATCCGCAGTACGGGTAGCCATCAATGACGGACGAGAGCGCCAGAGTTACCATGCGGCGTCGTTTTGCACGTACAGCCTATGTGTTCTGGCAGCTGACATGGGGATTGCCTCAAAGCTGTCTCGGTTTTATTGTGTGGTGTGTTTATGTGCGTTCTCCTCATGCCGTATATCGCGGTGCAGTCGTGACGTATTGGCCTAAAAGAGGTGCTGTTTCTTTGGGAATGTTTCTTTTTCTTCCTCGTCCTGCCTATATTGACCCTGCTTCGCCTGTGTCTGCCAACGAGCTTGAGAAAAGCAGGAAATTGCACGCACACGAGTATGGGCACAGCATTCAATCGCTTTTCTTCGGACCGCTCTATCTTCTCCTTATCGGTATTCCCTCGCTCGCATGGGCAGGTTTTCCGCTTTTGTCGCGCCAGTGGCGATATGGGAAGCGAGATTATTACTCTTTTTTCACCGAGCGCTTGGCTGATTACTTAGCGACACTTTTTCCTCAACGTGATTAGTCGGGCAATAATGTAGGGGGCAGAGATAACTGGTATCTCTGCCCCCTACGTAAAGACTTATTAGTTTAGAAACTTCCCGAACCGGAAGCGGGCGAATCTTCTGCAGCTTCCTGCTCTGCGACAGCCTTGCGCACTTCGTCCATATCGAGACTCTGAATCTTCTCAATAAGAGACTCGAGGGCAGAAGCGCCAAGAGCACCTGCTTGCTGGAAAATGCAGATACCGTCACGGAAGGCCATCAAAGTGGGAATGGCGGAAATCTGCGCAGAAGCTGCAAGTGCAGTTTCTTCTTCCGTGTTCACCTTAGCGAATACAACATCCGCGTGTGCCTCGGAAACTTTTTCAAAAATTGGAGCAAACTGACGACAGGGGCCACACCAAGGTGCCCAAAAGTCCACGAGGACGGTACCCTCTTTAATGGTGTCGTCAAAAGTTGACTCGGTAAGTTCGATGGTCGCCATCTTTGCCTTCCTTATATTGTTAACTGGAATGTTTCAAGAATCAAAACGCACCCAAAGGCGGGTCTATTCCCGTCGGCACTCCTGTACGCTTAGAGCATGAACGATTATACCGAAAGTGTGGAAAGTATCGCTAGCGCTGCGCGCGTGGCTAGCGTTACTATGCGCAAAGCAACAACAGCGCAAAAAAATGAAGCTCTCGAAGCTATCGCAGCGGCCCTCTGTGAAAACGCAGCTCAGATTGAAGAAGCAAATGCTGAAGATTACGAGCGCGAACGCGCAGGAGGCATGAGCCAAGGCCTACTCGACCGCTTGTTCCTCGATAGTGAACGCATCGCGGATATCGCCGAGGCTGTCCGTCATGTTGCCTCCCTTCCTGACCCCATTGGAGATGTCATCAAAGGACGCACCCTCGATAACGGAATGCGCCTGACTCAAGTGCGCGTACCTATCGGTGTGATTGGAATGATCTACGAAGCCCGTCCTAATGTGACGGTCGATGCGGCAAGTCTCGCCCTCAAAGCAGGAAGTGCCGCTATTTTGCGTGGCGGTTCCGCTGCGGCGCGTACCAATAGTGTGCTCGTCGATATTATGCGCACGGCGATTGCCAGCTGCGGGCTGCCCAGTGACGCTATTTCCTCAATCGACAGTTTCGGACGCGAGGGTGCTGTTGCCCTTATGCGTGCCCGTGGGCTAGTTGACCTCGTTATTCCTCGCGGGGGCGCAGGGCTCATCCGTACCGTCGTAGAACAGTCTCTTGTTCCCGTCATTGAAACAGGCGTTGGCAACTGTCATGTTTATGTTGATTCTTCGGCTGACCTTGATAAAGCCCACGCCATCACCATAAACTCCAAAACTCAGCGCGTCGGCGTGTGTAATGCTGCCGAGACGCTCCTTGTACACGGCGATGTTGCGGAGGATTTCCTGCCTGGAGCGCTCTCGTCTCTGTCTGAGGCGGGCGTTGTTCTCCACGCTGATGAGCGCACGCGCGAGTTGGCGCCTGAGGGGGTCGAGATTGTTGACGCTACCGAGGACGATTGGGAGCGCGAGTATCTCGCTTTAGAGATGGCAGTGCGTGTTGTTCCTGATTTGGACAGCGCACTTGAGCATATACGCACCTATTCGACCGGGCATACTGAGGCCATTGTTGCCCAAGATTGCGACGCTATCGAAGAATTTGTCAACGGGCTTGATTGCGCGGCTGTTATGGTCAACGCTTCGACTCGGTTTACGGACGGCGGACAATTCGGTTTGGGTGCAGAAATCGGCATTTCTACCCAGAAGCTTCATGCTCGCGGTCCGATGGGTCTTGACGAAATCACGACAACTATGTGGATTGCTCGTGGTGACGGGCATATTCGCTCCTAAGGTGACAATCGTGTAGGATGATGTCATCACACGTCCTAGACGTATGAGAACAGGTGTCAAGGAATAGGAGAGACGGATGAGTCAGCCTAATAATCATTTAGGCGTCCCTACTGATGTCGTCTCAGGCAAACCGCGCCGTATTGGGATTATGGGCGGTACCTTTGACCCCATCCACCACGGGCATCTTGTCGCTGCCTCTGAAGTGCAGTACCAATTTGCGCTCGATGAGGTTGTTTTCGTCCCTGCGGGTTGTCAGCCTTTCAAAAAAGACCGTCAGGTTACTTTGCCGGAACACCGTTATTTGATGACTGTGCTTGCAACCGTGGCGAACACCCGTTTTTCTGTTTCCCGCGTTGATATCGATCGTCCGGGAGATACCTACACAATCGACACCCTTCGAGATTTACAAGCTATCTATCCTGCTGACGAGCTTTTCTTTATTACGGGATCTGATGCGTTATCGCAAATCTTGACATGGAAAGATTCAGAGGAGCTTTGGGATTTAGCGCATTTTGTTGGAGTGAGTCGCCCAGGACATCACTTTGATACGAAAGGTTTACCCGAAGGCAAGGTTTCTCTCCTCGAAGTCCCCGCAATGGCGATATCCTCGACGGACTGCCGGCAACGAGTTAGTGCAGGCAAGCCAGTGTGGTATTTAGTACCTGATAGTGTAGTTCGCTATATTGCGAAGTATCATTTATATAATGATGAATCTGGAGCTTTTTTGAAGCCGCAGCCATCAGAGCCCTCTATGGGCAAGCGAAAGGAGTACGAATGAGCGAGGAAAAACCCCGCCTGTCCCGTCGTGAGATGCGTGAACAAGGTTTGTTGAAAGTCGGACGGGAGGACGACCAAGTCTCACGTGACGATTTGCTGACGCGTACATCTGAATTGCATCTCCGTCGCCCTTCGCGTAGGGAAATGCGTCTGCAGCGTGAAGCGAATGAGGCTAAGGCGGCCGAACAAAGCGCCAAGTTTGCTTCAGCTTCTACGCAGGCTGAAGAGGATAACGCTCCAGAAGAAAATACTGCAGGTGCAGTCCATACCTTTAGTTTTCCCGCACTCAGCGATGCTGCTCAAAGCGAGGATACGAAAGAGTCTTTGGAATCTGGTGCTGAAACATCAACGTCTGAGACTGCCACTTCTGAGGAAGAAGCACATAAGGATGTTGAAGAGGGCAAGGCTGTTGATACTCAAGATAGCACTGATGCCGCTAAAGAAGAGAAAGACAAGAAAGATGAGGCTACGCATTCTGGGCGTTCCTCTGTCTTTGACCGTTTCCACACAAAAGATAAAGATGCTGCTTCTTTCCGTGATCGTCTCGTTGCTCGCACACGCGAGGGGCAGAAAGAAGCTCGTGATGTATTGTCTGCCGAGTCTGCCGAGTCTGCCGATACGCCAGATGAGCAGGTAGACGATTCTGCGCAGGCACCTCAGACTGTCGTAGACGAGCCAGAATCACTTGTCGAAGTGACAACAGAGGATAATGACGTTGAGGCTCCTGCGGAAGCGGACGATAAGGCTGGCGAAGCTCCAGTTGAGGAAGGCGCACCTCGTGCAGAAGAAAGTGCGCAGGCCGACACCACCTCTGAAAAGGAAGAGGAAGCTCAACCAGAGAGTGCCGATAGCCCTGAGGATGATAAAGACGAGACAGATGACAGCGCAGATGACAAGGATGACAAAGCGAAGGAGGTTGGGCGTGACGATTCTGCAGCCGTAGATGTCTCAGCGGATTCGCCTGACGATTCTTCTGCGGATTCTGACGAGGTTGCGGTGGTTGCTGCGGATGGTCGTTATCCCACGGACGTCACCATGCGAATAGGCGATGTTGATGAAGAAAAAACAACGAAAGATCGCCTCATCTCGGCTCTTATTATCCTTGTCTTTGTTCTTATTGGCGTCGTTCTCGGACTTATCGTTCAGAAACTTATTTTTGGTGCAGAAGGAACTTCGCTGGAGCCCGTAGAGACCGCTCAAGCGTGCGTTGTGGATTATGGGGTAGACGCGGTTTAGTTAGAGCCCTAATCGGGTCTAGCGCAGCTTGTGTATGAGGAGATGATGTGACGGCAAGCGAGGAGATTGTTTCTTTTGCTCGCACTTTAGCTCAGGCAGCTTCCGACGTGAAGGCAACGAGTGGTACGTGTATTGATGTGTCCGAGCAATTGGTACTTGTTGAGGCTTTTCTTGTTCTCTCTGCTTCGTCGCAGCGCCAAATGAGAGCAATCGTCAATGCGGTTGATGAGGCTGCTCATAAGTGTGGGGTGCAGTTGAAACACCGTGAGGGCATGAGCGGTGAAATGCATTGGATTCTTCTGGATTACGGTGACCTCATTGTCCACATTTTTCACGAGGACGAACGCGATTTTTATGCTCTCGACAAGCTGTGGGGAGACTGTCCCGTTATCGACTTGGAATGTGACTTTTCTGGTGAAGAGGAACAGGCTAATCCTCTGGCATCCTACGCTTTTTCTGGTAGCGAGTTCCAATGACGGCGCAGCGTATTATTTTTTGGCGCCACGGGCAGACGGATTACAATCAGGCGCGGCGTGTCCAAGGAGCCTTGGATATCGAATTAAATGAGGACGGGATTGCTCAGGCTCATCGTGTTGCTCCTTATGTCGCGGCAATGAATCCCATCCGCATTATTTCTTCGCCGTTGAAGCGTGCTGTGCGTACAGCTGAGGAAGTAGCTACTTTGACGGGGTTGGTTGTTGAGACGGATGAGCGGCTTCGTGAGCGTAATTTTGGGGATTTTGAGGGCTTAACGCGTGATGAATTGTGTGAGCGTTTTCCTAAAGACTATGCGTTGTGGAAGTCAGGAGGTACACCCGTTGAGCGCGGGGTGGAGACGCGCACATCGGTTGGTGGACGCACAAGCCAAGCGATTATTGAGGCCTGTGAGCAGATGGATGGCGGGGTTCTTCTTGTTGTCGCGCACGGTGCTGCTTTGAGTTGTGCGGTGACGGCGATGTTGGGTATGGATGCTGATGCGTGGTCTGGGATTGCGGGCTTAGATAATTGCCATTGGTCGCTTATGCGTTCTTTTGAGCAACCGCCTTTTTGGAGGCTGCTTGCACATAATCGTGTTATTCCTACTGAGCGTGAAAGTGAATTGGGTGTCCAGGGCATGTCCTCTATGGAAGCCTAAGTGAGCTTTTTTACAGGGAGACTTACGTATTTGACCTGTAGGGGAGATGAAATCTCTGTAGTATGTATCAGGTCTACGGGGCTATGGCGCAGTTGGTAGCGCGCTTCCATGGCATGGAAGAGGTCACGGGTTCGAATCCCGTTAGCTCCACAGTTGCTTGATTTCCGTACTACTACACACTTTAATTATTTTTTGTTTACAGTTTCATACTAGCAGTTTTAGGACTTTTGTCCAGTTCTTGGAGTGTTTTATTCCGCTTTTCTGGTTTTTGTGGGACTGTATATTGTGTGCTTGGTGGAGGAAAAGGAGTGTATCGGTGAGCATTGAGGTTACCGATAATGGGTTTTACGTTGTGCGTGGGCGTGGGGTTATTCGCCGTTATGCTTCACTTAGTGAGGCTATTGCTGTGCGGGATATTTTGAAAGACTTGGGGTATGCGGGTGAGGAAAGGGTTGGTAATGATAGTGCGCATACTTTTGAGTATTGGGCAGAGTTATGGTGGGAGTATTTAGTCGATAACGATTATTCACCTAATACGTTACGAGGGTATAAGAGCAATCTTCGTAAGCACGTTTTTCCTGTTTTTGCTGAGCGTTATCCGCATGAGATTAGAGTTGATGAGTGGGAACTACTTTTTTCCTCTATTGATGGTAGTGCAAGGCGTTTTAATGTCACGCGCGCCGTCTCTGCGTTTTATGCGTATCTTGTCGATGAGGGTGTGGTCGAAGAAAATCCGATACGCAAGATTAAAAAGGCTTTGAGTTTCAAAGCTAAACGTGAACGTGTAGCGCTTACCCCTCGACAAGTTTTCGACTTGTATTTGGCAATGGAAGAACGCTATCGCATCAGTATCTTGTTAGGCGCATATATGGGGCTGCGTTTTGGCGAGATGGCGGGGTTGCAGCGCCAAGATATTGACTTGGACAATGAAGAAATGCACGTGCGCAGAGCTTTGAAACGTTCAGAAGGTGGGGGCATGCTTGGTGCGCCTAAAACAAAAGCTGGAGTGCGCACATTGGCTATACCAAGCCAGATTATGCCTGCTTTGCGTACCTATCTTAAAAGTGATTATTGTGAGGACTTTCCGACCGCTCCTATCATTCCCGCGAGTAGAAACCCGAGCGACCCGATAGCACACACGACATTTAATAATAAGTTTAATGAAGCACGTAAAAAAGCAGGATTAGGAAATGTAACTTTTCACGAGCTTAGGCACACACACTTGACCTGGTACGGGCGCACCGGAGCGACTAATGCTGATCTGATGAGTCGTGGTGGGCACGAGGACGCAGATACCGTTATGGTGTATCAACACGCCAGCATTAAACGACAAAAAGAACTTGCCAATAAACTCCCAGAACTACCCACCAGATAACCCATTTCACGTTTTGCAGGGTGCGATTTCGTAGATAAAAGTCGGGTATATAAGTGTAGGCATTGGTGAGCCGCGCAGGTGAGGCGCGAAGCCTTTTGGCTTGCACAGTTTTTTGGAGAAATCGTCTTGTGCGCATTTTCCTGATGCTTACATGTGAGCTTCTCGTCCTAATTGTTTTTTGTTTACACATGACACTCCAGGGCGAGAAGCTCTCCTTTTTCATTAAAAGCCAGCATTTACCGACAATGCCAGCTTTGCCGTAAATGCCAGCATTTCCGCTCACCGTTTTTGTTAGTTGTACAGAAAGGAACACTGATTATGTTTAACGCAACTCAAGTTACTGTTTCCGGTTTCGCAGGCGCTGACGCGCAGACTTTTGAAGCGAGGGACGGAGCACCGGATATGACACTTGTGTCAGTTGGTGTGACAGCTCGCCGTTTCAACCGGGAAAATCGCGAGTGGGAAAGTGATACTACCATGTGGTATCAAGTGCGCTCCTATGGCTCTCTTGCACGCAACGTGGCCGCCACAATCAAAAAAGGTATGCCCGTTCTTGTCCGGGGTCGTTTTACTCGTCGGGAGTGGACAGATGACGAGGGTAATGCCAAGCAAAGTGATGTCATTATTGCTGACGCTCTCGGCATCGAGCTTGCCACCGGTACGGCAACATTCACCAAGAACGGCGAGATTCAAGCTGAAGAACAGCCAGCACCGCTCCCCGATTACCCAAACGAATGGGATGAACAATACTAGCCAACTCGTAAATGCTGGCATTAACCACTTTTACAAAAGCAGGAAAATGCCAGCATTTACCGACAATGCCAGCTTTGCCGTAAAAGCTGGTGTTTTCTCTGTGGGGCGCTGCCCCACTCCCCGGCAGGCGGTGCGCCGCCTGCACCCGCGCACTGCGCCCGAATTTTCGCAAGCGAAAATCACGGACGCCGAAAAGAAAGGAGGTCTATGTCGATATGACAGTCACTCTGTATTCAAAACCTGTCTGCGTCCAATGTAATGCCACCAAGCGTGCGTTTAAGAAAGCAGGCGTCGAGTATGAAGAAATAGACCTCTCTCAGGACGAGAAAGCTCTCAACAAGGTGAAAGCACTCGGATACCTGCAAGCCCCTGTAGTAATAGCAGGCAGTGAACATTGGAGCGGATTCAGACCCGACAAAATCAAAGAAATAGCTGAAAAAGTAAACATAGGAAGGAAGTAGTGATGTTTGTTTTTGAACCACAAAATTCGGTGAATGCACACCACTTGGAGCCATTGCAGTTGATAGTGAATTCCGCAATCCCTCTTTTAGTCTGTGTTGCCTTACTCGGCATTATCAAATTGCTTCTAAATGTTGTCACAGACCCTTTTGGTAGAGGACGCGGAGCTGAGAGGGTGACAAGTGATGATAGTGAGAGAATTGACGAGCTTGAGAAAGAAAATATGAAGTTGCGCGAGATGAAACAGCCTATCAGTATTTCTTTCACTGCGGAAGATTTTCAGCAGGCACAGAAAAACATGGAAAGGCTAGTAACAAGGGAATTTGCGCCCCTTACTCCATATCCTGTTGAAGAAACAAAGGAGGTGTAGGTGATGGGTTGGATTAGTCTGTGTCTCGTCGTTTTTGGACTTCTGTGGCTGATGTATGGCGCTGTATTCATTTTTGAAATTGTTGGCGTGTGGAGAAAAGACAAGGATGCTAGTTTGCCGCGAATGGTCATGTATGGGCAGTACACGCTCATCTTCAACACTTTGTTCATTACAACGTACCTGATTTACAAGCATGCTCATGGTGGTGCTCTTGTCTGGACGTGGATTATTGCCGCTCTCTCGTGGATTTTCGTGTTCATCGTGACATGGATACGCACACGCCTTCCAAAAGATTTTAATCGCCTACCAATATGGTTCATCAAAAAGCAAAGAGAGGAGGACTGCAAATGAATCGTAAAACCATTATGCAGGAACTTGTATGGGCAAGCACGGCGGCAGTAGGGGTCTTTGTAGCCCACTTCCTTGCGGTTGAAGCAGGTTTTAGCCCAGAAATGACACTAGTAGTGACGCTATGGGCTACCGTTCCTTTTCTTATTCAGCTCCTTATTGTCGGTGGAGTGCTTTTCCTTGGTGCTATTGCAGGACTCGGATGGCTTTCATGCAAGCTAGACGATTGGTTAGACGAACGCATATCTGCGTGTGAATTGAAAGAACAACTTTAAGAAAGAAAGGAATAAATAATGGATGAAACAATGACAATTGATGATTGTGATGATTTCATTGAGGCACCTGTTATTGATGATTTCGGTGATTTTATCGAGGCTTTTAATAAGCCTGGACCAATCAAAATTGATTTGGCGTTGTGGTTTGACTCTTTCAATGATTTTGTAGAGAGTTTCGATGCCCTTCAAGGAAATATCTGTCATTTTATGGAATTTTTCAGAAAGTTTGAAAATTCTAGCGACAGCCCTGCGTTCTACGAACTCGTAAACAAACTAGAAGATGCTTTTTTCGCTATAGGTGATTATCTACCACAGTTAGAAGAAGCAAAAGCAGAAGAAATCAAGGAATAGGAAGGAATAGGTAAATGAAACTGATTCGTGATGGTTCGAAAATTTATAACGTGGAAATGCTTGTAAGTGTAAAACAGAAGGAGGTTGGTAAATTGAGTTTCGCTTTTAACGACAATACGGGTTTTACTACGTTCATAGGTATGGGCGCAGGTGATGCTTTTCGTGAACTCACCCCTTTTCTTGTAGATGATTCATGCAAAATTTTTGATTTAGATTCTTACAGGGCAAAAGCAGTAGAACTGCCAAAAGGAGTGTAGGGGACAATGATTATTGCTGTTGTGAATCAGAAAGGCGGTGTTGGCAAGACGACTGTTGCGGTTAATCTTGCTAATCGCCTTGCACAGAATGCTCGTGTGCTGTTGGTTGATTGTGACCCGCAAGGAGATGCGACAAGTACCTGTGGCATCGAGGTCACGGGTGGCATGAATACGCTCAATGATGTGCTTGCCGCTATTGCAGGGGGCGCGTCGGCTTCCTTGGCACGCAAAGCCATCGTGTCGGCAGCTGAGCCGTGGGGCTTTGATATTATCCCCGCTAACCGTGCTCTAGCGACCCGTGAGACAGATATGGCACTCGGGCGTGAGTTCCGCCTACAAACCGCTTTAGAGGGGCTTACAGGGACGTATGAGCATATTGTGCTTGATTGTCCACCCTCGCTTGGCATGATGACCTCTAATGCTCTTGTAGCAGCAGACATGGCTGTTGTTGTGACGCACCCGCGTGAGACAGCGACTAACGGTGTTGCGGAAGTGTTCAACACGATTTCCGCAGTGCGAGGGCACTACAATCCCAAGCTACAGCACATTGCCATTGTTATCAATGAGCATATTAAAGCCCGCACGAACGTCACTGAGTGGGTCGAAGCCCTCTCTGAGTATTACGGGGACTACCTCATCGAGGACATGCTCCCCAAGCACGAGCACATTGCCAAGGCAAACTCTGCACACGAACCGATTGCGGTCGGTAAAGAAGAATGTGTTGATAACGTGTTCACTCAACTCGTCAATAAATGCCAGCATTAACCAACAATGCAAGCTTTGCCGTAAACGCTGGCATTAGATAAGGAGAAGAAAGATAATGAAAGTTCCCAGTCAAGAAGTCATGGACTCGCTCAAGCAAGCCCCGGTCACAGACCCTATTATCGCCGCAGGGCTGCCAACTGCGCCGGTTAGTGATATGGAAGCTCCGGACGAGCTTGGCACACCCTCGCTTGTCGCGCAAGCAAACAAACTAGCTGGGGAGAAAAAGCCCAAGAAGAAAATCACGTTTGCTGTGGACGAGGACGACGCAGGACGCATGAGAGCGGCTTTCATGGCAGAAGCCGCGACCAGGAAAGTGTCATCCTTTAGTCAATGGATCGTCACCCACCTCATGGACACAGTTCACGACACAGAAAAACGTGTCAATGGCGGGCAAGCATTTATCCCACTAGAAACCGACGTTATCCCCAAAGGACGACGCTAAAAAGGGGCGGTGATTTGACGCATGGGGGGGGCGCTAGATTGATGTCAGGGCAAAAAGGTGTCATTTTATGTCCTACCCCCATGTAAGAATGTCTCGCAAGGTAACACTATGGAAAATGCCAGCATTTACCGACAATGCCAGCATTGTCGTAAAAGCCAGCTTTGCCGTAAAGGCTGGTGTTTTCCGTGTGGGGCGCTGCCCCACTCCCCGGCAGGCGGTGCGCCGCCTGCACCCGCGCACTGCGCCCGAATTTTCGCAAGCGAAAATCACGGACGCCGAAAAGAAAAAAGCATAGATAACAAGACCAAGGAAAGAAAGGAAACTAAAGATGGCTTTTAGTGTCAAAGATGCAGTTCTTTTACCTATTCTCATCGCTATCCCTATAGCATTGTTTTTCGCTTATTACAAAGTCTCACGCGGCACCTCCTTGCCTTCTGCACTAGCACACGCCCTGACGCTTATTTTGCGCCCCATCGCGTTCTTGGGGCGTTTCTTGCGCTGGTTCTTGCGCCTGGCTACCATTATTGTGCTTGGACTGGTAGCGTTTACAGACACCACTTTTGCGGATATATTCAAAGACGGAACATATTTGGTGCTAGTGATATGGATATGGTTCGAGATAACCCTCTATTTCACCCACCTGCTTGTCAGTCTGCTTATTGCGGGCGACGTTGCAAAAGGAGCAGAACAAGCGTCAATGCAAGAAATGCAGGCAGCTATCACAGAGTTACAAAACACGATCCAAAATCAGCAAACAAGGGAGGAAAAATGAAAAAACGACTATTAGCCGCTTCTGCCGCTCTTATTGCTCTTACGGGCACTCTTAGCGGTTGTGAGAGCGACGAGCATAAAGAAGCCGTCGCACAGGTACAGAGCGCGTGGGAGGCTTATGAGAAAGCCTATGAGAACGCGAAACCTGATATTGAGTATTGCGCAGCCAATATGTGGAATTGCAACGCGCAATACGAAGGATATGACGGGTGGGCTATTGACGCAGACGAGCCAACACTCAAAGAAGAAGCAGAAAAGCGCATAAGCCACCTGGAAGAAACTTTCAAGAATGGCGAGTCATACAACAATGTTTTCTTGAAAGAAATAACGGTCAAATGGACAACAGAGAACGGTCTGGATAAAGAAGAAACATTTGCCCTACCCCTTGATAAGAAAGCTCTCGATGAGGACGACGGGCTTCCCATAGAGCAACTCATGACAGTTAAAGACAGGCTTACCAGCGCCGCTATTAGTTTAGAAGGGGCTAATAGTCCTGAGGCGCCCAGAAACTCATACAAAGAAGAAGCTGACGCTTCTAACAAGCGCCTGAAGGAAATGATGGGAGCATATTCTAAGTCCTGTACGAAACGGAAAGAACAGATAGCCGAAGCAGAAAAATACAACATAGAGGAAAAGGACACGCTCTTCTTCTTCCCTCGTGATGTCCCCGTATGGGCAGACGAACACGAACGTGCCTGCAAAATTGCTGGAACCTATGACGAGAACAAAGAGTACACAACAGAAGAGCTCGTCAATCTTATAGGAGATTTCTGGGGCATAGACAATCTCTATGCGCAAGGAAGTCAAAAATAAAAACCAGCAATTTCTATAATGCTGGCATTTTCTATATGTGCTGGTTAACACGAAAGCCCACGAGTAGGCGGCTCACCACCACGCAAACGCTCATCCAAACGCCGAACGCGCTCAGGATCTAGTTTCATAGCTTTGAGACGTTTCGATGCAATACGTTCAGCGTGTGACTCGTATCGTTTGTGGTGTGGCGTGAGCAGGGGAGTGATTTCTTTTTCGATAAGGTTGGCCAGTCGGGTGCTTGTTCCTGTTGCTTGACAGTGGAAACGTGCGGCAACAAACTCGTCTCGCCCTGGTGTGCCTGGCAGGAAATGCTTGGGGTCTATTTTCCATCCTGCCTGTGTGGCGAGCTGGGTGAAGAAAGCGAATTGTGAGCGGGTATTGCCTTCACGGAAAGAGTGGACTACATTGAGTTCTCCCCATATTTCCCCTAGATGTTGGGAGAAAGTATGTTTATCAAGGCCGCGCAAGTAATTATGTTCTGCTATTTTCGTGTACTGTGCTTCAGCGGCGCGGGTGAGTTCACTGCCTGCAGGATAGTAGGCGTATTCGCGTAATGGGGCGCGCGGGTCGCCAAGGGGATAGTTGATGACATCCGGAGCTGTTTTAACCATGTATGTGCCTACGGGCGCTGTGCGTTCTTGTCCTGCCCACTCGTACACATCTTGAAAAAGGCGGTGGTGAATAGCTTTCATGTGTGCGTAGTCAAAATTGCCCGGGATGGGGTGAAGTGCTAGTTCTTCAAAACGGTAAGCTGTGGCTTCTTCTTCCATTTTAGTGAGACGTTCCTGATTGTTGACACCAAAAGGCATATCCGGAGTGACAAACTTATTTCGTAAAACATTTGTTCCTGGAATGAAATAGTCATCCCAGGAACGAAAAATAGGCTTTTCAGACATTTATTTACCTAAAAAACGTTCTCGCATCAAAGCAACAGCTTCATCGGCAGTCATATCGCCTGCCGCAATAGCCTCCATATTTTCACGGGCAATAGGGTCAGTAACCTTATGTCCCGCAACGGCAAGAGCCGCATCGGCATAGTCGATAATTTCCTGTTGTTTAGGTGTCAATACACGTTTTGTTTTCACAGCTGGAATACTCATAATTCCCTCCTTATTTCACTGGCTATCATTCTACCATAAACGCTGTAAAACCGCACGATTACAAGGAAAAACACCTGTTTTTGGAGTGTTGCGTGCGTCAAAGAAAAGTGGCGTGACATGGCGTGGTTGCGGGGGATGTCAATGGAGTGTTTCTTCCTGTTTGGGGTGTTCCTTGGCCAGCCTACAAGCGAACCTGTCTTTGCTCTACAGGCTACCTTCCCGTGAAACACCTCACACCGCTGCGCTGGGTGTGAGGTGTTTGCACGGGCACCCTTCCTGTAGCGCTTCGCCAGAACCGCTTGTGACGGCTTGTGCGTCAACACCCCTCATAAACAGGAAGGAAACACCTATCATGACTACCACAACTCTTACAACTGCCAACCACGCCACCACTAGCGACGCGACACAGGCATCTCATGCAGACATTAGTGTTTGGGTAGGTAATCTGGAGGCTTATAACAATGGTTATTTAGCCGGTGAATGGTTAGCTTTGCCAGCTAGTGAAGAAGAAATCAACGCTATGCTTACCCGTATTGGTTGCATGAAAGACGGTGAGCTTGTCTATGAATACCTGGTTATGGACTGGGACGATAACACAGGCATGGGGCTTTCTTCCTGGCTTGGGGAATATGGCAACCTGGGCGAGCTGAGCGAGTTTGCGCAGGCGTGGGAAGATTGCGACGATCAAGAGAAATTGGCTGAGATAGCACCCGTTGCGCTTTCCTGGCACGCCAGTGTTCAAGACTTCGTTGAGTTGGCTGACAACCTTGACGATTATGTGTATATCGAAGTAGCTACTGATTATGACCTCGGCTGGTATTACGTACACGAGCTGGGAATGTTTAGCGACTATCCCGAAGAAGTCCTCAACTACTTCGACTATGAAGCTTACGGTCGAGACGTCTCTTTCGATCTCACAGCCACCAAGAATGGATACTACTATGAGGGGTGATAAACCCCAATCCTAGGGGGTTGCTCCCACGCGGGGAGTAACCCCCTTTTTGTGTCCTTTTGTATTTGATAGAGGGCACGGCGAAAGCCGTGCCAGCCCGAGCGACAGAGGCTCGGGCGTAGGTGATACCCGCGCATCGCGCCGTCAGTGTGTCTAGCCCCGAGAAACCACACACCGCTGGCGCTGGGTGTGTGCTTTCTCGCCGCGTCACACATGGGCGCTGCGGGTATCACTGTTTTGAGCCTGCGGCTCTCTTTTTAGCCTCGGCAGGCCTGGCAATTATAGCGGGCGGTCGTTCCTGTCAACCCTGCGGGCGCTACGCCCGTTTTTCCTTGCCCTGATAACCCTCACGCTCGTGCCTCGCATGAGGGTTATCACCGCGGAAAAAGGGGACTTCGCATGTTGACATCCACTCCCTTACCCGCAAGCTCGTTCCTCGCTGCCGAGGCGAAAAAGAAAGCCGTGCGGTGGTTGTTTGAAAACTCTATAGAGAACACCACGAGAACACCGAAATAAAGCATAAGGAGGTGAATATACATGAAACCCGTAGAGCGCGGGAGAAGCCCGCCCACTCACTACTCAAAAGGGGAGGAGGTGAGGCAGATGATAGAAACCGTTGTTTTGATAGCTGGAGCTGTAACCGCGATAGCGCGAACAGTAAAAGCAATTGCCGAGGCAATCAAAACAATTGCCCCGGCAATCAAATCAACAGTTGCGCCTAGGCGTGGAAAACACGCCAAGGACACCGCTAGCCACTCTAGCGAGTAACTAGCAAAACCCTTACAGGTGAGAGGGAAAGCCACTAACTTTTCCTCTCCCTGTAAGGCTAACACACCCCACGGACAAAAAATCGCAATTTTATAGGAGAAAGACAATGACACTTGCACCAGTAAAAGAAGGCACAAAGACGATTGCAATCATGGAAAGCTTGTTAGAAAAGCAGGACTTGAGCGTGCTTGATTTTGAGAGTGAAGTTATCGAGTTGGAGCGCCTTTTTGAAAACGGACGTTTCAGGGACAAGTACCTGTTATGGGCTGTCAATGATAGCTATACGTGCGAGGAAATCTTTTCTACAAGTTTTCCCGACGAGAACATAGAAAAAGGTCTAGTGGACGGCGAGAGTCGCCAGCATAACTGTGAGCGGTTACTTCACGCCACTAATGTAATACGGGCGGTTATAAGCGCACACTCTGACCGTGCGACAGCTAACATGCGCGCGGTCATGGCATATCTATTGTGGTGGCATCGCCAATATGGGCTTGCTTATGAGTACACCGAGTCTGCCTACAAGCAAGACCCCAGCCAAACACTAGCAGTCCTTATGCACCGAATAATGACCAGTGAAATTCCCTCGCCGAATACGAGCTTTTGTCAGGGATAAAAATGGGGCGCTAGAAAACTCTAGCGCCCCATTTTCTTGAAAGAGGGGCAACGCTAAAGGCGTTGCCAGCCCGCCGACGGAGGGCGGGCGTTGGAGATGCCCTCAGCTGGGGCAGGCGTTCTTGCCCCGAGAAACCACACACCGCTGCGCTGGGTGTGTGCTTTCTCGCCGCGCCCGCCATGCCCTTTACGCTGCGGGCATCGACTTCTTTTTGACCCTGACGGGTCATTTTTTGCCTCGGCGCAAGCGCAATTATACGGGGCACGTGCTTCTGTCAACCCCTACGGGGCGCTACGCCCCGTTTTTCCTTGCCCTGATAACCCTCACGCTCGTGCCTCGCATGAGGGTTATCACCGCGGAAAAAGGAGACTTCGCATGTTGACATCCGCACGCTTGCCCCTAAGGCACATTCGTGCCGCCGAGGCGAAAAAAATAAACCCTTGGGGTTGAACGAAAATGTTAGAGAAAGGTTAAGAAAAATGAGTGTTACGGTCTATAGCAAAGAGATGTGTATGCAGTGCAACGCGACCAAGCGTGCTTTGAAGAAGCAGGGCATTGCTTACACAGAGGTCTTTCTCGACAAAGACACTACAGCTCTTGACTATGTGAAATCTCTAGGTTATTCATCTGCCCCTGTAGTGATAGCAGGCGCTAGTCACTGGAGCGGTTTCCGACCCGACAAAATCAAAACCCTTACAAACACAGAAAGGACACTTAGCCATGTCTAATGACACTAAAATCATCGTTTCAGGTTACGTAGGCGGAATGCCTGATGTTTATGAGAATGAGAACGGTATCCAGACAGTAGTTTTCTCTGTCGGTGTTACCTCTCGCCGTTTCAACAAAGAAGCCGACACATGGGAGGACGAGGCTACCGCGTGGTACTCAGTGCGCACATACGGCACTTTAGCCCGCAACGTTCTTGCCTCTATCGACAAGGGCACGCCTGTTCTTGTGCGGGGCACATTGAAGTTGCGCGAGTGGGTAGGTGAGGACGGAGTAAAGCGCTCCCGCCACGTCATCACCGCTGACCGAGTCGGCATCGACCTGGCCACCGGCACGGCAACTTTTATAAAAAAGACCCGTCCACAGCAAACAGAAATAGTCCCGGAGAACAACGAGGCACACGCTGAGCGGGAGAACTAAACACCTAAAAGCTGGCTTTTACGGCAAAGCAAGTCTTTATGTAAAAGCCAGCTTTAACCGACAATGCCAGCATTAACTATGAAGGAAGAAAAGATGAGTGTGTGGACTGTCCGAGTAAGAGAAGAACTTGTGCGAGATGTGGAAGTTGTAGCCGACTCGAAAGAGGAAGCCTTAGACATAATCGCAGAGCGTTATAGGACGTGCGAGATAGTCTTAGACGCTGAGGATTTTATCGGCCACACGATAGAAATCCGAGAGCAAAGAACGTAAGAAGCGGGCAGGAAAACAGGGCACTAGATAGCTTCTAGTGTCCTGTTTTTTCGTGCGCTTTTTTAGCGACACTTAAAGTCCAGGGCACACGTGCTTTGCTGTGCGCACACGTCTCCTTTCTTTTTTGTAATACATATACCCCGTGCAGTCATGGCAGAAAACGCGGGCAGGCGAAGCCTGCCCGCGCGAGGCGCGCAGCGCCCACAGACCCGCACAGCCCTGGGCGGAAAGCCGCGCAGGGGCGCGGTAGGAGGCAGGGAGATTTTTAGCGCGACGAGTGCAGCGAGGAGCGTCCAGGCCACGCCACGCCCCAAGGGTGGACACGCCAAAAAGTGTGGCAGTTTCGACAGGGGCAGATGCGCCAAAAAAGCCACTAAGCCGACTGCCAGTCAAAACGCCCTTTTGGGGGAAGTCTGACACATAGCAAGCATAGTTTTTGTAGCTACAAAAACCCTTGCTTGCCATTCGCTAAATCGCTCATGTAAGAGAAGAATATGGGGGCAAGCCCCAAACCCCTTAATGGGAAAAATGTTCCTTGATAGGAACGAGGTTGTAGTAGGTGGAGGTGAGTACTGGTGGCGACTGTGAAGGTGATACAGGTACGTGCTAATCTTCGTGCTGCGATTGGGTATGGGGTTAATGGTGCTAAGACTGGCATGGGTGAATATGTCTCTAGTGGGGTAGGGGCTTTTAGTCGAGAGCGTATTGTGGATATGGCGGTCGATCGTTTTGAGTATTCGCAAGAGGCGGCAGAGCTGCACGCACAGAACATGGGGACACGCAGGCGGGGTCGCCGTCCGAGCGTGTTGGCTCATCATATTATTCAGTCGTTCAAACCGGGGGAGACGAACGCGAGTGAGGCTCACCAGATTGGGGTCGAGTTCATTAAGAAAATTGCGGGCGGGCATGAGCATGATTGGGTGGTGGCGACTCATATTGACAAGCATCATATTCACAACCATATCTATCTTAATCCTGTCAATAATAAGACGCTTGAGCGTATGAAAGTGCGTCCGTGGACGTTGAAAAATTGGCGAGGAATTAGTGACGAGTTGTGCCGTGGGAGGGGGCTTTCTGTTATTGATACGAAGCCGCAGCGTTATCCTCGCCGTCGGCAAATTCATGAAATCTATGCTTCGCTGGGTGGTGGGAGTGAGAAGAAATGGCTCGCGGGTATTATTGATGAGGCTGTGGTGAGGGCACACAATTGGGGTGAGTTCGCTACGCTTTTGCGTGAGCATAATATTGGTGTGTCGATGCGTGGGGCTAATGTTGTTTTTAGCTTGCCGCGGGAGGGGTCGCGTGGTGTGCGTGGGGCAAGCTTGGGTGCGCCTTATACGCAGGCGGCATTGATTAACCGTATCAATGGGCAAGTTACTCCTACTTTTATTGCGGCCGATCGTCTTGTGGGAGAAAAAGATGCGCATGGTGTGCGCCGTGTTTTTATTCCCCGGGGACGCGACGTGTTCGGCAGGGCTGTCTATATGAGTGTTCACGATGCTCAGTTGATACCGAGAGGAAATAACTTTATTGGTATTGCTCCGGAGAACACGATGATTGATTTGTGTGACGCGCAGGGGCGCTACGTGGCAACGATACCAAGTAGCGAGGTATTCAAGTTTTTTGCTCACCGTCAGCCACACTTGGGTATTTCACGTCCGGCTATCCGGCCACGCGGTAAGACCGAGGCGCAGCAGCGTTATTTCGCTAAAGTTGACCGCCAGGCAGAGACTATTAAGGTTAAGCATTCGGCCGAGGCGAGCGAGATACGTAGGCGCTGGGCAGGGATGAGTGGTAGTCGCAGAGCGGTCTATGCGCGCGAAATCGTCTCACGTTTGGACACAGAGAGCGCAAAGCTTGATGAGTTGATTGTCAAGCGGGAAAAGCTTTCACAAGAGATTGAGGGGTCGCGTTTTGGTGCGCCAACGAAACGCATCGAGCTGGGACGTATCGATGAGGCGATAGCTCGCCAAGAACTTGTTGTGCGCTCTATCCACGCTGGCTGGCAAGACACAGTAGGCACAGACCCGCAATTTACTTATATTAACAACAGAGAAACAACACCCGTTATTGTTGTTCCACTACAGACAGTCACTATGTCTGAGCCAGCACAGGCGACGACGCACAATAATCTTGGTACAGACAGACTCACCTATAAATCGGCACAACGAGCTATCAATGAGCTGCGCACCGGAGAAATACCACCAGCACACAAACGCGCTCAAGCCAAGAGTACGCAAACACTCACACGAGAAAAGGCGAAAGTGCAAGAACAAGAACGTATCCGTCGTATCAGACGCGACGGAGGAAAAACCCTAGAAGAAGAACAACGGAAAGGACACAGACTATGAGTGAAGAAGCACTGCGTAGTACAGAAATGATGATGCGACTAGCTAGCCCCATGTTCCGGGGTGCAACCCAAGGAATAGGAGGACTGGCAACCGCAGGTGTCATTGGCACGCTAGGGATAACCTATCTGGCCGGGAAAGCAATCACAGCGCCGTTCAAAGCAATAGCTTCGCTTGTGCGCTATGCCAACGAACACCCGGAGCTGTTGGAAAAGCGTGGGGAAATCACGATGAAAAAACTCGTAGCCCAAGAAACCACAGGCATCCACACCACGCGCCTGCTTGAATCGAAAGAACTTGAAGCACTGAAAGCAAAACTCGAATACTACGGTGTTGCTTTTACTGTAGAGCACACAGAGCATGGCGCATATATTCACCTTGAGGCCAAAGACCTGCCACGCCTTGAGCACGCCCTCGAAGCCGTACAGCCAGAAATCATGCGCATGGAAATCAGAGAGCTCGATGCGCACATCACCGACCTTGCTGCGACGATTCAAGCAGAGGAAAAAGTTATCGGTGAGCTAGACAAAGAGATTGCCCAAAGAACAGAAGAAATAGGCGCAATAGATAAAGACATCAGTCAGCTTTCCCAACAAGAAGGAAATGAGCGTGCAGTAGAAGCATTGCGAGAGAAACAAACGGGGCTTTCTGACGAAGTAAAAGAACTTCGAGACGAGCGCATCGAGCGTCAAGAGCGCGCCGAGGAGATGAAAACAGAGCGCGCCGATCTAGTGCAAGAAAAAACAGAGCTAGAAAACTCACTCAAAGAGCAGCTAAAGCAAGAAAGAGCTGTAGAGCCTCCCGTCCAGGACAGGGAAGTCAGCGAAACGGTCAATCAGGCCAAGGAAGCTCCAGAGAACACGCAGAGCGCACCCCATGAGGACGGGCTTGCTGGGCATGAAGTAGAGACACAAGAAACCGTTGTGAGTGAAACAGTGAGCACTTCCAATGATGTTCCAGAGCCAATGGATGAAATGAAAACGGAGCGTAGTCAGCTTGCTCAAGAAAAAACAGAGCTAGAAAACTCACTCAAAGAGCAGGTAAAGCAAGAAAGAGTTGTAGAGCCTCCCACACAGGAGAAAGAACTCGGTGAAACGATCGAGAAAGCTCAGGAAACACCAAAGAACACACAGGAAATGCTTTCTGAGAATGAAGTAGAGACACAAGAAACCGTTGTGAGTGAAACAGTAAGCACCTCCAATGACGTTCCAGAGCCGACCCAGGACATCACTTTGGACGGCAATCTCACAGGTCAAGACGTGCCTACCCAGCACGCCCCAGGGACACAAAAAACCACCACGACTACTACACGCAACAACAGGGGACAGCAGAAAAGTAAGCGCACTGAGACAAAACAGGAGCGCGCAGCTCGTAAGCGAGACGCAGCTTATAAGCTCGACCCTGAGCGTGCAGCCGCCGCAAAGCAAGCACCAACCCCGACCACGCCAAACGCGAAACTGAGCAGGTAAGGAAGCGATTATGCGGAAAATAAACCCTAGTTACGTCATCATCGCTATTGCTGCCCTGTTTGCTTTTTGGGGCGGCGATAAGGCGAGCTGGCAAGTGCGCACCCTCCATGAGGGAGGAATGGAGTGGATGGAAGCATTCACGCATCTCCTAGATGACATCACCAATAACCCTATGCACTTTTCTTTCCACCAAACAGACCTGCTTGTAGGTCTTGGCACCATAGCTGTACTTGCCCTTATTATCTTGTACTCACAGTCTCAAAAGAAAGGCACGCGCACTGGAGAAGAATACGGCTCGGCCGGTTGGGGGAGCGCTAAAGATTTCAAGCCTTTTGTGGCTGGCAAAGAAAAAGGCATCGTTCTTACTGCCGAGCACACTCTTTCTCTTGATACGCACAAGACTGGGCGTAACCGTAATGTTCTTGTCTATGGCTCGGCTGGGTCAGGTAAATCGCGCTATTTTGTTTTGCCGAACCTAGAGACGTGTTCTACGTCTTTTGTCGTCACAGACCCCAAGGGTGAACTGTTGCGTCAAAGCGGAGAACACCTGGTGAAGAACGGCTACAAAATACGTTGTCTAAACCTCGTTGATTTCACCAAATCAGATCGATTTAACCCATTTGCCTATTTCGATGAAAGCCAGCCAGAAATCTCTATCTCAATCCTTGTCAATAACATCATTACGAACACGACAGGCGGCAAACCACAAGGCGACCAAGCGTTCTGGGAACGCGCAGAAAAAGCACTTTTGACCGCTCTTATCACTTACGCATATTTCGAGAATCCTGAAAATGCTTCCCTTGTCGATGTTGCTCATTTTCTTAGCACAATGAACAATAAAGCGCGCGATAAGAAAAGCGAGCAGGAAGAAAGTTTTGATGAAGAAATCATTTATTCAGCAATCAATGCCAAAGCCGCCCGTGATGGCCAATCAGACATATATACACTGTGGCAGGCAAACGGTATTCTTTTCGCACACTCCCAGTACGACATTTATACCAAAGGCGCGACAGAAACACGGCAGAGCGTGGTTATCTCTCTTGGTGTGCGCCTAGCTTCCCTTTACATGGCTCCCATGCAAGCCCTTGTCGGTGGCGTAGATGAAATCCGTATCGACGATATAGGACGCGAAAAAACAGCACTTTTTCTTGTCCTGCCAGACACTCATACCACGTTCAACTGGCTCGCAGCCGTGTTCTATCAGCAACTGTTTGAGACACTTATCGCCCAAGCAGACTCAAACGAAAACGGGGCGCTAGACGTGTCTGTGCAGTGCTTTATGGACGAGTTCGCCAACATCGGACAAATACCTGATTTTGACCGGAAGATTGCCGTCATGCGTTCACGTGGTATATCTGCCTCGGTCATTCTCCAGTCAGACGCACAAGGAAAATCACTCTACAAGGACGACTGGGAAACCATTATCGGTAACTGTGACTCTGTTCTTTTCCTTGGTGGGCAAGAAAAATCAACCACAGAACTCATCTCGCGCCTGCTCGGTAAACAAACAATCCGAGTGAAAAACCACCATGAAGCTGTAGGTATGCAAGGCTCATCAAGCCGCCAGTGGCAGAAAACAGGCAGAGAACTTCTCACGCAAGACGAACTTGCTCGCCTCGATAACCGTGAATGCATCTATATTTTGCGTGGCATCAAGCCTTTTAAGGCACACAAGCACGCCCCGGCGAAAATGAAAGGCGCATACGTTCATGCTGTAGAACGAGCAGAAGAACAGCTGGCCGTCCACACGTCCGATATTCCAGAAAATTATGATGAGGACATTGAGAGTGGACGCTCGCTCATGCCGGCTCCTGTAGAGACAGAAGAATTACCGGAGGTTGCTCCTACAGATGATTTCTATGAAGAAGAAGTGTTGCAGACGCACACGCGCGAGCAGGAAGCAGTTACTGGCCAAGAAGCATATCAACTACTAGAAGATGAAATACGCGAACTAGAAAATGCTATACCAGGCTGGCAAGTCACGGCCGCCCGAATCTAGTACGCTGAAGAACTTGTCAAACAAAGTACACCCCGTTTGACAAGTTCTGCAGTAAGATATTTTCCCAGTTCGCGAGTGTCTAGTAAAGTTACACCGTACCATGTTTGACACTAGTGTAAAGCGGGTCTAGACTTTATTAGGCAATTTTCGGCCGAGAATTGCCGGATAAAGTTCTCTCAGGGGCTTACAGAGCGAATTATTGTGCAAAGTTGAGTTTCTGGCCAATCAACTTTTCTCTCAGAAGCCCGTAGAGCGAATTATTGAACAAAGTTGAGCGGTCGGCCGCTCAACTTTTACTCTGAGAGGCTCTCACAGCGAAAAATAAGGAGAAATGGATCGTGATTGTTGGATATGTGCGTGTATCGACCGTAGAGCAGAACGAAGCTAGGCAAGTCGAAGCCCTAGGGGATGTAGAAAAACTTTTTTGCGATAAGGTCTCCGGGAAAGATACACAACGTCCGGAACTCACAGCCTTGCTCGATTGGGTGAGGGAAGGGGACATAGTTCGGGTGAAGTCTGTCGATAGGCTTGCACGCTCGACGAGGGACTTGCTTGAACTTCTCGGGACGCTCGAAGCGAAAGGGGTAGGGGTCGAGTTTGTGGACGCGCCAGCCCTCAGCACTAACAGTCCGCAGGGACGTTTTGTGCTTACTGTTCTTGGTGCTGTGGCAGAGTTCGAGCGGGCACTCATCAAAGAACGCCAAGCAGAGGGAATTGCTTTAGCGAAGAAAAGGGGAGTGTACGAGAAGCAGCGCAAGCTCGATGCCGATGCTATCGCTCGAGCGCGAGTGCAAATAAAACGTGGCGTGCCTAAAGCAGAAGTTGCCCGCCGGCTCGGCGTATCGCGCCAAACTCTCTACACAGCACTGCGCAACTAAAGCTGGCTTTTTGCCTGTGTTGGATTATCGGGAAAGACCGCGCGTGGGCGGCTCGTCACCATAAAGTCGTTCACGCATCTGGCGTACACGTTCAGGGTCTAGCTTCTCGGCAGCAAGCTTTTTGCGCGCTACACGCTCAGCGCGCGACTCTGTGCGTGTCTGCTTCTTGTTTGTTTCAAGGGCTTTTGCTGTCTTGAGGACATCTTCGTTTTTCTCGCCAGTTTGGACGAGAATGGCTTGCGTTTTTGATAGTCCAACTTCCCATTGTGTGTGCTGAGCGGGGGAGAGTGAATGAAAATCACGACCTTGCTCAATAGCTTTGTGTATGGCAGGCATGTCAATGGAATTGTGTAGGCGTGTATCGTAAAGGACTTCTCCACCGCGATTTGTCACCACAATACGGTCAACTACGCCGCTGGCAGCAATTTTGTCTAAAGACTGTGGAAGGCTATTGTATGCAGCATCGTGCACATCGACAGGAGTCCACCTGCCCGCACCATTTTCTAGCACCTGCTGCGCGTAACGCTCCACCACACCGAGCAAGGACACTTCACGAGGAACAGCCAAAACACGAGCTTCGCAATAATAGCCAGCATCACGAAAACTGCGCATCGTACTAGCTACTACGTCAGGCTGACGCATCGTTGTTTCGAGAACAACAGGTGCGCCCAGTTCACGCAAATAGTCAATACTCATCTCAACCCACCGCGCGGCAGCCTGTGCTGTCACTTGCGGCATCTGCAAAGCAGTCTCAGGAGACGACATTAAATTGTTATAGGCGGGGTGGTGGCGACGAAAATCATCACCAATAACTGGGATAGCCCCAGCATATTCAGTGAGCACTCTGTTCATTGAGCGCGATTTGCCAGCGCCAGGCTGAGCGCCAACCATTATTAGTACAGGATTAAAGGAAGATAGCTTGCTAAGGTGTGCATCGAACCCTGGACGAATGCGACGCTCAAAAATACGTTCTAACTCTACCTGAGATAATTCTGCCGTCATTTATCAGCACCAATTGCAAGGGCTTCTTCTAAACGCTTATTCAAATCATCTTGCATGGAGCGCACTTTTTCAGCCGTATTAAACGGCATAGAATTTATTTCTTCAAATAATTCTCTATCTTTTTGCACCCAATAATCTTCTTCCTGCTCATTTTTCGCAACATCAGCAAGGTGTAAATAAACCCCACCAAGGCGCGTAGCCGTCTCACGCATAACGTCGTAAAGCATTGGGTTGTAGTCCTCCCACTCAACATCTGCTGTGGTAGGAGTAGGGGAGGTTGGGGTCAAGTCAAAGGGGATAGTGCGCTCACGCACCATAGCTGTGAGAAACATATTCATCGCTGTAGTCATATTCATGCCAAGCGTCCGACAAATGTTCTCAGCTTCTTTTTTCAATTCTTCATCAGTACGAAAATTGACACTCACTGACATAATAAACTCCTTTCAGACACACATAATTCTACACAATGAAACACAATAGCGTTACAGCTTTACGCGTTGCGTCTGTCAAGTTTTTGTTTGCAGGTGGGGCAGTGGGTGTATTGGCTGGAGAGTTTTATTCTCATGGGTTGGAGGGTGAGGGCTAGATCTTCGACGAGTGCGGCTGCTTGGTAGATTTCTTCTCGTGTGGCAGCGTCGTGAATGTTTGAGTTGTGAGCTATCTGGTTGATGTTGTTGCCGATAGCGTGTAGCTCTCGCATGACCTCGCGTGAGACGACCTGCTCGATTCTCATGGATGTGTTCTTGTTTTCGTCCATGAGAACACGGCGGGCGTAGTCGGAAAACGTCTCGCCGTTTTTCCTTACGAGCGAATCAATCTTGCGTGCCTCTTGTTCGGTGACAAAAACGCGCTTCAGTCGTTGCCGTTCCCGTCCTCCGGGCACTGTTGGTCTGGCCATGACTGCCTGCTTATTCGCCCATGATTGCGCGCGAAAGTTTGCCTGTGGCAAAGACAAGGACAAGCTGAATGATTGGCAGGACAAGGAAGCCGATAAAATTGCCTGCTGTTGTGGCGACAAGGTTATCTGATGTTACTCCGTTAAAGTCGCCGCTTGTGAGTGCGCTTCCAAAGCGCGCGATTACTGAGGAAATGAATAGGAGTAGGACTGCTTGAAGTCCGATAGAGCCTAGTTTTTTCAAATATCCAATCGCGATACTCTTTGTGTCATCATCGCCCATAAATGCGACAGGCACGGGTGCGGCAGCTGCAAGCATAATGAACTCTGCTAAACGGAGTATTACAACAACATAGACGGCGAGGTTAGCGGCTACGGCGATAAGGAAAGGAATGAGAAGGATAATGATGAGAACAATGGAGTCTATTGTTCCTAGCCCGTTGATAGCGCCTTCTAGTTGCTTGGCGTCGTAAGTTATTGTCGGTGGTGCTTTATATCCTGTAGCTGCTTTATTTACTAGAGCGTCGATAATGGCAGCGATTGATTTGACAATCATAATAGCGTTATTGGCTAAGAGAACAAGAATTGCGTATTTGATGACAACTTGGATAATTCGCTGAACACCGCCAGAAGAATCACTAGCGTCGAGAGCTAGGAGAACTTTGAAGAAATTGATCGTGAATACGACAGTAAGAAAAATGGTTACGGCAGGAGTGAACACAGTGCTCATAAGCTTAGTTACCACGTCCATTACGTCTGAAAGCATCCAGCCTTTTGCTGTGATTTGGTCGTAGCCTTGCGCGAAATCCCATTTTGAACCCGAACCGACATCTTTCCCGAAAATCATCGAGAACATGGTTTTAATGAAGCCTTTAGCGCCTTCATTATCGTCATCAGCCATGAAAAGTATCGCTGTCGTAAAATCCATATATCTATGCCTCTTTTCTAGTACCAATGGGGAGATCGTGATTGCCATTTCTGCCATGCGGCACACGGGCTGCCATAGTCGGGTCTGCGTTGGATATAGTCCAGTCCCCAGTTAATCTGTGTTTTACCGTTGGTTAAATAGTCAGCTCCTGCGGATGCCATTTTGTTTGCTGGAAGTGACTGGGGGATACCGTAAGCACCAGAGTATTTATTGAGTGCTTTATAGCTCCACCCTGACTCGCCCTGCCATAGTTGCACGAGGCACTGGTACTGTTCGGGGGTGTCCCACCCGTAATCCTTCAAGCGTGCAGCAGCGTATTTTTTCGCTCCTTCTGGTGTTGCCGTATCGGCGTCAATATCGCCACCGACACTGCCAACGTCAAAGGTATTTTCGGGGTCATGCTTAAAGACGTATGTGCCAGCTGCCATGCGTTGATTAAGGAAATCAAACGTGTATGTTTGTGTGGAATACAAAGCCATACCGTATTGCTCAATAGAAACAGTCTTAGCGTCTTGATCGACCGCATACACATAGGCAACGTGCCCTGCCGTTGCGTGATGACCGTCCACGCCACCTTTAATAGACAAAACGTCTCCAGGCTGCACATCTCGGGCAGAAGAAACTTTCACCCAGCCTGGCATGTTGTAATCGTTACCCCATTGCCCGCCGTTGCCGTGCCCTGGAATGGTTATCAAGTCGGCGTACTTGTACGGCCAACTTGATGTATTGACATTTGTCGATTTTTTAGGCACATAGCCACGGGCACGGATTTCTTCCACTTGTTTCTTTTGCGCGTCGGTGCCAGAGCGTAAAATCTTGTCACGGTTAACGCGCCAATACACGAAATCTGTGCAGTTTCCGTAGTAAAAATTCGTCACAGGATTGGCTTCTGCTCTGTCATACAGCTGTTTCAAAGAACTGTCTAGGTTCAAACAAGCAATGCCACCTTCGCACCCTGAGTCGTTAGCTAGACCGCCACGCCAGGGATAGTCATCTTGGGCTGCGATAGCAGCGGACTGGTGTTTTGTTTCCTCAAAGAAGATAGCGAATAGGAAACTGGGAACCATTGACTGGAAAAGCAACACGGCAGCCAAAATGACAACAAGCGGAACAAGGACGAACTTCGCCAGCACGCCACTAACTGCCCCTACCACTTTCATCACCATGCGCCCAAGTGCCTGGGTTATTTTTTGGGCGCTACGCTTGGCAAAAGAAAGGCTGCCACGCCCAGCGGCACGCGCCCCACCTTTGCCGAGCTTCATGCCCGTTTTCATAATCCCGCCACCTTCACGCACAAACTTTTGAGCGTTCGCTGCGGACGTGCGCACGGTTTTGACCGCGCGCCCTGGAGCACCAGCAGCATGACGGGCGCTCTTAGCAGCAGCCTTGCCTGCCTCTTTTACACTCGTTGCCGCCTTAGACGGTGCTTCTCTAATAAACCGCGAGGTTTTCAGAGCACCGTCTTTTGCGACATTAGCGGCTCTACCTGGGGCAGTCTGAACAAACTGTTTTGTCGCTATCGCGTTATTCTTGACAGTGAGAGCACCACTTTTTATGCCTTCGGCAGCCCTGCCAGGAGCAGCTTGCACAAACTGTTTCGTTGCTACCGCACTATCTTTAACTGCAACGGCACTGTTTTTCACACCAGTTTTGATAGTTTCAGGGCTATCAAGAAGAGCCTGCATGCCACGCATAGATGCTTGGGCTATCTCAGGTGCGTTCTTTACGGCAGTAACAGCGCCTTGTGCCGTTCCTGTTGTTCCGTTGATAATCCCACTGGCAGCCATGTCTATGCCAGTGAAAGCTGCCCCGCTGGCTCTATAGGCAGTCTGTACACCCACGCTTGCCGCCTGAGCGTCACCCATGCCTTGCCCGAAAGCATCAGAAGAAGCCAGGGCGAAACCGAAATGCGTGACGGTCGGTTTCAAAGAACCAGCAACCGTATCTCTTGATTGCGTCGAGACAAAGCGAGAGCCAGAGCGCACCCCCTCTCTAAAAGATTGCGAGAGTGTAGCGGGAGGGGTCGGGGCTGCCATAGAATAGACCCCTATTCATTTGCGTGGGCATCGTCAGTCATGGATTGCCCAGTAGACTGCCCAACGGGTGTGGGTGGAAGGTAGGGGACAGCATCAGAGGAAATGCGTCCTTCTTGATTGGCGCCAAAGCCGTACCACTCGCCCTTGTCAGTCTCGAAGAACGTGGAGAAACCAGAGGAAATGAGACGCACGGGCTTTACCCCTTCGGGCAGGCTTACACGCTTGATACCGTTCACGTCAGAGCCTTGAACGCCGCTACCGAGCTGGGCGGCGTTGTCTGCACCCCAACAATAGATTTCTTCTTCTGCCAGTGCACACGCGAAATTTTCGCCAGCACTGATAGAGGAAACAGTTTTATTCTTAAAAGTTGGCACTTCGGTCGGGTCAAGCATCACATCGTCACTATCGCCTGCCTGCTTCCAGCGATTATCGCCCCAGCAGGTCAATCCTTGCCCGCTCGTTGCACAGGCGAAGTCTTTACCTGCGACGAGGGAGACAACATCGCCAGCAAGATTAAACGAGTTGGAGTGGATGTTTTGATTGGAATAGTCGCCCAGTTGTGCGCGAGTATTTTGCCCCAGGCAGGTAACTTCATTGCCGTCGGCATAGCACACAAAACCGTCACCTGCAGCGGTCAAAGCTCCAGTGACAATAGAGGGCGTTCCTTTCTTGTCAGACGTGTTCTCAGAAGATGTCGTGCTTTCTGTTGCGTCACTTTTCTCGCCCGTAAATAGGGGAATAATGAAGAGTGCGGCTAGGACAATCACGACAACAATAGCACCAATAATATAGGGCATTTTTGACGTGTTAGAAGGCAAAGTATTGCTTGTGTTTTTCTTGAAATTCATGTCTTTACACCTCTCTTTTTAGTTGTCGTTTCGGTGGTCGGTAGAGAACAAACGATAAATCTGACTATTTCTGTCCATCTGGTTTTCAAAACCAACAGTTGTCCCAGCAATACGAAGCAGCCCGTTGCCTGGGGCAACATTCATGAAAGCCTCGTATTGACTTGTCGTCAATCCCAACAGGTCTGCCAGGGCAGCCCCGTCTGTCTCGGACTGTCCAAGCAGGACAAGGAAGGGGGAGTTTGCGAGCATAATGCGTGCATCCTCGTGTGCTAGTACAGCCTCGACGTTTTGCGTCAGACCTGTCATAGCTGCGCCATACTTGCGCACACGCGCCCACATCGAGCGGAAATACTCGCTCGCATACTTATTTTTGAACCACAGATGAAACTCGTCGGCATACACCCATGTGCGAATGCCACGTTTGCGGTTACGAACGATACGCGCCCAAATATCTTCAAGGACGATCATCATTCCGAAGGTCTGCATATCCTCGGACAAATCAGCCGTATCGTAAACAACTACGCGCGAGGACAAGTCAACGTTAGTTTGACGGGCAAAACCTGACGCTGAACCGATAGCGTACAACTCTAAGCGTGTAGCTAGAGATGTCGCATTCGCATCGGGCTGGCGCTTGACATACTCATGCAAAGTCGCAAGAGTAGGCTGTTCTTGCAACGCACCGTCAACAAAATCTTGATACATCGCCATAGCCGCACGGTCAATAACGCTGCGATCTTCGGCAGCTAGACCGTAGGTGCCGCCGATAAGCGTTTCTAGCAGGGACAACACGAACGAGGCTTTTGCTCGCACGGGAGTTCCTTCAAGCTCTGAAGCTGCGTCCATGTCTAAGGCGAGAGCGTTCACACAATGCTCGCTCCCTGCACTAATAACCGCTCGTGCAGCGCCAATATTTTCAGCAAGAGCTTTATATTCACGCTCAGGGTCAATAATAAGAATCTCGTCTCTCGAGCGTAAAAAGCGTTGCATTATTTCTGCTTTAGCGAACTGGGACTTACCTGCGCCAGTCTTACCAAGCACGAAACCGTTGGCGGCGCCACCTGCCCATCTGTCCCCATAGATTAGATTTCCGCTAGAGGTGTTTGTTCCATAAAAAACACCCTCGTCATGCATGACATCTTGGCTAGTGAAAGGAACAAGGACGGCAGAAGCAGCAGTAGTAAGCAGTCGCTTGTAGGGCAAACGATTAACACCAATCGGTGATAAAGCGTTCAACCCGTCAAGCTGCATATACGTCAAATCTTCTAATTCGCAGCTCAGACCAGAAGCGACTTGGCGTACACGCTCAACATTCGCTTTCAATTCTTCACTATCACGTCCCGCCACGCCAACCACAAGACTTGCCGCATACAATTTTTCATTAGAAGCAGACAAATCTTCACGCAAACGCGATGCTTCTTCATGGGACTCGACAAGAGAATGCTTGAGCATATCAGCAGGAAGATTTTGCTTTGCCAGCTTTTTCAAAGCGGCTTCACGTTCCATATCTAGCTCGGCAACATACCTATTGACCTTTTTCAAAGACTCAGCTTGACTGAACGGGTCAAAATGAGCCGAGATAGCCAATTCAAACGGCAACGCTGTTATTTCAGATAGCAGAGTGTCACTCAGCCACGGCGGGAGCTTACGAAGAACAAGAACCTGCCATTTCTTCTCACTCCCACCACCAAGCAAGGTAATAGAGTTTTTATCAGACACGTCAAGCCCGCCAGGGGCAACATAATCCTTGGACGTGAGAGCCTGCCCGCGGATGTTCTCATAATCAAAAGGAGCAGACGGGGCAACAGGTCGCCACAGGCGCGAGAGTACATCGAGGCGCTCGACCCCGTTCATTACGTGAGCTTGACAACCCCCAACGCCACCGAGAGCTTTAATGTCGGCAGAAAGTAGGCGCGAGAGCTTTGTTTGAGCGTCCTCGGCAGAGTCTGCTTCAATACGCAAGGTCACATACTTATCGGTCACCACGGTAGAACCATGCGAAACCGCAGCATCTGCCATAAGCGAGTTGAAATCATCGCGATAGACACCAAAAGTATCATCATGTGAACGAATAGAAACTTTATCGAGCAAATCACGCGAATCGATAACTCGATTGACAACACTGACTTGAAGGTGCTGATCGGGAAGATGTGTATTCAAAAACTTTGCGTAAGCCTCACACAAGCCAGCCTTACCGTTATCTTCCTGGCTCACGAAATCAATATCCCCAAGAGCAATAGACATCGAAAACTGATTACCGCCAAGCCAACACAGCCCTGTTTTCGTCATAGCCTCATACTGGATTTGCGACTGCACCGAATAGGCAGGTCGCCATCCATAAGGTGCTTTACGCGACACCGCCTGCGAGCCAGAACGCTTCTTTTTCTTCTTCTTTTTCTTTGACACGTTCTCAACTTCGGCACTAGCCGCGTCCGTATCGTTAGTTTTCTGTTTCGAAAACAGAGACATTCTTCCTCACCTTCTTCGCTGACACATCCAAAAAGCCCTTATATATGCGAGGTCGCCGCCAAGTGCATGAAGCCGCGTCATGAGTGGAGGCAGGTACAAGTCCCGTACCAGCCTCCACCACGCATGACGGGCACGGGGAAACCCACGTATAGGTTTTCGGGCGGGTATGAAAATCACGCATATAACGCCCGTAATCCTCAATATTCAAACCCATACGGCGAACCCACCCCCACGCGCCAAACGGCACGGCAAGAGCCATTGCAACAAACTGTCCGATCTGTTGATACCCCAGAAAAAACAGCAGCACATACGTCCCGCCTGCGACCAGAACAATCCCACACAGGGCAACAAACTGGCGACCAGTCATGCCAAACCACGCGCGAGCTTTGTATTCTTCTAAATCACGGTAAACCTTTACCTCAAGAGCCACTTGGTACCTCTTAACTTGTGCCCATACTCAACTTAATCTTGGCGATAGCAACACCAACAGCAATCACCATTGCGCCGGCAACAATTTTCCAAATGCCCTGCTTCATCTCAGGACCATTCTCGCCAAAAGACTGCGCAAACTGGATAACACCCCATGCACCCCACAAAGTGCCACCAATCTTCGCACCATTAGCAATAAGAGCAATCAAGCTATTCAAAATTGCCATAATCTTTTCCTTTCATCTTTCTTTGTAAAAACCAGCATTCCTTACATTGCGTGCTTGCCTCGACGGCGCGGGGCAGCAGCCACGGGCGCAGTATGTGCTCGGCGGATCATGATTGTGCCAAGCCCAATAAGCCCGCCGGCAAGCCATGCGCCATGCCACGGGTCATCCGCACCCGTCTTAGCAAGCTCTTGTACGGGAAGCTGAGAAGAACTTGGCGCTACACGATTTAGACCACTAGAAGTTCCCGCAGAAGCAGGAGCCGCGGGCGCACCCGTCACAGGCAAAGTGAGAGTACCTTCCCTGCCGCCAGGAGCAGACGGCGTATTAGCTGCGCCCCAATCAACAGGAGCAGCAGGCAGAGGAACGATACGCTCAACAATGTTCACAGGAGCAGGTTGTGGAACAGACGGGACACTGGGAGACGGTGACGGCTCACTCGGAGCACTAGGAGGCTCAGGAGCAGGAGTCACCTCACCAGACTCACCAGAATCACCGGGTTCACCGGGCTCGCCTGGATTGCTAGGGTCGCTTGGCGTAGGCGTCGGTGCGGGCTGTTCTTGCTCACTGTCACCTAGATCGCCCGGTTGTTCACCTGTCCCAGTATCGTCAGTACCCTCAGTGGACGCAGGTGGCTCGCCAGGCTGAGCAGGACTACCCTCGCCAGGCTCACCAGAGTCGCCAGGCTCACCAGGAGCACTCGGCGTATTCGTGCCAGTTTCCGTATTACTCGTAGTGTCTGGAGACGGTGACGGCTCACTCGGAGCACTAGGAGGCTCAGGAGCAGGAGTCACCTCACCAGACTCACCAGGCAGATCTGCCTGGTGAGCGGACGGGACATTAGCCACGCTATCATCAGGAGTGCTAGGCTCGTCAGCCACCGCTAAAAGAGGGGTCATCATTAAACCTGACGCACTCAACGCAAGCGTGATAGCTGCTTTCGTTTTACGGTTTTTCATTGTTTTTCCTTTCTAAACGTGGGAATAAAGGTTGTCAGAAATCTTGCGATATGCCTGTTCAACCAAGCCATACAACTCGGCATCAGACGAAGAATTAAGCTCGCTTAGAGCACTGGAAAGCTGCACCCACATACGCTGAGTTGGCCTCTTGTCCTCACTGAGAACATCCTCAGCAAGCCGTTGAATCTCGTTACGCCGCGCCTGTTTTTTCTCTTCACGGGACAAGGGGGACACGGCCTCTAAAGCCTGCGAAACCCGGTGAATCACAAGACCAGAAAAATTCTTTATCACAGGCGGCAAAGCATCATTTTCAAGACGACGGCGAATATCAGCAGGATTACCACCCTTAGCCACCCAACCCGCAATATCACGCGAAAGACGCGCCTGAGCGTTATGCGGAAGACTGCCAAGCCACGAAGCAGGCAAAGCCTTATCAAGCAACTCACGGTCAACCACCGCATTTACAAAATCATCCACGCCAACCACACCACCATCGAGCGAAGCAACCTCGCGCGAAAGCCGAGCTTCCTTACTGACTTGGTATGGAGTGGGGGTTTCCAAGTGGTGGTTTGAATATATATGCAACGGCTCACCGGTGAGCTGTTGCGATGGCTCATTTTGAGCTGTTGCAGGCTCGCCCGTCGTGCGATGGCTCATTTTGAGCTGTTGCAGATTGACCTGCGGCGATACAGAGTTATCCACAGGCAGGTCTTGTTTATGTTTCCCCAACAGCTCATTTTGAGCTGTTGCAGGCTGACCAGCAGTTTCACTACTGCTAAGTTTCATGCCAACATTAAGAATATAACGGTTAGTTTTACGCCCTCCCAATGAAGAACGCGACTTGACACAAATTAACCCCAACTCACGCAAACGCTTCAAATGTCGCTTCACAGATGCGTGCGACGTATGAACATCACGAGCTAATTGCTCCTGCGACGGGTAACAAGAGTTATTCTCATCCGCATAGTTCGCCAGACACATCAAAGTGAACGCCTCACCCATAGAAAGCTCCGGAAGATCGTGTTGCGCCCAATTCAACGCTTCAAAACTCATGCCGCTATCTCCTTTAATTCGTTAGACGCCTCTGTTAAAGCTGTGGTCTTGAGACGTTCAGCTTTTTCTTCAACAACAAGGGACAATCCATAGACGGCTGTTACATCACGTAATGTCTTAATACGGCGCTGTGTCCAGCCGTCCAGCAAATCCTGTATATCTTCTTCCGGGGCGAGTCCTGCCATGCGAAGCCATAACGACTTTTCCCTGGCACGAGCCGAGCCGAACAAGAGCTGCCACCAAGTAACAGCAGAAGAACCCAGTGGCTCATACTCCCGTTCAAGCCACTGGGAAAAATCTTTTAGGCCGTCTTGACCGTAAAATGCGTGTGAGTCGTTCTTGAGGACATTGAGACGTGTCTTAACAGCGCGTCCTACAATCCGTGAGCAGACCTGGGCATCAAGACCAATCTGGGAGACAAGGAAAGCGACTAGGCGGGCAAGAATACGTGGGGGGACAAGAGAATCGTCAATATCGCTGGCATACAAGCGAGAAATATCAACCCCTGTTCCTGCCACAAGAGCCGTCACATGTGCATCGTCGGCCAGAACGTCTAAAGGTAAAAGAGGCTGTGCGGGGGTTTTACTCGCGTACAACTCCGGAGCAACTTCGCGGCACACAGCCCACCGGCGCGCAGAAGAAAAAACAAGAGAATCTGTCTCGCCGTCTCCATACTCGTCCCAGACCTGTAAAGCAACAGTCTGCCTTACATCATCAAAATCAAAACCCGCAAGCTCGCGATTACACAAACTCTGAGCAAAAGAATCCACGCAATCTGCGAACGCTTTACTCGTGCAAAAACCGTGCGAAAACCGCGTGCCTCTTATAGAATCTCTCTCGGTGCAATGTTCCATTGACACTCCTTTTTCCGGAGTGTGAGTAGAACATGAAATCTGCGTAAGGGGCTGTGGGTTTCTCTCCCGTTAGCTCCAC
>JAFYHO010000086.1 GCA_017539125.1 Actinomycetaceae bacterium | reverse complement strand
GCTCCTTGTCAGGCTTCTCCAGCTCGGCCAGCAGTCCCCACTTGAAACGTGTCAGCAGGCGTTCATTCATGCCGCTCAGTGCCACTGGCGGACGGTCGGAAGTAAGTATGAGCTGACGGCCGTTCTGATGCAGATGATTGAAGATGTGGAAGAAGGCAAGTTGCGTCTTCTCCAGCGTGGCAAACTCCTGAATGTCATCAATGATAAGGACGTCAATGCTCTGATAGAAGGCAATGAAGTCGTTTACGCGGTTTTGGCGCACAGCATCAGTATATTGCACCTGAAAGAGATGCGCCGAAACATATAGTACGCGGCGCGCAGGATGCAGCTCCTTCAGGCGCGTGCCGATGGCGTTGACGAGATGCGTCTTTCCCACGCCCGATGCGCCATAGACGAAGAGCGGGTTGAAGGTCATCTGATGCGGGTTCTGAGCTATGCTCAATCCTACGGTGCGCGGCAGCTTGTTGGCTACGCCCTCGACAAAGTTGTCGAAGGTGTAGTCAGCGTTGAGGTTGGAGTCGAGCTGCTGCAATGGCTCTGGAGCGGCGTTAGCAGGCTGCGACGACATCGTCTGGCACACGGCGGTGGAGCAGTCTGTGCTGCTCTCGTTGACGGTGAGCCCGTGTTCCGCATCCACCTTTACCTTATATATAAGTTTTATGCCCCGGCCGTAGATGCGCAGGAGCACCTGACGCAGCAACGTCAGGAAGTGCGTCTCGATATGCTCGCGGAAATAGGGGCTCGGCACACACAGAGTGAGCTCGTTGCGTTCGACATCAAAGCTGTCGAACGTCACGGGCGCAAACCAGATGTCATACTGCTGTTGGCTGACGTTGTTGCGTATGATTTGCAGACACGTCGCCCAGCGCTGGCTCTCTGTGTGGTTAGTGGACATATTCTTTTTGGTAGTGTGGTAAGCTGTGCATATCCGGGTGCCGTAGCGTAGAGCCGAATTGCGGTGCAAAGGTAGATATAATTTTTGGAACTGCAAAATCCGAGCTTTTGAAAGTGAAATATGGTATCGTCTTTAAATGGCACGTTTTCAATATCGTTTCGTAACAAGTTTGAAAATATGTTCTTCGACGTATTGCAAATATCAAAAATATTGTCTCTGAAACATTTGCATGGGGGCTGCAAACAAAGCCAGCAAAAAATTTCTCGTCGTATAAAGATCGATAAAATAATTTGTTAGCAATTTGCCCTTGTCAGCTTTCGTGAAAAGGACATTATTCAGAATATTTCCTTTTTACGCCATTTCCTGTCACTTCCGCAGATATTCGTTTTTTTGATGAAAAATCCGTCCAAAGTGAAAAAAAACGTGGCACAGACAACGTAACTCAAAACTTTTGCGTACCTTTGCGGTCATGAAACTACAGACACCTGTTACAATACCTCGGCCTTTGCGGCAGATAGGACTACAGAGCCGTGTGGCATTCATCGGCTCGTGCTTCGCCGAGACCATAGGCCAGCGCATGCGGCAGAGCGGTCTGCCAGCTTTGGTCAACCCATTCGGCGTCCTTTATAATCCGATGTCGATACTTCAAGCCATCGCGCAGAACCCCTCCTTCGACTCGCTCTATTTTCAGGACGCCAGCGGCCGCTGGCATTGCTGGCTGGCCGACAGCAGTTTCGATGCCTCAACGCTTGACGCCTGCAAAGCCGGGCTACTCTCTGCGCGCGGCCGTCTCTTCGCCTGGCAACCAGACACCATCGTTTTCACCCTCGGCACCACTCACTTCTACGAACACGCCCGTATGGTTG
>JAFYHO010000085.1 GCA_017539125.1 Actinomycetaceae bacterium | reverse complement strand
CACGTGTCGTGGTTATGGACAGGCGCGGGCGGATTTTTCTCATTCACGGGCACGATATTGACGATGTCAATCATCATTGGTGGTTCACTGTTGGCGGCGGTTTGCTTGTTGGTGAGGACGCGCGCGAGGGTGCGCAGCGTGAATTAGCCGAGGAGACGGGTTTGCGTGTGTCGCCTGAGCGCCTTGAGGGGCCTGTTCTTCGTCGTAGCGCGCTTTTCCATTTTGTTGGTGAGACGCGGCGGCAAGACGAGACGTTCTTTTTGCTTTTTCTTGACGACGATGAAGCTGCGAGTGTGGGTGCAGGTCAAGAGCTGACGGATTTAGAGCGTGAAGTTCTCGACGAATTCGCGTGGTGGGATATTGAGGATTTAGATGCTCTTGCACAGGCCGCTCCCGTTTATCCGCGCACTTTGCCAGATTTGGCGCGCTCGTGGGCACAGGGGTGGGACGGTACGTGTCCGTTCATCGAGGAAGCTACTGGGATTGGCAAACACTAAGAGACTTGGCACGCGCCACGGGCTAAGTGGGGGCGTTTTCTGGCTCAAAGGTGTAGGCTCTACAATGGTAAAAGCCAATAAAACAATCGTGAACGGAGACAGGTAGTGTCTGGACATTCAAAGTGGGCGACCACGAAACACAAGAAAGCTGCTAATGATGCGAAGCGCGGTAAGCTCTTTGCGCGTCTGATTAAGAATATTGAGGTTGCTGCTCGTTCGGGTGGTGGTGACCCTGCTGGCAATCCCACTTTGTATGACGCTATCCAAAAGGCTAAGAAGAACTCTGTTCCCGCCGACAACATCGATCGCGCCGTCAAGCGTGGCAGTGGCGAGGGCGCAGACGCCGTCAACTACGAGGCAATCACCTACGAGGGCTACGCCTCCGGTGGCGTCGCCGTTCTCATCGAGTGTTTGACGGATAACCGCAACCGTGCAGCCTCCGAAGTTCGCGTCGCATTGACCCGCAATGGCGGTCGCCTTGCCGACCCCGGCTCGGTTGCCTACATGTTCTCGCGCACCGGTGTCGTTGAAGTTCCCAAGAGTGACGGTTTGAGTGAGGACGACGTCCTCATGGCTGTGCTCGACGCTGGAGCCGAAGAAGTCGAAGATTACGACGAAATCTTTGAGATTACCTGTGCAGCCAGCGATGTCGTCGCAGTTCGTACTGCCTTGCAGGAGGCAGGTATCGACTACAACAGCGCCGAAGTGCAGTTCTTGCCCTCGATGAAAGTCACCGTCGATAAAGAGGGCGCAGAAAAGGTTATGAAAGTTCTCGATGCTCTCGACGATTTGGACGACGTCCAGGAAGTCTATTCCAATGTTGATATTCCTGACGAGGTCATGGAGGAGCTCGAGGCTTAGCCCCTACACGTCATTGCGAGGAGGACGCTTTGCGTCCGACGTGTTCGGTGCTTCGCGCCTCTCATAACTTCGTCGCTACAGTCTCGAGAGCAAGCTCTCGGACCTTTCGCTCCTCGTTATGGCGATCAATAGTCCATTAATGTCCGCTTCGCAACGCTGACAACTGTCCGTTATTGATTGCTTCGTCGCGCCTGGAGGCGCTCCTCGCAATGACGGTGTGGGGAGATTGCTTTGCTCGCTCGCAATGACGGTGTAGAGACTGTTAGCTACTCACCGCGTGCGCTTAACCGAAAATGTCCGTCCTTCGCGATAGGTTAGACCTATGCGAATACTCGGTGTTGACCCTGGATTGACACGCTGCGGCTTAGGCACGATTGATGCCGAAGCGGGCAGGCGTGTCAGTCTCGTTGATGTGCGAGTGGCTCGCTCTGCGCCAGACTTACCTCCCGACCAGCGCCTTCTCATTATCGCTGACGAAATAGAGAAGGTCATCAGCGAGATGAAACCTGATGTGATGGCTCTGGAGCGCGTTTTCGCCCAAGATAATGTGCGCTCGGTGATGGGCACGGCTCAAGTCGCCGGCATTGTTCTGCTGAGTGCTGCCCGCGCGGGCATACCTATCGAAATGCATACACCCTCCGAGGTCAAAGCAGCAGTCAGCGGAAGCGGGCGAGCCGATAAAAAGCAGGTGCAAGCGATGGTGCAACGCATTCTGCGTCTTGATAAGCCACCCAAACCGGCAGACGCCGCAGACTCGCTTGCTATTGCTATCTGTCAGGCGTGGCGCGGAGGAATTGCCTCACTTACCGCGCAGCCTGACCGCAGCCAGCATGGCGGTGCGGGCTCGCTGCCGCGCGCCGAGGGTAGCGATTTGACGCCGGCACAGAAAATGTGGGCGCAAGCTGAGAGAATGTCACGCAGGCACGGAGCTGTCGCTCCACAGGAGAAAGTGAGCACGCAATGATTTCTTCACTCACGGGCACAATCACCTATCGCGGGGCCGAGAGTGCCGTCATCGAGGTTGGGGGAGTAGGCTTCGCCTTTTTAGCAACCGCTACCACTCTCAGTGAGTTACGCGAGGGAGCAGAACACCGTATCGCCACAGCTCTCGTTGTGCGCGAAGATTCCCTGACGCTTTTCGGTTTTTCTGACGAGGACGAGCGCGATACCTTCAATATCCTGCAATCGGTTTCTGGTATCGGCCCGAAGATTGCTCTCGCTGTTCTGGGCGTTTATACTCCCGATATTTTGCGCGCGGAAGTTGCCAAAGAAAATGTGAGTGCCCTACAGAAAGTCCCTGGTATTGGCAAGAAAGGCGCCCAGCGTCTCATCCTTGAATTGGCTGGTAAACTTGGCGCTCCCACGTCGTCGGCGCTCGGCGAAGCGGCAGGCGTGGCTGCTTCTGTCGATACAGGTAATGAGGTTATCCAGGCCTTGATGAACTTCGGCTGGAGCGAGAGGGATTCTCTCGCAGCCTACGAAGAAGCCCGCAAAGCCAATCCCGAAGCAGATATCAGCGAATTGCTGCGAAGCAGTCTCCAAATTATGAATAGGCGGCGAGTATGAGCGAGAACTTTTACAGCCCTGTAGACACAGACGCGACCGAAAGCGAGCGTGCTGCCGAGGCAGCCTTGCGCCCCAAAGCTCTCTCGGAATTCGTGGGGCAGTCGCAGGTACGCCAGCAGCTCTCCCTTGTTGTTGAGGCGGCACTCGGACGCGGGCAAGCCCCCGATCACGTTCTTCTCTCTGGTCCTCCCGGACTTGGCAAAACGACTCTCGCCATGATTATCGCCAATGAAGTCAATTCGTCCTTGCGTCTGACATCCGGTCCGACTTTGCAGCGCCCAGGCGACCTCGCAGCCGTCCTTTCTTCTCTGAACGAGGGGGATGTGCTTTTCATTGACGAAATCCACCGCTTGGCTCGCACAGGCGAAGAAATGCTATATCTGGCAATGGAAGATTTCCGCGTCGATGTGATGGTTGGTAAAGGCCCGGGAGCAACCTCTATTCCGCTGCCTCTACCACGTTTTACCGTCGTCGGCGCTACCACCCGCGCAGGCCTGCTACCAGCTCCTTTGCGTGACCGCTTCGGTTTCACTGCCCACCTCGACTACTACACCGAGGACGAGCTTGCCAAAATCGTCAGCCGCAGCGCTATCAAACTCGATGCCGAGCTGCGTCCCGATGCGGCGCGCGAGATTGCTTCGCGTTCACGCGGCACACCGCGTGTGGCAAATCGCCTGTTGCGCCGCGTCCAAGACTGGGCAGAAATCAATAACAAGGGCATTCTCGACCTCGACTCTGCCCGCGCCGCCTTGGACTTGTTCGAGGTTGACCGTCTCGGCCTTGACCGTCTCGACCGCGCTGTACTCGAAGCAGTATGCGTGCGTTTTGGGGGAGGGCCGGTCGGTTTGACGACGCTCTCCATGACGGTCGGCGAAGAGCCCGAAACTGTCGAAACCGTCGCCGAGCCGTATCTTGTGCGCGAGGGCTTCCTCGTGCGTGGCCCGCGTGGACGTATGGCGACGCGTATGGCTTTTGAACATCTCGGCTTGGATATGCCACAGGGCCAAGACACGCTTTTTAACTGAAAAAGCGTGAAGCGCGGCACGCTCGCCGATATTACATGAGACAGGTGAGCAGAGTAGACTAAAGCGGTCCGTTTCTTGTGAATAAAGGGAGTTCGCATGCAAATCATTGCAGCAGCAAGCCAACAGGAAAATGTATTCAATTGGCAGTTCGTGCTCACTCTTGTTATTATCTTCGCTGTCTTTTACCTGTTCAGGCGCATGTCACGCAATGCGCAAGCCAAGCAAGAAGAAGCCCGCAAATCATGGTTTACCGTCGGCACAAATGTCGTCACGACCTCAGGCTTTCTCGGAACAATCGTCGATATTGACGGGGATGCTATTACTTTGGAATCCCCCTCCGGAGACGAAAGCGTGTGGTTGAAAGCAGCAATCAACCAGCCCATGGAGATTCCTCTCGCTACCGTGAACGAAGAGGAAAGCTCCGCAGATGACATTGTTAGCGATAATGTCAGCGACAAGGCAGAAGAGTCTGCCTTCGACACCGACACAAAAGACTCTACAGACTCCGTTCAGGAATAAGCTGAAAGCTCGATTCAAAGGAAAGAAAACGAATGGCACAGCGTAATACGTCAAAAGCGACAGAACCTCGTATTGGTAAACGTCTTGTCGTCCTTGCTATCCTCATTGCGATACTGCTTGTTTCCTTGGGGGTAGCCTCGGTTACCTCTGGTAAATCGCGGTGGACACCGGATTTCGCGCTTGACCTTGAGGGCGGCACGCAGATTATTCTCAAGCCGGTTACTACTGACGGTTCAAAGGTGAGCGATTCCGATATTGAGCAGGCGATTGAGATTATCCGCCAGCGTGTGGACGCCTCCGGTGTTTCCGAGGCGGAGATTTCCGCTCAGGGTACGAGCAATATTCTCGTTTCGCTGCCGGGCAATCCTTCCCAAGAAACGCTGAATTTGGTGCGTACATCCGCTGTGTTGCGTATGCGTCCCGTGCTCCAAGTGGACTCACCCATGCCTCTAACTCCCGATACGGTTACATCTGGTGAGGACGAAGCTAACGCTACGGAGGACGTAACGAGCCAATCTTTGGAGATTACTGACCAAGATGGCAATGTGGTGAATCTGGGAGATGGCACAACTGTTGAAGGAGCTCAGAGCGCCGCAACATATTCTCCTGACGAATTAGAGAAGGCTGCCCGTGAAAAGGCCGATGCTGACGGTGACGGCAAGCTGTCCGACAAGCCAGCGACAGAACCGAGTAACCCCTCGGATACTGCATGGATTACTGAGCAGGCTCTCTATGAAGCCTACACTCTTGACTGCACCCAGCCTGAGGCACGCATTGCTGCTTCGCAAGACGACCCTGCCAAGCCGCTCGTTGCCTGCTCTTCAACTACTGGCGGCAAGTATATTCTTGGTCCCGCCGAGATTGAGGGCGTCGATATCACTCAGGCTGTCTCAGGTTTTGATTCCCAAAAGGGCCAGAATGTTGTCAATATTCAATTCAACTCCAAGGGCACAAAGGCTTTTACCGAGGTTACTACTCGACTTGTCGATCTAGAGTCTCCGCGTAACCAATTTGCTGTTGTTCTTGACGGTTCTGTTGTTTCGTCGGCTGTACCCCAAACGATTATTTCCGGTGGCTCTGCCGAGATTTCCGGTTCTTTCACTGCCGAGGAAGCCACCACTTTGGCAAACCAGTTGTCCTTCGGCTCGCTGCCCTTGCATTTCGATGTTGAATCGGAAGAGCAAATCTCTGCAACGCTCGGCTCTGAATCCTTGCGTGCGGGTCTGATTGCAGGCCTTATCGGTATCGTTCTGATTATTCTTTACTTGCTGTGGCAGTATCACGGCTTGGGCGTCATCGCCATTGGATCTATCACCTTGGCAGTTGGCCTGTCCTACCTGATTGTCTGCCTGCTCTCGTATCTCATTGGAATGCGTTTGTCGCTGGCAGGTGTCGTGGCTTTGATTATCTCGATTGGTATTACTGCCGATTCCTTTATCGTCTTTTTCGAGCGAATACGTGACGAGCAGCGTGACGGGCGTTCTAATGTTTCGGCTGTCGCGCACGGCTGGCAGCGCGCAAAGAGAACAGTTATCGTGGCTGACTCGGTCAACCTTCTCGCCGCTGTCGTTCTCTACTTCCTCGCGGTCGGTTCGGTTCGAGGCTTCGCTTTCACCCTCGGTTTGACGACGATTCTCGACCTTATCATCATCTTCATGTTCACCTATCCCGCTATGACCTTGCTTGTCCGCAAGACCGCCTTCTTCGGTCAAGGCAAGGCGTGGTCTGGTATGGACTCGGTCGCCTTGGGCAATAAAGAAGCCCATTACAAGGGTGCTGGCCGCTTCACATCGGGCTCGTCCAAGAGCAAAAAAGCGGACGCTGCCGCTGATAGCGCAGAGCAAGGCAGTGACGAGCCGGTCAAGACACAGGCAGGAGAAAAAATGTCTCTCGCCGAGCGCCGCGCTGCTCAGCGCAGGAAAGAGCGTGACAAAGCAAAGGAAGCTAACGAGGCTGAACTTTCTGAGGACGTGAGTGCCGCAGATGAGACAGTCATGAGTGGAGAGGAGGAAGTCTAATGTCTATTTATTCCGTTGGTAATGACCTCTACACTGGTAAAAAGTCTTTCGACTTCGTTGGTAAGCGCAAAATCTGGTTCACCATTGCGGTTGTGGCTATTGTTTTGTCGCTGGCTTCCCTTATCTTCCGCGGCTTGAATCTTGGCGTGGAGTTCACTGGTGGCTCCCAGTTCACCGTCTCGAGTACGAGTGATACAAGTGAAGCGCCAGCGCAAAAGGTTTTCTCAGAGTATCTGGGTGACGACGCTGTGCGTGTCTCGGCACTTGGCGATTCTTCGGTTCGTGTGCAGATCACGAAAGAGGCCAGTCAAGACGCAAAGGATACGAGTGATTCTGACCAGCTGTCTAATGCTCAAGTGGAAGAGATTAAGGCCAAGCTTGCTGACGCCTATGGGGTGAAGGCTGAAGATGTCACGTCGACATATGTCGGTCCGTCATGGGGTCAGGATATTTCCACAAAGGCTCTGCGTGGCTTTATCGTCTTTGTCGTTTTGGCAGCTTTGGGCTTGACCCTCTACTTCCGTACATGGCGAAATGCCGCAGGCGCTATCCTCGCTTTGTTTAACGACCTTGTCGTGACGGTCGGTATCTATTCCATTTTCGGTTTTGAAGTCACTCCGGCTTCGGTTATCGGCTTGCTGACGATTCTCGCTTACTCTCTCTACGACACCGTCGTCGTTTTCGATAAGGTACGTGAGAATACCGAGAAACTGCTCAAGCAAGACGATTACACCTTCGCAGAATCGACCAATTTGGCTGTTAACCAGACCTTGATTCGTACACTGAATACGTCGGTTACATCGCTTCTGCCCGTGGCATCGATTCTGTTCATCGGCGTGTGGCTGCTGGGCGCTGCGACACTGCGCGACTTGGCTCTCGTGATGTTCGTCGGTTTGATTTTGTCCTCGCTGTCCTCCATGTTCATCGCCGCTCCTTTGGCGGTTGCCTTGACGGAGACGAGCCCAGAGATTAAAGAGCACACTGCGAAAGTGCTTGCCAAGCGTGAAGCGCGTATAGCTGAGCGTCAAGCTCGTATCGATGCTGGCGAAGATGTTGAAGATTTGGAAGAGATTCCGACAAAAGCCATTATGTCTGTGCCTGGCCAGCATTTAGGCAATAAAGCGCAGCCCAAGCGCAAGAAGAGGAAGAAGAAGTGAGCGAGCTGCACATTCCACAGGAGTTGGCAGAGCGTATTGCCAACAATATCCGTGAAATACCCGATTTTCCTGAGCCGGACGTTCTTTTCCGTGATGTCACGCCTCTTATCGCTAATGGTGAGGTTTTTGCGGATTTGATACGCACTCTTGCCGACCATTACCGCGGCAAGGTTGATGCAGTCGCCGGTTTGGAATCGCGTGGTTTCATCTTCGCTGCGCCCCTCGCTGTTGAACTAGGCGTTGGCATGGTGACGGTACGCAAGGCTGGTCGCCTGCCTGGGCCTGTTGTGGGTGTGGATTACGATTTGGAGTACGGCTCGGCGCGTATGGAGCTTCATCCTTTCACTGTCGAAGAAGGCCAGCGTATCTTGGTTGTCGATGATGTTTTGGCAACCGGCGGTACAGCCCGTGCATCTTTTGAACTCATCGAGCAAGCTGGCGGTATTCCTGCGTATCTGTGCGTGCTAATCGAGCTGGCAGACCTCGGCGGCCGCGCTGCTCTGAGTGGCTACAATGTCGATGCCGTCTGTACTTACTAGGTGGCTGTGCGATAGACTTTTGCGGTAGAGCCGCGATATAGGAGGCAGGTGAAGCGATGGATAACACAATGAGCGACATCTTTGCCCCGCTGCTCGAAGCCATTGGCGATAACTCGACAATGAATCTAGAGCGGATTCAGCGAGCTTTCGAGGTTGCCTACCAATGCCATGACGGTCAAAAGCGCAAATCGGGCGAGCCCTATATTGTTCATCCTGTTGCTGTTGCCACCATACTTGCCGAGCTTGGCCTAGACGAGGACACCATTGTTGGGGGACTCCTTCACGATACCGTCGAGGATACAAGCTATACGCTTGACGATATCACCAGCGAATTTGGTGAAACCGTTGCCCTTCTTGTGGACGGTGTGACAAAGCTGGACAAGGTCGAATTTGGAGAAGCTGCCAAAGCAGAGACAGTCCGCAAAATGGTTATTGCGATGTCGAAAGATATCCGCGTCCTCCTCATTAAGCTTGCAGACCGACTACACAATGCGCGCACATGGGGATTTGTTCCAGCGGCTTCCGCAGAAGCTAAAGCACGCGAAACTTTGGAGATTTATGCTCCACTCGCTCATCGTTTGGGTATGAACTCTATTAAGTGGGAGCTTGAGGACCGCTCTTTCCGCACTCTTTATCCTATCGTCTATGAAGAAATTGAGAGTCTTGTTACCGAGCATAGTCCCGAGCGCGATGCCTATGTTTCCCAAATCAAAGAGACTCTCGAACGTGAATTGGAAGCTGCGCATATTAAATGCACAATTACAGGGCGCTCGAAGCACTACTATTCCATTTACCAAAAGATGATTCTGCGTGGCAAAGACTTCGAAGATATCTACGATTTGGTCGGTATACGTGTGCTCGTCGAATCTATACAAGATTGCTATGCGGTTCTCGGTGTTGCCAACACAGTTTTCACTCCTATTCAAGGGCGTATTAAGGACTATATTTCCACGCCGAAGTTCAACCTCTACCAGTCCATTCACACAACCGTCATTGGCCCGGGGGAACACCCTCTCGAAATCCAAATCCGCACCTACGATATGCATCGGCGTGCAGAGTTTGGTGTGGCGGCACATTGGCGATATAAAGAAAATCCGAATGCGCGCTCGACACGGCAAGCTCCGCCTCTATCCGATCAAGACGCCCAGCTTAACTGGTTGCGCCAGCTTGTCGATTGGCAGAGAGAAACAGCAGACCCGGCTGAGTTCCTTGACTCATTGCGGTATGAAATCTCTAAGAATCGCCTCTATGCTTTCACTCCGAAAGGTCAGGTGTTGGAGCTGCCTGCCGGCTCGACACCAGTCGATTTTGCCTATGCAATCCACACGGAGGTCGGGCACCACACAGTCGGTGCGCGCGTCAACGACCGTCTTGTCACTCTCGATCATTGCCTAGAATCGGGCGATACTGTCGAAATTATTACCTCAAAGAACCCCAATGCGGGTCCTTCTCAAGGCTGGCTCGATTTTGTTGCTTCTCCGCGTGCTCGCGCGAAGATTCGCGTCTGGTTTAAGAAGTCGCGCCGCGAAGAAGCGATTGAGACAGGGCGTGACCGTCTGGCCAAGGCGATTCAGCGCAAGAATCAGCCTGTCCAGCGCCTGATGAGCCATGATACTTTGCGCGGTGTCGCCCATGATTTAGAGCGTAAAGATGTTGACGATTTGTATGCGGCAGTAGGTGAGGGGGCTGTCTCGGCAGAGACGGTCGTCCGTGCCTTGATTTCTTCACAGGGTGGCCAGCTTGGGGTCGAAGAAACCCTTTCTGAGGCAATCACTCCAACTCGTATCCAGCATCACCCGCATTCGCACGGCGATAGTGCCGTTGTTGTTCAAGACATGGACAGCGCCGATGTGCTCGTGAAATTGGCGAAATGCTGTACGCCTGTGCCTCCCGATAAAATTGTTGGCTTCGTGACCCGTGGTAATGGGCTGTCGATTCATCAGGCAGATTGCTCCAATGTTGTTTCCTTGGCGCGAGAGCCGGAGCGTTTTATCGATGTAGAGTGGGCTGAGGGCGCTCAGGCTGTTTACCTCGTTAATATTCAAATTGAGGCTTTGGATAGGCAGGGTTTGCTTTCCGATGTGTCTCGTGTGTTGTCAGATAATGGCGTGAATTTGATTTCCGGCAATATTTCGACGACGAAAGAGCATCTTGCCCGTTCCTCCTTTGTATTTGAGATCGCTGATTCGCACCAGATTACGCAAGTGTTGAAAGATTTGCGTCAGATTGAGGGTGTGCATGACGCTTACCGTGTGACGGCTTCTAAGAAAGCTAATGAGCGCCGCGTGCGTGACTAAGCATTTTTATCCAACCCCGTCGTAGCAATGACAGGGTGTGTTGTGCGACGACTTATTTTCGTCGAGGGAGTCAGCGTAGGCCCCGAGACGGAAATAATCGTCGCATCATTCGTTAACGCTCATTTCTCGTGGCGATGGATTGCGGGAGAGTTCTTCAAAAATGGCCCGCACTTTGCGTGAGCCATTGCGAGCAGAATCGTGATTGATATGTTCAGCGATATCGTCTGGCGTTATAAGGTGCGCATCGTAGAGAGCGCGTATTCCTTCCCATGCGTATTCCGGCTTTTCTTGTAATAAAAGTTCGAAGGCTGTACAGGCAGGAATTGTTACGCGGGCTCCACCTATAGTCTGGCAGCAGTCGTCGCCTACTGCTCTGCGTGAGACGACATGGGGTTGAGAGGAGTTGGGATGGGCGGTACATAGACGCGGCATGAAATCTTTATAGAGAAAGCCTGTGTGTATCCAGAGAGCTGTACGGCTGACAGCTGTGTGTTGTGGGGATAGGAGTCGGGCGATTGCCGCTCCTCGAAATTCGCTGTAGCGGGCGAGGTCTGCTTCGATGACGCAGCCCGGAGCGTATTCGATGAGCAGACCGTCATGGATAAGAATGCGGGTAGATGGGTCGAGGTAGGTGTTATGCCATGCTTTCATGCTTCATGTCTACACGACATACAGGAAAAGCGCTCAGGGGGTGTGGATAAAATCTGTTTCGAGCGCTTTTCTTGTGGATAAAAACTGTGGAAAACTAGAGGTCTTGGTTGACCTGATCAAGCCATGCCTGGCGAGCCTCGCGGTTTTCCTTCAAAGAAGCGAGCTTCTCTTTATCACCCGCAGCCTCAGCCGCAGCAATTTCTTCGTCAAGCTCAGCGATAAGCTTCTCCAACTGGGCAGCCATACCGTCAGAACGCTGCTTCTTTTGCGGGTCGGTCGCCTTCCAGCGGTCAGCTTCCGCTTTGCGCAGGGCGTCCTCAATTTCGCGCAGGCGACCTTCGGTGCGGGAAATAGCGTTGCGTGGAACCATGCCGATTTCTTCCCAGCGATCCTGAATGGAGCGCAACGTAGTGCGCGCGCTTTCAATATCGGTGACTGGAAGAATCTCCTCAGCCTCGGCGACAAGCTTCAGCTTTGCCTCCAGATTCGCCTCCTGCTCCTCGTCACGCTGTGCGAAATGAGCAGAGCGCGCGTCAAAGAACTTCTGCTGTGCCGTATGGAAACGCTCCCAAAGCTTATCGTCATCCTTGCGGGAGGCGCGACCAGCCTTACGCCACTGATCCATGAGAGAGCGGAACTGGGCAGCGCCCTGATTCCACTCTGTCGAATCCTGCAACTTCTCTGCCTGCTCGACCAGCTTCATCTTTGTGTCGATCACCTCGGCACGATGTGCCTCAAGCTGGGTGAAATGCTGGCGACGCATACGATCAAATTGCGAGCGGGCACGCGAGAAACGATGCCAGAGCTCTTCCTCGGTGGGACGGTCAATACGTGGACCGCTGCGCTGAGCCTCCTGCCAATCGTCAAAAATCTTAGAGAGTTCCTCGCGGGAATTGCGCCAGTGAATCTTTGAAGGATTCTTCGCTGCGATAGCCTCGGCGCGCTCAACAAGCTTCGTGCGTGCTTCGAGAGCTTCAGCCTTGGCAGCTTGACGGGCAGCCTGTATTTCCTCGCGGCGCTCAGCAACGCGCTCTTTCAAGCTGGCAACGCGCGTGCGCAGGGCCTCGACATCGCCAACAACAGCTGGCTCTTTCAGCTGCTTTTCCAAAGCCTTGAGGGATTGTCCTGCTTCTTCAGGGCTGATATTTTCCACGCGAGATTCAAGCAGGGAAACCTGACCTGCCAGAGCAACATAGCGCTCGGCGTAGAAAGCCAAAGCGTCATCATTGGAGCCGCCGGCAGCGTACTGGCCGACAGCGCGCTCACCATCTGCCGAGCGCAGATAGACAGTGCCTTCGTCATCAACGCGACCCCACGCAGCTGCCAAGCGCACAGCTTCCGCGTCGGCTGTGCTTGAAGCGGCAGGGGCAGCAGGAGTGGCTGCTGGGCGCGGGCGCGGAATAGGACGCGGCTTAGGAGTAGAAGCTGCTTCTTCCGGTTTTTCTTCTTTTTCCTTTTTTGGCTCTTCTGTCTTTTCTGACTTTTCTTTGTCCGATTCTTCGTCCGATGCAGGCGACTTCTTTACAGCAGATGTCTTTTTCGCAACCACTTTTTCCTCTGTCTTGCTTTCCTTGTCTGCTTTGGCAGCTTCGTCAGGAGTGTCAGCTGAGGGGGCTGAAGCAGGCGAAGGGGCTGACTTGGGTGAGGGTGCTGAGGCTGGTGAGGGCGCCGATTCGGGTGAATCTGGCGAGCTTGCAACAGCGGGTGTTACCTGTTCAACCTGTGCTCGCTCGGTAGGTGGAATAATGTGCGAACCGTCAACGAGAGGGCCGCGCTCGACATCACGAGCTGTGGAAGTGTCGTTCTTATCGGACATATGTGCTCCTTATGGAGACGGCACGATGTGCCGTACGTAGCGTTGTGCATTTGTTTTAGCGTTCCATATTCTACGTCTTTTCGCACGTTTTTTCCTTGTGTTTTCTCTACGCCCCAGCCCACATCACAAGCCCACGTGCAAATGGAGAGGGCAGACGTGCGGGAAAGAGTGGCGTAGGGGAGGGATAAGGTATAGCGTTGAGGGCATGATATTTCTTCGCAATAGCAATACGACACTACAAGCCAATTGCTACATTCTCGCTGACGATACCCAGCGCGTAGCGCTCGTCATTGACCCAGGAGCGAAAAGTGCGCCATGGGTTGAGGCGAGTCTGAAAAAGCACGAGCTTTCCCTTGGGGCAGTTCTGCTGACGCATGGGCACTCCGACCACTGTTGGGACGCCCCCGTCATTGTCGGCGAGGACGTGCCTGTTTATGTTTCTGCCCCAGACCTCTACCGTCTGGACGACCCCGCCCACTACACAGCATTTTCAGCCTCACCTTTTGAGCGCGAATCTGGGCATGTATGGGAACGTCCCGCGCGCGTCGAAGAAATACCGCCCTCTCTCTTCGTCGGTGGCGGAGCAGAACTCGTCCCTGGTGTCGCCCTGCGCGCCATACCCATGCCCGGACACACCGAGGGCTCAACTATTTTCCTTTTCGGTGGAACAATCACCCCCGATGAAGAAACACCACAGCTCCCGGATACCGTCAGCGGACAATACCTCCTGACCGGCGACGTCCTTTTTGCCGGTTCAATCGGTCGCACAGACCTGCCCGGCGGAGACGACAGAGAAATGGTGCAATCCCTGCGCACTCTCAGCCAGATTATCGCCCCCGACACTGCATTCTTCCCAGGCCACGGGCATCCCTCGACCGTTGCTATCGAGGCGGAAATCAACCCTTATTTGCGTCACGCCTGCGCGAGCGATATTTAACTAGGGGAGTACATTCCGCGTTAAAAAGCACTTTCGCCGCGCATACTCGCTACGATTAGCTGTGGATATTGATAGGTGTCAAATCGAGGAGAACACAGATGAAGATTGCGCCGCTCTCAGGTTTCCCTGAATGGCTGCCAGCAGACCGCATTGTCGAACAGCGCCTGCTCGACACTCTGCGCGAGACTTTTGAGCTGCACGGTTTTTCGGGGATTGAAACTCGCGCGGTTGAGCCCCTTGAACAGCTCCTGCGTAAGGGCGAGACGTCTAAAGAGGTCTATGTTCTCTCGCGCTTGCAGGGCGAAGAGGGGCAAAAGGCTGAGCTCGGACTGCACTTTGACCTTACCGTGCCGCTCGCACGCTATGTCCTCGAAAATGCGGGCAAGCTCGACTTTCCCTTTAAGCGCTACCAGATTCAAAAAGTGTGGCGCGGCGAGCGCCCCCAAGACGGGCGTTTCCGCGAATTTATCCAAGCCGATGTGGATGTGGTCGGCGCAGACACCCTCGCATTCCACCACGACATCGAGCTGCCGCTTGTCATGGTCGATGCGCTGTCCAAGCTGCCCATTCCGCGCGTTGTCGTGCGCGCCTCCAACCGCAAAGTAGCCCAAGGCTTCTACGAGGCAATCGGTATCGAGGACGTCGAAGAAACCCTGCGTATTGTCGATAAACTCGACAAAGTCGGCCCGGACGTTGTCGCCGAACTGCTCGCAGAGCGTGTCGGGGCAAGCGAAGAGCAGGCGCGCAAAGCCCTCGCGCTGGCGGACATCACGGGCACGGACGCTTCGGTTGCCGAGAGCGTGCTGGAATTGGGTGCGCGAAGTGAACTTCTCGATGAGGGGCTTGATGAGCTTGTGCGTCTCATCGAGGGAGCAAATGACCTTATCGAGGGCTCTCTCGTTGCGGATTTGCGTATTGCGCGCGGCCTGGACTATTACACTGGCTCAGTCTTTGAATCGACTGTCATCGGGCACGAAGATCTCGGCTCAGTCTGCTCGGGCGGACGCTATGACGCCCTCGCCTCTGACGGCAAGAAAACCTATCCGGGAGTTGGCTTGTCTATTGGCGTCTCGCGCCTGCTTTCGCGTGTTATCGGTAGCGGGCTCGTCCAAGCCTCACGCAAAGTTCCCACTTGTGTGCTCGTCGCGGTCAATGACGAAAGCGAACGTTTGAGCGCAAGCCGTACTGCGATGGCACTGCGCCAGCGCGGCATTCCCGCTGATGTGTCGCCTAACTCGGCAAAATTCGGTAAACAAATCCGTCACGCTGACCGCCGCGGCATACCCTATGTGTGGTTCTCGACCGACGAGGGCGAACAGGTCAAAGATATTCGCAGCGGTGAGCAAGTGAGCGCTGACGCGAACACGTGGTCGCCGCCGAGCGAGGATCTCTATCCGCAGTTGAATGGGGAAGCATAATGTCACTGCCTGAAGCTTTGGAAAATCTGCGCCGCGTATTGGCGGGCATGACTTTTCCCGTGCCGAGCGCGCACGCCGAAGATGCAGAAGAAGTACGTAAAGATATCGTCCACCAGCTTGAGGACTATATCTTGCCGCGCTACGCCAGCTTAGACGCCCCTTTGATTGCGGTGGTCGGCGGCTCGACCGGTTCAGGAAAATCAACACTTGTCAATTCCCTGCTGCGGCAGCATATTGCGCGTGCTTCGGCGATACGCCCCACCACGCGCCGCCCGCTGCTTATTCATAATCCTCAGGACGCTCACTGGTTCACCGACTCCCGCGTGCTGCCCGGTTTGGCGCGGGTCTCCGGGCAGGCAGAGGGGGAGAGTTCGCATAATGAGCTCGCCTTGGTTGCAAGTGAGGCGGTTCCGCAGGGGTTGGCTTTGCTTGATTCGCCCGATATTGATTCGGTGGTCGAAGAAAATCGCCGTTTGGCATTCCAGTTGCTCAGTGCTGCCGATTTGTGGGTGTTTGTGACGACGGCTGCGCGTTATGCGGATGCAGTGCCGTGGGTGATGCTCGACGAAGCCGCTTCGCGCGATATTGTTATCGCCGTTGTGCTTGACAGGGTTCCCCTCGGTGATGCTCCTGCCGTGCGTGCCGATTTGCATGCGCGTTTGAGTGAGCGTGGCTTGGGCAATGCGCCCCTCTTTGTCATCTCCGAAGGTTTGGATGGTGACGGTCTTGTTCCTCTCGACAATATCGGGCCGCTTCGTGGCTGGCTTGAGGGGATTGCGCACGATGCAGGGGCGCGCGCCAATGTCGCCCGTCAGACCCTCGGCGGTGCGGTCGAGAAGCTGCTGGGCGGGCATGAGCTTCTTTTGACGGGTGCAAATGAGCAGGTCGCTATCGTTGAGCAGATGCGCACCGATATTCAGCGTGCTTTTGCCCAGGCTGATAAGGAGATCGCTGCCGGTCTTGCCGATGGTACGCTCCTGCGCGGGGAAGTCCTTGAGCGTTGGCAGGAGATTGTCGGCACGGGTGACTTGATGAAGCGCTTGGAATCTGGTGTGGCTTCTGTGCGTGACCGCATCAGCGCAATATTCCGTGGGCGCGGCAAAGACCGTGATTTTGTGCAGGTCGAAGAAGCAATTGAGGATACCCTGCTCGATTTGATTGTGTCCCAAGCCGAAGAGGCGATTGCTCAGACTCAATCGGCGTGGGAGCAGCGTGGTGGCGCTCGCGATTGCTTGGTGCAGGCTAATGCCGGGCTGCGCAGCCATGAGCAACGCTATGATGCCGGTGCTCGCCTCGTGCGCGAGTGGCAGCGTGAGCTGTTAGAGATGATCGGCAGTGAGGGGCAGTCCAAGCGTGCGACAGCCAAGATTTTGTCCTGGTCGGTCAATGCGCTAGGGGCGGCCCTGATGATTGTTATTTTTGCGTCAACATCGGGCTTGACTGGTGGGGAAGTGGCTGTTGCAGGCGGTACGGCCGTTCTCGCCGAGCGCGTCCTCGAAGCGGTTTTCGGTGACGACGCAGTACGCCGCATGTCCTCAAAGGCCCGCGAGTCTTTCCTTTCGCGCACGCGAGAGTTTTTGGGTACGGACTCTGCGCCTTTATATGAGGCGCTTGATGGTATAGGCGAGGTTGGCCTGTGGCGCGACGCTCTCATTGAGGCTTTCGAGCAGGCCGAACGAGAAAAGTAGGGAGGGGGCGAGATGAGTAAGCTAGATAAGGCAATTGCGAGCCTTGAGAGCGCTGTAAGCGTAGGTGAACAGCATTTTCATGAGACTGACGAGCAAGCGCACTCTCTACTCCAGCGGGCACGCGCCCGTCTGAGCAGCACCGATGACGCGACAATCGCTGTTTTTGCCGGTGCAACAGGCTCCGGAAAGTCATCCCTTGTCAATGCCGTAGTGGGTGAGGAGGTTGCCCGCGTTGCCCCGACCCGTCCCACGACCTCGTCTCCTTTGGCTATTTCTTCACGCGATGTGGGAGCGAGCCTCGATATTCTCGATATTCCTCACCGCTATATTTCTCCGGCTGTCCCTGAAAATCTTGTACTGGTCGATTTGCCCGATATTGACTCGACCGAGGAATCTAATCGCCGTGAGGCGGGGCGCCTCATTAAACAGGCTGATGTGCTGGTATGGGTGCTTGACCCGCAAAAATACGCTGATGCCGTCATCCATGAGGACTATCTACGCTCCATGACCGAACACGTGAAAGTCATGCTCGTCGTCGTCAATCAGATTGATAAAGTGCCTGCTGCTGAACGCGAGGGGCTTTTGAGGGATGTGACGGCTCTGCTTGCCAACGAGGGCTTGAAGCTGGATGTCCAGCCTGTGTCTGCGGCGACGGGCGAGGGTGTTGCGGCTTTGCGTGAGCGCCTTGCCGATATGGCGGCGAAGAAGCGGGCTGCCTTGGAGCGTGTAGCTGCGGATATGCGCACCTATGCCACCGGCTATCAGGAGCGTATCGCCAGCGAGGATGGCAGAGCGCCAAGCAGTAGAAAGCTTGCAGATTTTACCCCTGTGGCAACGAAGATCGCTAAGGGTGCGGGGGCGAATATCGTCGTCGAAGCCGCTGGTGCTTCTTATATTCGTCGCGGAAAGAAATCAACACGATGGCCACTCATTCGTTGGATTGGCTCAAAGACTGATCCCCTTGCGCGCCTGCATTTGACGGGATTGAAGAAAAAAGAGATTTCTGTGGAGGGCGAGCAGGCGATTGGTGCTTCTTCCGTGCGCGCCTCGGCTTCGGCTCGCAGTGCTGCTTCGGCGGCTGTGCGGCGCTACACCGAGGAAGCGAGTGCCGATTTACCTCGCTCGTGGCGGCGCGATATTCTCGACGACAGCCAAGCCCATACTGATACCCTGCTCGATTCGTGCGACCAGATTATTCAACAGACGGATTTGGGGCAAGAGGCGCACCCCGTCTGGTGGAGGCTCGTCAATATCCTGCAATGGCTTTTCACTTTTGCTGCTATTGCCGGGCTTGTCTGGCTACTTCTCATTCATTTCGGGGAGTGGCTGAAGATTCAGCTGCCTGACCCGCCCATGATTTCTATTTTCCCACTGCCGGCTCTTATGCTCGTTGGGGGGCTGCTGCTCTGCCTGCTGTTGTCGCTGGTTTCATCGGCGCTCATCAAGCGTGGCGCGAAGCGTCTGCGTGGGCGTATCACCAAAGACATGACGGCGTCTATCACCCGCGAAGCCCGCGCGCATATCCTTGACCCTCTCGAAGCCTCCCTCAAAGACTACGCGAAGCTTTGGTCGGACATTTCCCTCCTCAAAAAAGTCCAACTCTAGCGCTAGTCGTCATCGTGAGGAGCGCCCCTGGCGAACAACGACGTAGAGTCTTAGAGAGTAACTATTGCCACGCAGAAAAATCAGGAGGCTCAACAACGAGTTTCTTTCTCAAAGTTTCGTCGTTCACCGAACTGGCGTCACTGGCAAAATCTTCTACAATAAAAGGGAGCATGTACAAGGGAATGTAATAAACAGGTTTCCCCGCACGTTCTTTCACACTTACGTTGGCTTCGGATAGAACAAAGGCTGACTCTACGCCGTAATCGCTTACGCCTAGCAGAGTGTTCAAAGCAGTATGCTTTTTGTAATCCTTGCCCGATTTAACTTCGATAGCTACAACACCGCTCTGACGTGTTTCTGCCAAAAAATCTACTTCACCTCGTCGATTTGAATGGTAATAGCGCAAAGGAATATGTGCACTTGTCAATTCTTGCGCCACGATATTCTCATACACCCCACCAAAGTTCACCGCTCTAGCTCCGGCAATAACGTCAAGAGAAGCGTTAGGAGGATACTGGCGCATGAGCATACCTGTGTCGGATTGATACAGTTTGAAACGATTTACCTCTTCAGTACGCGCGAGCATGTATTTAGGCTCTGTGACGTTATTTGTTTTCAAGGCACTATTTGCGCCTACAATCCACGCGAAATCATTCGCAAAACGTGAAAATTGCGAGTTCTCACCTAACGTTTTCAACTCGAAGCGTTTATTTTCTTTGTTGAGTTGGCTAGGTATAGCGTCAAAGATGGCTTTAACGTGTAATGCCCGTTTTCCAGCATATTTTGCAATATCTTCGCGATACAAGCGCAGCAAATCGCTTTGAATATCACGTACTGCTCCAAGGTCACCTTTCGTGTCGATATATGTCTGTACTGCTTGAGGCATTCCGCCGATTGTAATGTAAAGGCGAAAAAGACGAACGAACTCGTCATGAAGCGCGCTTTCAACACTCTTTTTAGTCACGAAGCATTCACGTATTGCGCGCATTAATGTGTCAGGCACTCCTAGAGCTTTGCAGAACTCCGCAAAATCGAGAGGGAACATATCGAGAATGTGCATATAGCCCACGGGTAGAGATTGAACATGTCGAAGTTCCACGCCAAGCATTGAGCCAGACATAATAACTGGAAATCTGCCATCTTGAATAAGATATTTTGACAGAGTGATAATGTTGGGAACTTCTTGAACTTCGTCAAAAAAGATAAGTGTCTGACCTGGAGAAATTGCTTTTCCTGCACGCAAACTGAGACGTTCTATGAGGTCATCTGCATTTTTTGCGCTACCAAATAGGACTACAGCATCTGCGTCATTGAGGAAATCTATTTTTATATGAGCAGGATACTCGTTGCGGGCAAACTCGTCGATAAGGAAAGTTTTTCCGATTTGACGAGCGCCGGCAACAAGTAAAGCTTGTGAGTGTGCAGATTTTTTCCACGCAAGCATTTCATTGTATGCTTTTCGCTTAAGCATAGGGGAAACTCCTCATCGTTGTTGCTAACACAGAAAATAATTATAGCATTTTTACTGCTAACACAGAAAGAAAAACAGGCAAAAAAGCTGCTATCACAGAAAAAGTCGCCTTATTGTGCGCTTGTCGTTGCTACTCGTGAAACTCCTCGTGGCCAGGTGGGGTGTGCAGGGGTGAGGGGAGTGTGAGGGATAGCCTAGGAGGGGATATGCAGAAAGTATGCAGGGGAGCGTATAGTTATGCATATGACATGGACGGTAGCAATCGCAGGCGCGACAGGTTATGCAGGCGGAGAAGTGCTTCGCCTTATCGCCGAGCACCCAGAACTTGACGTAAGCGCAGTATGCGCAGGAAGTTCGCGGGGGCTCCTCGGCGAACACCAGCCACACCTGCTTACTTACGCAGATATGGAATTGCAGGCAACAGACCCTGCCATTCTCGCAGACGCTGATATCGCAATCCTCGGGCTTCCGCACGGGGCATCAGGCGAAGTAACAGCCGCAATCGAAGCTCTCAATCCCGAGACAATTATCATCGATTTAGGTGCAGACCACCGCCTAGAAAACCCGCAAGACTGGCGGGATTTCTACGGTAGCGAACCTGCGCAGCCGTGGACTTACGGTATGCCCGAGTTGATACGGGCAGAGGGCGAGAGCCAGCGTGAACTGCTCGGCGCAACCAAGCGCATTGCTGCTCCCGGCTGTAATGCCAGCGCTGTCACTTTCGCTGCGCAGGTTGCAGTGGGTGCAGGGCTGACTCCTGCCGAGCCGGATAGCGATATTGTCGCCACCCTCGCAGTGGGTTATTCGGGCGCAGGTAAAGCCATGAAAAGTCACCTTATGGCCTCCGAAGCATTCGGCGCAGCCGCCCCCTACGCCGTCGGCGGCACGCACCGCCACATCCCCGAAATCGCACAAAACCTGCGCACAGCCGGCGGACAGGTTGCCCGCCTCGCCTTTACGCCCGTCCTCGTACCAATGAGCCGCGGCATTCTCGCCGTCGTCTCCATGCCCGCCGCAGACGGCATCACCGACAGCGACGTGAAAGACGCATACGCGCAGGCATATGCGAGTGAGCCATTCCTGCACACCGTCGATACGCCACCCACCTCGGCTTCCGTCACCGGAGCAAACACCGCCCTCGTATGGGCAGGCCTTGACCGTGACGGCGAGCGTATCACCGCAATCTGCGCTATTGACAATCTCGTTAAAGGAACGGCAGGAGCAGCCATTCAATCCCTGAATTGCGCCCTGTCCCTGCCCGAAAATACAGGACTTATAGTGAACGGAGTAGCACCATGAGCGTAACCGCACCACAAGGATTCCGCGCCGCAGGAGTAGCCTGCGGACTCAAAGCGACAGGCGCGAAAGACATGGCGCTCGTCGTCAATGACGGCCCAGAGTTCTCCGCCGGCTGCGTTACCACAAGCAATCGCGTCTATGCCGCGCCTGTCGAATGGACGCGCTCGGCGGTTGATGGCACATTCCATGCTGTCGTTCTCAACTCTGGTGGGGCAAACGCCTGCACCGGCGCCGGAGGATACGGTGACACTGTCAAAACCGCGCACGCTATCGCCAGAGGCCTTGACCTGCCCGCAGGCGAAGTAGCTGTCTGCTCGACAGGGCTTATCGGTGAGCGCCTCGATATGCGCGCTGTTCTCGCCGGCACAGCATACTGCCTCGAAAACCTCTCTGAGGATGGTGGGCAGGACGCGGCTGAAGCCATTATGACCACCGATACGCGCCCCAAAACCGCTGTCCTCACCAGCGAAGCGGGCTACACAATCGGCGGTATGGCAAAAGGTGCCGGAATGCTCGCGCCCGAACTGGCAACCATGCTTGTCGTCATCACCACTGACGCTTCCTTGCAACCGGCCGACGCCCAAAGCGCGCTTGAAGCGGCAGTCGCACAGTCTTTCAATCGCATTGACTCAGACGGTTGTATGTCCACAAACGACACCGTCCTCTTACTCGCTTCCGGAGCAAGCGGCGTGCGCCCCGAGCTCGCCAGCTTCACAGCTGATTTGACGAAAGTTGCCCAAGACTTGGCAGCCCAGCTCATTGCTGACGCAGAGGGTGCAAGCCACGATATTCGCGTCACCGTCACTGGAGCAAGCAGCCAAGAAGCAGGCCTTGCCGTGGCGCGCGCGGTTTCCCGCTCTAACCTGCTCAAATGTGCCATTTTTGGAAACGACCCCAATTGGGGGCGCGTCCTGTCGGCACTCGGAACCGTCCCCGAATCCGTCGCACCGTTCGATGCCGGCGCAGTCGATGTGTCCATCAACGGCGTCATGGTTTGCAAGGACGGTGGAGTAGGCGAGGACAGAAACCTCGTCTCCATGGACGAGCGTCTCGTCACCATTGATATCAACCTGAAAGCAGGCAGCGAGGAAGTCACCGTCCTGACGAATGACCTCACTCATGCCTATGTTGAGGAGAATTCGGCGTATTCATCATGAGCGAAAATCACGACACAATTTTGAAGCGTTTGAGCGATGCTCACGCGAAAGCACATGTCCTCATCGAGGCTCTTCCGTGGATACGGGAGTTCGCTGGGCAGACCGTCGTCGTCAAATACGGCGGAAATGCGATGGTCAGCGACGAGCTACGCCACGCCTTCGCCCAAGACATTCTCTTCCTCCACCATGTCGGTATTCGTCCCGTGGTCGTCCACGGCGGCGGCCCGCAAATCAACCGCATGCTGGAAAAGACCGGTGTCGAGGCTGAGTTCCGTGGAGGATTCCGCGTCACGAGCGCCGAGACAATGGATATCGTGCGCATGGTGCTCACGGGCAAAGTGCAGCGCGAAATTGTTTCCCTGATGAACCAGTACGGCCCGTATGCTGTCGGTCTGTCAGGTGAGGACGCTTCGCTCTTGTGCGGTCGCCGTCGCAAGGCGGTTGTCGACAACCAGCCTGTTGATATTGGGCAGATTGGCGATATTGAGACTGTTAATCCGGAAGCAATCCTGTCTGTTTTGGAAGCGGGAAATATCCCTGTCGTCTCAACTGTTGCTCTCGATATGGATGTGCCAACGGAAGTTCTCAATGTCAATGCAGATACTGCTGCTTCTGCGATTGCGGTGGCACTGGGCGCTGCCAAGCTTCTTATGCTCACCGACGTAGAGGGCTTGTATGCTGATTGGCCGAATAAGGATTCGTTGATTTCACGGATTTGCGTCGAAGATTTGCGCGCCATGCTACCCGATCTAGATTCGGGTATGGTTCCCAAGATGGAAGCTGCCGTGCGCGCTATCGACGGTGGAGTTCAGGGGGCTCATATTATCGATGGGCGCATGGCTCATTCCATGCTTTTGGAAGTCTTTACGGACGCTGGTATAGGCACGCTCGTCCACGGCTCTGACAGCGAGGATTGTGGCTGCGATGAGTGATATGTATGAAGCCTATGCTTCTGCCCTCATGGACACTTTTGGCAAGCCCCAGCTTGTCTTGACTCGTGGTGACGGTGTCTATGTTGAGGATAGTGACGGGCGGCGTTATCTCGATTTGTTGGCGGGAATTGCCGTCAATGCGCTCGGGCATCGCCATCCTGCATTGCTTGAGGCTCTTTCGCGTCAAGCAGGCGAGCTGATTCACGTCTCGAATTTCTTTGCCACCCCCGCCCAGATTTCGCTAGCACAGAAGCTCCAAGAGATTGTGGGAGCAGAGGGCTATGACGCCTCGTCTGCGCGTGTCTTTTTCACGAACTCGGGGACGGAAGCCAATGAAGCGGCGTTGAAACTGACGCGCCTGCACAAAAAAGGCGGCAGGGTGCTCGCTTTGGCTCATTCTTTCCACGGTCGCACCATGGGCGCGTTGACGCTGACGCATAAGGAAGCCTATCGCGAGCCTTTCGAGCCGTTGGCTGGTGTGGCTGAGTTTATCGAGCCAGAAATTAGTGCGCTTGAGGCTGCTTTTGACGATAATGTTGCTGCTCTTTTCCTTGAGCCGATTCAAGGCGAAGCAGGCGTGATTCCGCTGGTGTACGGTTTTATGGAGCGCGCCCGTGAGCTCTGTGATCAGCACAATGCCCTGCTGGTGATTGACGAAGTTCAAACGGGTATGGGGCGCACGGGCAGATGGCTTGCCTCAAGTCCTTACGTCAAGGCTGATGTTATTACGCTGGCGAAAGGTCTCGGCGGGGGAGTGCCTATCGGCGCTTGTATCGGTATCGGTGCTGCCGGAGCGCTGTTCCGCCCAGGCAATCACGGCACGACGTTCGGCGGCAATCCTCTGGCATGCGCTGCCTCTTTGGCAACGCTTGGCGAGGTCGAAAAGCTGCTTGAGCATGTGAACGAGGTCAGTGCATGGCTCACTGCGCGTCTTGAAGAAGCGGGATATGCCGTGCGTGGTCGTGGCCTGCTTCTGGGAGTTGAAGTTGCCGATTCGACGGCAGTGCGCCAAGAGCTTTTGAGTGAGGGTGTTATCGTCAACGCCCCCAATCCCACGACGATTCGTCTCGCGCCGCCGCTCATCATCACGGCCGCAGAACTCGAGCCGTTTGTGGAGATAATGAGCCGCCGCGCCGCCGAGTTTCAGGGGGAGAAATGACGACGAGCCTTTCCTCTATTCCCACAACTCGCGGAGCACGCCATGCTCTCATCAGCGAGTTGCTGCACGGTGAGCCGATTAGCTCGCAATCCCTACTTCGTACTCGCTTAGCTGAGCACGGGATTGCCGTCACTCAAGCGACCCTCTCGCGCGATTTAGACGAGATTGGTGCTTTCAAGGTCAAAGACAGCGAGGGTAAGCAGATTTACCGTGTGCCTGAGCCGACCGAAGTGCGCTCCAGTCAGTCCACCCAAGCCCCGCTTGAACGCTGGTGTGGCGAAGTGCTGATTTCCGCCCAGTCAGCTTTTAATCAGCTGGTCTTACGCACCCCACCAGGAGCGGCACAATTGCTTGCCTCCAGTATCGACAGGGCAGCCCTAGACGGTGTGCTCGGTTGTATTGCGGGTGACGATACTGTGCTTCTCGTCCTCGAAAGCCAAGAGCAAGCAGAATCGCTACGGGAGCATTTACTATCTTTGACATAGCCACTATGTCGCACAACTACCGACCGGATTTCACAGAGATGCCAACGAGTAAAGGAGAAAAAATGGCAGAGAAGAAAGACCGCGTAGTCCTCGCCTATTCAGGCGGATTAGATACATCGGTTGCTATCGGCTGGATTGCCGAGCAGACCGGCGCTGAAGTCGTGACCGTATCCGTCGATGTCGGTCAAGGTGGAGAGGATTTAGAGACTATCCGCCAGCGTGCTATCGACTGTGGCGCTGTCGAGGCGTATATTGCCGATGCGCGCGATGAATTCGCCGATGAATACTGCATGCTTGATTTGAAAGCTAATGGTCTCTACCAGGACGCCTATCCGCTCGTTTCGGCTCTCTCGCGTCCCGTCATTGTCAAGCATCTGGTGACGGCAGCACGCCAATTTGGCGCTTCGACTGTCGCCCACGGCTGCACCGGCAAAGGCAATGACCAGGTGCGTTTTGAAAACGGTATCACTTCTCTTGCTCCCGATTTGAAGTGTCTGTCTCCTGTGCGCGATTTGGCGTTGACGAGGGAGTTCGCTATCAATTACGCAGATAAGCACAGCCTGCCGATTGAGGCTACACATCACAATCCTTTCTCCATCGACCAGAATGTGTGGGGACGCGCCATTGAGACGGGCTTCTTGGAGGATATTTGGAATGCCCCGACGAAGGATGTCTATTCTTATACGGACGACCCCGCATATCCGCCTCTGCCCGACGAGGTTGTTATTAGCTTTGAGCAGGGTATTCCTGTTGCTATTGACGGCAAGGCTGTCACTCCGCTTCAGGCAATTCAGGAGATGAACCGCCGCGCCGGTGCTCAGGGTATTGGGCGTATCGATATTGTCGAGGACCGCCTTGTCGGTATCAAATCGCGTGAGATTTATGAGGCTCCGGGTGCTATGGCTCTTATCGCAGCACATAAGGAGCTGGAGAATGTCACTCTTGACCGTGAGCAGATTCGTTTCAAGCGCCAAGTGGCAGACCGCTGGTCTGATTTGGTGTACGAGGGGCAGTGGTTCTCGCCGCTTAAGCGTTCTTTGGACGCTTTCATCAACGAGACGCAAGACTATGTGACGGGTGACGTTCGTATGGTTCTGCATGGTGGGCGTGCTGTGGTGACCGGTCGCAAGAGCGAGACCTCGCTGTACGATTTCAATCTCGCTACTTATGACGAGGGCGATTCCTACGACCAGTCCTACGCCAAGGGCTTCATTGAAATCTTCGGCTTGACCTCTAAGCTTGCTGCTGCGCGTGATGTGAAGTTTGGTCGTGGCGAGGCTATGGGCGAGGCCAATCTCCACTAAGCATTTACTCGTAAATAGCGAGGGGGCTTGCCACGTGGCAAGCCCCCTCACTATTACGTCATTGCGAGCGAGCGATAGCGAGCGCGGCAATCAATAATGGACAGTTGTCAGCGTTGCAACGCTAGCAATAACGGACTATTGATCGCCGCGGTCGGACTGCGTATTCGGCTTCGCCTCTTACGTTTTCCTCGCTACAGCTACACGAAAGTGAACTTTCGTGCGCCTTCCGCTCGTCATCGTCCTCCCTCGCGATGACGGGGATGGATTATTGCATGGGAGAGTAAGGCGATTGCTCTTCGGGTGGCTGCTGTTCAGTCGGGAACTGCCCGTAAGCCTGCTGCCCATACGCCTGTTGCCCATAATCTGGCTGAGAGTAGGGTTGAGTAGGATATGACTGAGGAAGTGCTTGAGTTCCCATCGGCATACCTTGCATAGGAGCTGGTTTGTCAAAACGCACGCCTGCAGGATTACTTGCGCTCGCCATAAAAACAATGTTGACGATTGCGCTAATGATAAGGAGAACTAAAGCTATCGCTGCTCCACCAAAAACAGGAGTAAGAAGTTCAAGAGCTTCTTCATCGGTCATGTAGTCAATATTGCTAGTCTCTGCAAGATCAATTATTGCGGGAACAAAACTCGCAAACAGGATGATGCAACCGACAATCGAAAGACCAAAAGGTATGAGAAGGAACCAGCCCGAACGGTTAGTGTCGTGTAGACGACGTACCGAGACGGCCAAGCTTGGAATGATCGTTCCAAAGGAGAAAACAAGCCCAACAATCACCCCAATAACTGGTATGAGCTCGACGAATCCCAGAACAAAACTTGCAAGGATAAGTGCCAAGTATGACCACCAGAACTCGCCGCGCGAAGCGCGCCCAGAGAACGTCGCATATTTCTGGAAGAAGCGTTTCGTTGCATTGACGATATCAATGCCGTACCACGGCTGGTCAAGCGGTGGTTCTACCACGTAGACAGGGGCGGGGGCAGCCGGATAGGCAGGAGTTCCTTGCTGCTGATATGCCCATTGAGATTCGTTATTCACTGAGGGGTACGAAGCGTTGTCATCGCTCGGAAAAGCGTTGTCGTTACTTGGAAAAGCGTTGTCGTTACTTGGGAAAGCGTTGTCGTTACTTGGAAACGAATTGTAGGGGTAGTTCTCAGTCATGGGTGAGCCCTTTCGTGATAGTTATTTTATAGAGGTGATGATACCAAATCGGGACCAGCATGCGGATACTTGCGCATGTAGATAAAGGCAACGGTAGCGGAAGCCACAAGGGCAATCGAAATTACTATCATCGCAAAAGTGAAACCTGTGAACCACTCGGCGGGGGTATGTCCGTCTCCCGTGCCGCGCCCGATGAAAAGCACGGCAGTAACCATAGCGTTACCGATTGCTGTCGTAACGCGCTGCGAGGTTTGGAGCACGCCGCCGGCAGTACCTGCACGCGCAGGGGGAATCTGTAGCATCGCTTGAGTCTGGTTAGCGGAGCCAATCATGCCCATTCCCCAGCCGCACAAAGCGAGGGGGGCAGCCATAAGCCACGGAGTTACGCCCTGAACGACTGCCCATGCGGCAGGAATTGATGCCAATGCGCCAGTTGCAATAGCGACCAGAGCGGCAAATTGAATCTGCGCTCCCTTTTCAAAAGCACGTTTGCCTGTCCACAAGGAGAAATATGCTGCAACTAGGGCATTAGGCAAGCCAATGAGGCCAGTTTCTAAAGCTGATAAGCCAAGGCCCTTTTGAAGGAACATAGCGACGACGACGAAAATTGATGTCGAGCCGAGCATGAGCAGGGCAACGACTGCTGTCGAAAAAGCGTAGGTAGGAATGCGGAAAAGGGACAAATCTACCATAGGGAAGCGACCGATTTTTTTGTAATGCGATTCCCATGCCAGCCACAGAGCTATCATCAGCACTCCGCCAATTAAGAGTGCCCAACGCCAGACGAAATGCGTCATAAAGGGAAGCATGATACAGATGACGGCAACAATAATGAGGATATTGCCGAGAGGGTCGAGGTCAATGGGAGGACGCTCGATTCCCTCACGTTTGGCGAGCTCACGTCCCTTTTTCCCCATTGTTCGTCGCTCTTTCCCAAAAGGTAGCCACATGAGGGCGAGGATAAAGAGGACAACACCGAGGGGGAAGTTGATAATGAAAGCCCAGCGCCACCCGATAGTTTCGACAAAAAGACCGGAGAGAACTGGGCCAGCTGCCACAGAAGCAGAAATCACTAGGCCCATAATGCCAAAAGCCCACGCCCTGTCTTTGCCCTCAAAATATTCTTGAATAAGAGCTGTCACCTGGGGGGAGAAAACGCCGGCGGAAAAGCCCTGGAAAATGCGCATGATATTGAGCATGAGGGGGTCAGTTGCCAGACCGCAGCCCAAGGAAGCCAAAGCGAAAAGGGCAATGCCGGTAGCAAAGCCACCTGAGCGTCCGAAAATATCACCGAAGCGTCCTACGGGAATCAGAATGACCCCGAAAGCCAGAGCGTAACCAGAGAGCACCCATTGGACATCATTGTCTGAGGCGCCGAGCCCTGTTTTGACTGATTCGAGGGCGGGAAGAAGATTATTGACGGCTGAAACCTGCAAAAGCGCAAGCCCGAAGGCAAAAAGCATAACAGCCAAAAGTTTATTGCGGTCAAAGGTACGTGAGCTGCCTTCAACTGTAAAATAACGCGTATTACTCATATTTACTGCTCCTTATTGTTCCACTAGGCTACGCCTGTGCTCAGCGCAGAGCAAGCCGTTTTAGGCTGTAAGTTTGCTTACCTTCACCGTCATTGCGAGGAGTGACCGTAGGGAACGACGAAGCTGTGAAAGGCGTGCAACGCACGCCGAACAACGCCAGCAATGTCCATTATTGATTGCCGCGCTCGCCTTTCAGGCTCGCTCGCAATGACAAGAAAGGGGACGCTAGTCGTCAGCTAGGGCGGCGACGAGAACAGCCTTAATCGTGTGCATACGGTTCTCGGCCTGGTCGAAAACAACCGATGCTTCCGATTCGAAAACATCGTCCGTCACTTCCAAACCATTCATGCCCGTCATCTCGAAAATATCGCGTCCAATCGACGTATTGAGGTCATGGAAAGCGGGCAGGCAATGCATGAAAATAACATCCGGATTGCCAGTCGCTTCCATTACCTCGGCATTGACCTGGTAGGGGCGCAACGCCTCGATGCGCTCAGCCCACACCTCTTTCGGCTCGCCCATCGACACCCACACGTCCGTCGAAATCACGTCAGCACCACGCACGCCCTCTGCCACATCATCAGTGATAGTAATGCGCGCACCAGTTTTCTCAGCCATTGCCTGGGCGATCTCGATAGCCTCCGTATCGGGCTGATATTCCTTTGGTGCAACAATACGCACGTCCATGCCCAACATGGCAGACGACACCAGCAGGGAACGTCCCGTATTAAAACGCGCGTCTCCCAGATAGGCATGTGCCACCTCGGTAAAAGGCTTGTTCACGTGTTCACGGATTGTCAAAGCGTCCGCAAGCATTTGGGTCGGGTGCCAATCGTCAGTCAAACCATTAAAGACGGGCACATCGGAATACTCGGCGAGCGTCTCGATATCGTCATGCGAGGCGCCGCGGAACTCGATACCGTCATAGGTGCGGCACAAAACGCGCGCAGTATCGGCAACAGACTCCTTATGTCCCAGCTGCGAGCTGACGGGATCCAGATAGGTGGTGTATGCGCCTTGCTGGAAAGCCGCAATCTCAAAAGCGGTACGGGTACGTGTCGATGTTTTTTCAAAAATTAAGGCAATCGCTTTGCCGGTAAGGCGCTGAGTTTCGGTGCCGCTCGCGCGCTCGGCTTTCAGCTGGGCAGCCAAATCGATGAGCTCCAGCCATTCTTCGGGGCTAAAATCGCACTCTTTGAGGAAATTCGCAATCTTCATGGTCACAGTCTAGGCGAGATAGAGTGCTCAGATACGAAAATCTCGGTTAGGATTACACACATGAGTGAACATATTGCCCTATGGGGTGGACGTTTCAGTGGCGGCTCTGCCGATGCACTGACCGAGCTTTCGCGCTCGACCCATTTTGATTGGCGGCTTGCCCACTACGATATTGCAGGCTCTCGCGCCCATGCTCGCGCGCTCGCGGGTGCCGGTCTGTTGACCGATGATGAGCTGAGTGGAATGCTCAGCGCTCTGGACGAGCTTGACAATGATATTAAAGCAGGCACTTTTGCGCCCGATGTGGACGACGAGGACGTCCACACGGCTTTAGAGCGCGGTCTGATTGAGCGTGCCGGAGCGCAGCTGGGAGGCAAGCTACGTGCGGGGCGCTCACGCAACGACCAGATTGCCACACTCATTCGCATGTATCTGCGTGATGAAGCGCGGATTATTGGCGGAAAGCTGCTTGATACTGTCCAGGCGATTGCTGAGCAGGCCGACAAAGCTGGGGACGCTATCATGCCTGGGCGCACCCATATGCAGCATGCCCAGCCTGTTCTTGTCGCCCACCAGCTTCTCGCTCATGCGTGGCCAATGTTGCGTGATATTGAGCGCCTTATCGACTGGGATAAGCGCGCAGCGGCAAGCCCCTACGGTTCCGGGGCGCTCGCAGGCAATACTTTGGGGCTTGACCCTGAGGCAGTCGCCGCAGATTTAGGTTTCGACGGCGTGACGGACAATTCTATCGACGGCACAGCCTCACGCGATATCGCTGCCGAGTTTTCCTATATCATGGCTCAAATCGGCGTCGATATTTCCCGTATCAGTGAAGAAATCATTATCTGGAATACCAAAGAGTTTGATTTCGTCACCCTCGACGATGCCTATTCGACAGGTTCGTCCATTATGCCCCAAAAGAAGAATCCCGATGTTGCTGAGCTTGCACGCGGTAAGGCAGGGCGTTTGATTGGTGACTTGACGGGTCTGCTTGCCACGCTTAAAGGCCTGCCTTTGGCGTATAACCGCGATTTACAAGAAGATAAAGAGCCGATTTTTGACCAGATTGACCAGCTCGATGTTCTTCTGCCGGCGGTTACGGGCATGATTGCGACTATGCGCCTGCACTATGAGCGCATGGCAGAGCTTGCCCCGCAAGGCTTCTCTTTGGCAACAGATATCGCAGAGTGGCTCGTCAAAAACGGTGTGCCATTCCGTGAGGCGCATGAGATTTCCGGTGCCTGCGTCTCGACATGCGAAAAGCGGGGGATTGAGCTGGCGGATTTGTCTGACGACGATTTCGCTGCTATCGATGCGCGATTGACCCCAGATGTGCGCTCGGTTTTGACTATCGAGGGCTCGGTGCGTGCGCGCACAGGGCGCGGAGGTACTGCTCCCGAGCGTGTGAGCGAGCAAATCGCCACATTGCATTCTCAGCTTGAAAAAGCACGTCTTTTCACTGATTCCCGTATTATTAGCCTATAAACAACTTCCTAGTCGAAAGGTACAGTAATGGAAGCGTTTGCCAATATCGTTGATGCGATTGACGGTTTTGTCTGGGGCTGGGCAATGATTGTCCTCTTGCTCGGTACACATCTATACATGACAATTCGCACCAAGTTCATTCAAAGGAAAATCGGTACAGCAATCAAACTCTCCTTTTCCCGTGAGGATAAGGACGCGGAGGGCGATGTCTCCCAATTTGGCGCTTTGACGACTGCGCTCGCAGCAACAATCGGCACAGGTAATATCGTTGGTGTCGCTACTGGTCTGCTCGCTGGTGGTCCTGGCGCAATCTTCTGGATGTGGATTACCGGTGTTTTCGGTATTGCGACAAAGTACGCTGAGACTCTTATTTCCGTCAAATATCGTGTTAAGGACGCCAACGGCGAGATGCTCGGCGGCGCAATGTACGCCTTAGAGCGCGGTTTCAAGAATAAGAGCCTCGGTAAAGTTCTTGCTGTTGCCTTCGCAATCTTTGCTTTTGTCGCCTCTTTCGGTATCGGTGCTTCAGTTCAGTCCAACGCTTTAGCGGGTGTTGTTACTTCCTATCTTCCTATTGAATCTGGCACGAGCGAAATGACATGGGCCAACGTGTTCATCGGCGCAATTTTGATGGTGCTGGTCGGTATCGTCATTATGGGCGGTATTCGCTCGATTACGCGAGTGACCGAGAAGCTCGTGCCGATTATGGCGCTGCTCTACGCGGCGGGCTGTCTCGTGATTATCGGTATGAATTGGCAGTATGTCGGTGAGGCAATCTCGATGATTGTTGTTTATGCCTTCACAGGTAAAGCTGCTTTTGGTGGCGCAGTCGGCTCAGGCATTATGCTCGCCTTGCAGTACGGTTTCAAGCGCGGTCTGTTCTCCAACGAATCAGGTCTGGGTTCGGCTCCGCTCGTTGCTGCGAACGCGACTACCAAGAATCCCGCACGTCAAGCCCTCGTCTCCATGACGGGAACATTCTGGGATACCGTCGTCATCTGCGCTATCACTGGTATTACTCTCGTCTCGACTATGCTTGCCCACCCTGATATCCAAACGGATATTCTTGACGGGAAAATTACCGCAGCAGCCCAACTGACGACGACAGCTTTCTCTGCAATTCCCGTCCTCGGTCCAATCGTTTTGTCTGTGGGCATGGTCCTGTTCACCTATTCGACAATGCTCGGTTGGGCGCAGTACGGCAACCGCGCTGTCACCTACCTCTTCGGCGTGAAAGGCATTCGCCCGTATCAGGTGTTCTTCCTGCTCTTCGTCCTGTGGGGAACCATCGGCGGCGGCGATCTCGTCTGGAATATCTCCGATATTACGAACGCTTTGATGGCTGTGCCGAACTGTATCGCTCTCATTGGTCTGGCAGCGGTGATTTCCCGTGCGACCGACCACTATGTTTACGGCGGTCACCTCAACGAGGAAGATACAACGGAAATTCCTGTTGTGACCGCGAAGGAGTAATTACCCAACCCGTCGTCGCGAGGAGCAGGCTATGCCTGCGACGAAGCGATCTCGAGTCCGACTACCGCAGTATAGGGCTGGAGATTGCCACGGTCGGACTTCGTCCTCCCTCGCGATGACGTGGAAGGCAACGGAGTTGCCGAACAATGACGCTTCGCAATTGTGAGCTGTCGTGTGCGCTTTCACTTGCGCCTGCGGCAGGTTTTGCATTGCTGTAAAGTAGTCTGCTGGTATTGACAAATAAACCGAGTAAAGGGGTAAGCGTGAACGAGGTTCTTGAAGAGTTGCAATGGCGTGGGCTCATCGCACAGCACACCGATTTGGACGCTTTATCGGATGCTCTCGATGAGGGTCCTGTGACGTATTATTGCGGTTTCGATCCGACTGCCCCTTCGCTGCATCACGGGCATCTTGTTGCCGTCAAGGTGATGCGCCACCTGCAAATGGCAGGGCATAAGGCTCTCGCGCTTGTCGGCGGTGCGACAGGCTTGATTGGCGACCCGCGCGATAAGGGGGAGCGCACGCTTAACACAAAGGATGTTGTGGCTGGCTGGGCAGAGGCTTTGCGTTCGCAGCTGGAGTCTTTGCTTGATTTTACGGGGGATAACCCCGCTCAGATTGTCAATAATCTGGATTGGACAGAGCAGCTGAGCGCAGTCGATTTCTTGCGCGATTTGGGCAAGAACTTCCGCATGGGCACAATGCTTTCTAAGGATATTGTGGCCAGACGTTTGGCGAGTGAAGAGGGTATTTCTTTCACTGAGTTCTCTTACCAGATTCTCCAAGCCAACGATTATCTTGAGCTTTTCCGCCGCTACGGTTGCACCCTTGAGCTGGGTGGTAATGACCAGTGGGGCAATCTTATTGGCGGTATGGATTTGATTCATAAGCTTGAGGGCGAATCGGTCCATGTGCTCACTAATCCGCTTATTACGAAGGCGGACGGTACGAAGTTCGGCAAGACTGAGGGTGGCGCGATTTGGCTCAATCCTGAAATGTTCAGCCCCTACAAGTTCTACCAGTTCTGGCTCAATACCGCCGACGAGGACGTTATCCATATGTTGAAGGTCTTTACTTTCTTGTCGCGTGAAGAAATTGAGGAACTGGAAGTTGCTGTCCAAGAGCGCCCAGGCGCCCGTGAAGCTCAGCGTGCTTTGGCTGAGGCCGTGACGACATGGGTGCATGGGGCAGAGGCGACAGAGCGCGTTCGTAACGCCTCAGCGGCCCTCTTTGGTCGCTCGGATATTGCAGGGCTGGATGAGCAGACGCTACGCGATGCCGTTGCTGAGCTTCCTCAGGCAGAGATTTCTCTAGGCACTCCTTTTGTTCAAGCCTTTGTTGACGCAGGGCTTGAGAAAGGTTTGGGTGCCGCTAGGCGCACAATCGCTTCGGGCGGTTTGAGCGTCAACAATGTCAAACTCACTGACAACGAGCTTGTCTGCTCTGATGAGCATGTCCTGCCCGGTGGTATTGTTCTGCTGCGCAAGGGCAAGAAAAACCTTGCCGTCGCCTACATCAAGTAGTTTTATTTAGGTGTGGCGATTATTTTCGCGGAGGGCTTCAAGCCTGACGAACCGAAGCGGAAATAATCGCCACATTTTATTTACAAAAAAAGAAGTATAAAAGTGGGGCTTGCGTTGCAAGCCCCACTTCGTTTTTTCTGACAACAGTCGTTACGGCAATTCGTTGGCGTAAACAGGTGTTGTCAAGAATGTTGGGTAGTAATCGGTCAGAGAAATCTTGGCGAAGATTTCACTAGCACGCTTGACATTAGCCTGACGCTGCGGGTTGTCGCCCACCTCGCCAGCCAAACGGGCAGTCTCAATCTCGAGAATACGCTCAGCGTACTCACGAGTGACAACTTCACCGTTGGTCATCTTGGTGCCATTGTGAATCCACTGCCAAATCTGCGAACGCGAAATCTCGGCAGTAGCCGCGTCCTCCATAAGACCGAAGATACCGACAGCGCCATTACCCCCAAGCCATGCTTCAAGGTAGCGAACGCCGACAGAGATGTTCTGGCGTACACCTTCTTCGGTAACCTCGCCTCCACATGCAGCAACATCAAGCAGCTGCTCAGCAGTAACCTCGACATCGGGGCGCTGCTTGGAGACTTGGTTCGGGTTATCGCCGAGAACCTTATCGAACTCGTCCTTAATGAAGGAAACCATGCCCGGGTGTGCACACCACGAACCGTCGAAGCCGTCAGCGGCTTCACGGGACTTGTCTGCACGGACAATGCGCTCCACTTCAGCATTGCGCTCAACATCCTTCGTCGGAATGAAGGCGCTCATGCCGCCGATTGCGTGTGCGCCACGCTTGTGGCACGTCTTGACGAGCAATTCGGTGTAGGCACGCATCATGGGGACGGTCATGGTGACCTGAGAACGATCTGGCATGACCCATGCCGGACCGGAATCACGGAACTTCTTGATAACCGAGAAGATGTAATCCCAGCGACCAGCATTCAAGCCTGCCGAGTACTCCTTGAGCTCGTAGAGGAACTCTTCCATCTCAAAGGCTGCCATGATTGTTTCAATCAAGCAGGTGGCGCGAATCGTGCCGTGAGGCAATTCGAGATATTCTTCTGCATAAGCAAAGACATCGTGCCACAAACGTGCCTCGAGATGAGATTCCATCTTCGGCAGATAGAAGTACGGACCGCGGCCACGAGCGAGAAGCTCCTTGGCATTGTGGAAGAAGAACAGACCGAAATCGACAAGAGAACCAGACATCTTCTCTTTGCCTGCACGGATGTGCTTCTCAACCATATGCCAGCCGCGTGGGCGCACAAGAATCGTCGGCAATTCCGTCAAATCGGTGGAATTGAGACGATATTCCTTGCCATTGCCTGGATTGGTGTATTCGATGGTGCCGCGAATTGCGTCCATCAAATTGACCTGACCGCCGATGACATTCTCCCAGTGGGGAGTATTAGCGTCCTCGAAGTCAGCCATCCAGATCTTTGCGCCAGAATTGAGCGCGTTGATTGTCATCTTACGCTCGGTCGGACCGGTAATCTCCACACGACGGTCCTCAAGACCAGGAGCTACCGAAGCGACCTTCCACGAATCGTCCTCACGAATGTCTCGTGTTTCCACGAGGAACTTCGGCAAGGAGCCGTTCACCAAACGCTGGCGACGATCGTGGCGTGCTTGCAATAATTCAGCGCGACGACCAGCGAAACGGACATGAAGTCGCTTGAGGAAGTCGAGTGCGTCTGGGGTGAGGATTTCCTCCTCACGCCAGACCTTCACTTCTTCCCCGTCCACAACAGGTCGGCGGAGAGTAACAGGTTGCACTTCTGCTCTCATAGTTCATCCTTTCTTTGCGGGTGGACTAATTAGAGACTAATTAGAACTGTGCTTCCTCAGTCGAGCCAACGAGTGCCAGAGTCGAGGAATCGGGGTTAACAGCAACAGAGACCTGATCGAAGTAGCCTGCGCCAACTTCGCGCTGGTGCTTGGTGGCTGTGTAGCCGCGCTCCTCGGCAGCGAACTCTTGCTCCTGCAAGCGGACGTAAGCGGTCATGCCTTCGCGTGCATAGCCGTATGCGAGATCGAACATGCCGTAGTTGATCTGGTGGAAGCCAGCCAAGGTGATGAACTGGAATGCGTAGCCCATCGCACCGAGCTCCTTCTGGAACTTGGCAATCTGGTCGTCGTCCAGCTTGGCCTTCCAGTTGAAGGACGGCGAGCAGTTGTAAGCAAGCATCTTGTCCGGATATTCTGCCTTGACAGCTTCGGCGATATCGCGTGCCAAATCGACATCTGGAGTCTCAGTCTCGACCCAGAGAAGATCGGCATAGGGAGCGAACTTGAGAAGACGTGCAATAACGACGTCCTTGCCAGGAGTCGTGTAGTACATGCCCTCGGGGCTGCGCTCACCAGTAATGAATGGCTTGTCTGTCTCATCAATATCAGAGGTGATGAGGTTTGCGCCGAGCGAATCGGTACGTGCCACGATAAGCGTGGGGACGTCCTCGCAGTCGGTAGCAAGACGTGCAGCGTTGAGGTTGCGGATGTGCTGCTGGGTAGGAATAAGAACCTTACCGCCGAGGTGGCCGCACTTCTTCTCGCTGGAGAGCTGATCCTCATAGTGAATACCTGCTGCACCTGCGCGCACCATTGCCTTAGCAAGTTCGAAAGCATTGAGAGGACCACCGAAGCCAGCCTCTGCGTCTGCAACGATTGGCAAGAAGTAGTCAATCATTTCCTTGCCCTCGGAGTAGTCAACCTGATCAGCACGCACAAGAGCGTTGTTGATACGGCGAACCATCTTCGGGACGGAGTCATAAGGATAGAGGGACTGATCGGGATAGGTTTCGGAAGCGGAGTTGCCGTCACCTGCGACCTGCCAACCAGAAAGATAGATAGCCTTCAGGCCAGCCTTTGCCATTTCAACTGCCTGGTTACCTGTGATCGAACCAAGAGCATGGACATAATCTTCTGTGTGGAGAAGATCCCACAGCTTTTCAGCGCCGCGGCGTGCAAGCGTATGCTCCTCTGTTACTGAACCACGCAGACGTGCTACTTGTTCTGCAGAGTACTTGCGCTCGATACCTTTCCAACGGGGGTTAGTATCCCAATCCTTCTGGATTTCCGCAGCAACCTGCTTGATACGATCTTCAGAGTTTGTCATTTGATTTCCTTTCGGGTTAATGGACAAAACAGTTATTGCGCAAGTCGGGATTGCCGACTTTTATCATCGTTGATCACATGGATGTCATACCACGATATGAGTATGCTATGACACATTTTTGTCATTGTCTACAAGAAATGGCTTGGGGTTTCTCGCAGTATTTTTTGGACGCTAAAAGTAAGGTTTTTGTAAGGATTCAGTAAGCAGTTTTTCTGTTTCCAGTCTTTGGTTGCGTGTTGTGTGTGCCGATAGGGCCGTAATATGTGGGTCGGGGGTCCCGTTTTGGGTGTTTTTGGCTGTTTTTAGAGCGCGCGTTACCCGATTTTTGTGATTTAAGTTACTTTTTTGCACTTTTTTGCCTGTGTGTAAATCTGGGGTTTTAGTCCCTGTTATACATGGGCTTTTCTGGGAAAATAGCCGCGTAGGGGTGGGGGTTTGTTGGCAGTCACTTTACTTTAAGAAGGGGGTCATAGTACACCGTTCCAACGAATGTGATTAACAGAAGTTTTGTCGTATTAGTTGCGGCATGTGCGGGGGCTTTTGTTGGTGGGCGGGTTCTTAGTCCGCGGTCTACCTCCCTGATATGGGTGTTTTTTGGGACCTTGGTGTGGCGGTGGTGTACGGGACATATATTTGTTTACAAGAGTTAACGCTTTGAGGGGTAAAGTTAATATTTGTTGAATGGGAATAGCTTCTGGAAGGCGTGCTATGATAGCTATCCTTAAATCTGGGAAAACACTGAATGTTCTATGAAGATATCGGGGGAATGATTATGGCGATAACCTGCAAATATAGGACTTTTGGTTAGCTGTTTCTGGGACTGGAGTCCCGTTTTTAGGTGCTTTCCTGCAGGTTCGTTTTCGCTATAGAAGATAGATATGATAGAAGTGTCCGAAAGGGTAGAACTCTTAAGGGCACAGGGTAAAAGTTTCATTCAGATATTCCGACAGGCGAAGGAGATGATCGAGATGGCACGCACGGCCACAAAGATCTTCACGACACTGGCAGCAGCTGCCGCTATCACTGCTGTCACTCCTGCTGCTGTTCAAGCACAAGCTGGTGCCGATGACGTATCCATCCAGACCCTCACCTCCGTCAGCACTCAAACCGTCACACAAGCACACACTACTTATGAAGAGCACGTCCAGGCAGAAGCCGAAGCTCAGGCTGCAGCTGAAGCGGAAGCAGCCGCACGAGCCGAAGCGGAAGCGGCCGCACAGGCCGAAGCGGAAGCAGCCGCACAAGCCGAAGCAGCTGCACAGGCCGAAGCCGCTTCTGGTCCTTTCACCATTTCCTCCACCTGCGCTGGCGGACAAGACGCCGTTGACCGTTGCTTGGGTGCCACCTATTATGCTCCCGTTGCCGATTACCTTGGTGTTCCCTACTACGCACAGCACAATGGTATGGGCGGCGAAGCGTGGCTCGCCCTCCAAGTTGGCGATCAGGTTGTTGTTGATGGAGTTTCCTACACCGTTGCAGCAGTTCGTACCGTCTCCACCGGTGGCGATGTTGAGCAAATCGCTGGCATGGGCGGCACCGCTTATTTGCAGACCTGCTTGGACGATGCGGTTCACTCCAACGTCTACGCACTCGTCTGATAAAAACATAAACTTTCCGCCTACTCGATCCTCCCTTACGAGTAAAGAGCGGATGCCTGAATGAAACCCTGCACCGCCTCCCGCTATCCCAGCGGGAGGCGGACCCTTTGTGCTGTAGTAGTATATATCCCAAAAGACACGCCCCCGCCCGTATACCCTCGCGTTCAGTAATAGTTTTACCATCGTTTATGGAACAGCCAGTTCCCTCGCAGCTTCGACACCTTAAGGAAAAACATGATTCAGGGTTTCAAAGAGTTCATCTCTAAAGGAAATGCTATTGACCTCGCCGTCGGTATGGTCATTGGTGCAGCTTTCACAGCAGTTATCACGGCTCTGGTAGAAAAAGTCATCAATCCGCTCGTCGGGGGGCTTTTCGGGCAGCCCAACTTTGACGCAGTCGGTCAATTCACTATTGGTGAAGCGGTCGTCCAGCCAGGCGCTATCCTTACCGCACTAGTTAACCTCCTTCTTGTCGGTGCTGCTCTCTACTTTTTCATCATCGTCCCCATGAATAAACTCAATGAGCTCAAAGCTGACAAAGCCGAAGAGGAAGAAGAGATTGGCGAGGATATCCAGCTTCTGCGTGAAATCCGCGATTCTTTGGCCCGCTAGGGCCTCGCGATGACGGGCAGGGGTGAAGCGCACCATTCTTGACTGTATCCGTCTGCGCAGCTATTACAATAAAACCGCTAGAGAGCACGATTCTTGTCGAGCCTCTAGCGGATTTTTCATAAGTGAATGTCTGGGGCAGCGCGCACGCCTGCTTGAGAGACGCAAAGGGAATAACAATGTCCGAGGATATGAACAAAGCTCACTCGCGTGAGAGCGATGGGAGCCGCAAAACGACATGGGAGTCGGCTTCTAGTCGCCGTGGGAAGCGTCCAGCTCAGCGCGCAGGCAAAAATGACGGACGTCGCGAGGATTACCGCGACGGGCGCCGTCAAGGTAGGTCTAGTGAGCGTCGTTGGGAAGATCGCGACTCCTCCCGTGAGACTTCCCGTGGGAACAAGCGGGAGTATCGCAAGGACAAGCAGAGCTGGCGTGATGACAGGCGCGGCGGAAATCGTGATGATAGACGCGGCGGATACCGTGACGATAGGCGTGACGGGTATCGTGACGATTACCGAGGTGAGCGCCGAGGTAGGCGTGGAGATAGGCGCGAGAATTACCGAGACGATTACCGCAACAGTAAACGCGAGTATGGTCGCTCCCGTGACGAGTATGAAGGACGCCCTCGCGGCAGGCGAGACGACACCGTAAAACGTCCGCGCGACCCCCAGATTCCCGAGTTTGTTTCGGCGAAAGATCTAGATGGAGACGCGCGCGCCCACCTTCGCTCCCTCAGCAAAGATAATGCGGATCGCGTTGCCCGTCATCTTGTCTATGCCGGTTCGATGATGGACGAAAACCCAGAGCTCGCCTACGAACACGCCCAAGCGGCATACCGTCATGCTGCACGTATCGATATTGTGCGAGAAGCTCTCGGGCTGACTTCGTATCTCACGGGTCGCTACTCTCAGGCCTTGCGGGAATTACGCACCTACCGTCGAATGACTGACGACTACTCTCATGTCGCTATCGAAGCGGATTCGGAACGCGGCTTAGGGCGCGCCGAGAAAGCCCTGCGTTTCATCGACGAAATCCCTTTGAAAAAGCTCGACAATGAATCGCTGGTTGAGCTTGCCCTCGTCAAATCTGGTGCGAGAGCCGATATAGGGGATAGCGCCGGCGGTCTTGAAGTTATTGAGCGGATTAAAGTCGATAAGCTCGATACACTCTTGCGCGCGCGCATTGAGCTCATTCGCGCAGACCGCTACGAGGAGCTCGGGCGCGCCGAGGAAGCCGCTCAGCTACGCGAGAAGTGGGAGCCCATTTTTGACGAGAATGGCGAAGTCGATTTCTATGAAGAAGATGTGGACGTCTCTGCTTTTGTTCCCGACGCGGCTTCTAGTGACGACGGTTCTGGCGGTGAGAGTTCTGACAGCGGCGAGTCCGCCCCCAGTGCCCCCACACCAGAGCCCAGCGATGAGGGCGAAAAGGATTAACGCATCGCATGGCTGAAGGAGCGCAGAAAAAACTTTGCGAGCTCTACGATGCAGGGCTCTTCGATTTAGACGGCGTGCTCTACAGGGGCAAAGAGTCGATTCCTTATGCTGCCGAAACACTTGCGCGCATTCGTCAAGGCGGTTTTACAGCTGTTTTTGTTACTAATAATGCTTCACGTATTCCAGAAGTCATCGCCTCTCAGCTCGTCAATCTAGGCATTGAAGCTCACCCAGACGATATCCTCTCCAGTGCTCATATCGGTGTAAAACTGGCGCAGTCTCTGTGCGGGGAGCACGCCAGAGTGTTGCTATGCGGTGCAGAGGGGCTCTATCAGGCAGCACGTGAAGCAGGATTAAATATTGTCGAAAGCGCAGACGACAAGCCCGAGGCCGTCATCCACGGTTTTTCCCCCGAGATGAACTGGGAAAGACTCAGCGAAGCCGTTTTAGCAATCCGCGCAGGGGCACGCTACATTACCACCAATCTCGACCGTCTCATTCCTCGCGAACGCGGGCTCATGATGGGAGTCGGCTCGCTTGCTACAGCCGTCACCCACGCAACGGGAGTTACGCCCATTTCAGGTGCGAAACCCGAGCCGCAAATGTTCCGTCATGCCGCTGAAAAAGCTGGAGCGCACACACCCCTCGTTATCGGAGATAATCTCGATACCGATATTAAAGGCGCTCACGCGAGCGGTTTCCCGAGCCTGCACGTTCTCACGGGGACGCACACGGCGCGAGATATTATCTTTGCTGCTCCCGATATGCGCCCGAGCTACCTCGCCGATGATGTGCGCTGCTTGGACGAGCCCTATCCAGATATCGAGCCGTCTGACGAGGCGCCCCACGGCACAGACTTAATCCGTGTTCGCGCAGGCGAAAGTATTGCAGAATGTAATGGCACAGAAATAACTATTGGTCAAAACACGTACGCGCTCGACGAGCAACACGAAGAAACAATAACCGTCACCCTCAATGAATACCGAGCACTTGTACACGCCCTGTGGCTCTGGCTTGACACACACCCCACCGACAGGCGGACAATTGAAAGGTACATGCCAGAAGTGAAAGTGAGACGTTCATGAGCGAGAGCACCGAAGCCCAAGCGCCCACACCAGCGCCACCCCACGCGCCTGCCGATTCTGAGGCATTGCTTGCCCGTCTTGAACAGTTAGAGACGGCGCAAGAAGAAATCGAATGTCTTGAGGAGATACTGCAAGCCCTCAATACTGACCTGTCGAAGGCTCAAGGATAAGCATTCATGGGGAGATTACGGCGCGTCGATGCGGAGCTAGTGCGGCGCTCTCTGGCGCGCTCGCGCACTCACGCCCGCGAACTCATCGAAGAAGGTCGAGTGCGCCTTGACGGCGAGATAGTGCGCAAAGCAGCTCGTCAAATGGATCCAGCTCAGGCCCTCCTTGTTGAGGAAAACGCGGCAGAAGATTACGTCTCACGCGGAGCCTACAAACTCATCGGAGCACTCGACTATCTCGGCGATAATGCGCCACAGATTCGGGGTAGATACTGTCTCGATGCAGGCGCTTCTACAGGCGGTTTCACTGATGTGCTCCTGCGCCGCGGAGCGAGCCACGTCTTTGCCGTGGACGTTGGATATGGGCAGATTGCGTGGAAACTGCGCGAGGACTCGCGAGTGAGCGTCATCGAACGCACCAATGTGCGCACACTCGACCCTGCGCTTATCGACCCACCAGCGGGGCTCGTCGTCGCCGACCTCTCCTTTATATCTCTCACTCTTGTTATCCCTGCGCTTGTCGCTGCCAGTGCCCCTGATGCCGATTTCCTCCTCATGGTCAAGCCGCAATTTGAAATCGGACGCGAACGCTTAGGGGCTGGGGGAGTCGTGCGCAATCTCGACCACCACCACGAAGCTGTTTGTACAGTTGGGAAAGCTGCCCGCGAGACAGGTCTGGCAATTAAAGCAGTCGCCCCCTCGCCCTTGCCAGGGCCCGCAGGTAATGTGGAGTACTTCCTGTATATGGCTAGAGGTGGCAGCGATGACTTAGACTTAGATGAGGCTGTAGCTCACGCTATCGCTGACGGTCCAGCCGCTGAACGCGGAAAAGAACAGGAGGAGAAATGAGCCGAAAAATCGCCATGCTGGCAAATGCGTCTCACCCCAATGCCCGCACATCGCTGCATGAGGCGGCAGACTTCTTCTCCCAATGCGATATCGAAGCGGTAGAAATTGCCACACAGGACGATGCTCAAGGTGCTGAGCTTATTATCGTTTTCGGTGGTGACGGCACAATTTTGTACGCCGCAGAGTTCGGGCGGCCCCTTTCTATTCCTATCCTCGGAATCAACTACGGACACGTTGGCTTCCTCAACGAAGCTGATCCTGACGAGTTAAAACGAGTCATCGAGCAAGTAGTGGCGGGGCAGTGGAGTGCAGAGGACCGCATGACTATTGACGTTGAAGTCGCCTATCCCGATGGCAGAATCGAGCGCACCTGGGCGCTCAATGAAGCGGCAGTTGAGCGCGCCGAAAACGCACGTATGATCGGTGTCGATATTGGTGTTGATGGGCGCGACCTCTCCTCCTTCAAAGCAGACACCGTCGTGATGTCAACCGCCACAGGCTCGACCGCCTATAACTTCTCCGGCGGTGGACCAATCGTCTGGCCCGATGTTGAATGTATGCTGCTCACTCCCATCGCGGCTCATGCTTTGTTTACTCGTCCGCTTGTCGTCGGTCCTCACTCCCGCCTTGAAGTGCGAGTAATTGAGGAAAATGCTCGCTTATGGTGTGACGGTCGCCGACTACTCGAGGCGCCTTTAGGCTCGACGATTACCGTCGTCAAAGGGCATTACCCTGTGCGCCTAGCGCGTTTGACCAACACTCCTTTCTCCGGTCGTCTCGTCACCAAGTTCCAACTGCCCGTCCACGGCTGGCGGGGGGCAGGCTCGCGCGCATGATTGAGAATCTTCGCATTGAGAACCTTGGGGTTATTACGGAAGCAGAGCTGACTTTTCCCGATAATCTCATTGCGCTCACAGGGGAGACAGGCGCCGGTAAAACAATGGCAGTCACCTCCCTCCAGCTCTTGCTCGGTGCGAAAGCGGATCCTGCGAAAGTGCGTCATGGGGCGGAAGCTGCGCGAGTCGAGGGCACATTTGTTGTGCCAGCCGATTCTCCCGTCCTCTCCCAGATTGACGAAGTGGGAGGTGTCTACGAAGTCGATAATGGGGAAGGTGTCATTCTGATTGCGCGCCATATCCCAGTTAACGGGCGCTCACGTGCCTTTATTGGAGGGAAGGCCGTCCCTGTTTCCACCTTGAACGAGATTGCCGCCCAACTTGTCACCGTCCACGGACAAATGGATCAAATCCGCCTTGTCAGCCCAAGCCAGCAGCGCACTGCCCTCGACACTTTTGCGGGCGAAGAATGCCATGTACAGCGTGAAAAATACGCAGATGCTTATCGTCGCTATCACGAGGCGCAAGCAGCACTTGACGATTTTGCCAATCGCAGCAAAGAAGGAGCGAGAGAGCGTCTCGCCCTTGAAGCGTTCCTCGCCAAAATCGACGAGATCGCGCCTGAAGAGGGAGAAGAAGACCGTTTGCGCGAAGAGACACAGCGCCTGGAGGGGGCGCAAGAACGCTACCTTGCTTACGACAGCGCGAGTGCCTATCTACTCGGCTCAGACGAGACAGAGGGGGATGCGCTATCCGCGATAGCCGCAGCTGTGCGCCAGCTTGAGAATCTTGCGGGGCGTGACGGTAGCGATACTGATTTGCGTGACCGCCTAGAGGCGGCGGAAAAAGAAATAGCCGATATTGCTCAGACACTAAACGAGCGCAGTCGAGAAACCTATCTTGACCCTGAGCATTTATCGGAGCTGTATGCTCGCCGTCAAGCCTTACAAGGCCTACGCAAAGACTTGGGAATGGGCTTGGACGAGGCGCTTGCCGAGGCAGAAGAGGCGAGGAAGCGTCTTGAAGATGTGAGTGATCCAGAGGCGCGTCGCGAGCAGCTCGAAGAAAACGTGCGTGCGGCTCGCGAGACGATGGACAAAGAAGGGGCAGCGCTCAGCCAGATACGCCGCGCTCAGGCGCAGCGCCTCTCGGAGCTTGTGAGCGGCGAACTTGCAGATCTCGCCTTGCCTGATGCGCGTTTTGTCGTTGAGGTGAGCCCCTGTGAACCGGCAGCACACGGCATGGATACCGTCACCTTCCTTCTCGCTTCACACAAAGAAGCCCCTTTGTTGCCGCTTGCCCGTTCAGCCTCGGGCGGTGAGCTCTCGCGTATTATGCTCGCCCTTGAAGTTGCTTTAGCCTCGCAGAATGCGCCAGAAGATACCACATTCCTCTTTGACGAAGTCGATACGGGAGTTGGCGGCAAAGCTGGACTGTCTATCGGCGCACGCCTTGCCCGCCTTGGTGAGAGTTCGCAGGTTATTGTTGTCACGCATCTTGCCCAAGTTGCCGCCTACGCCTCTACCCATATACGCGTCGAAAAAGGCACCCAAACAGGGATTACGCAAAGCTCTATTGCCACAGTTGAAGCAGAAGAGCGCGAAAAAGAGTTGGCGCGTATGCTTTCTGGAAGCAACTCGGATGCGGCACGAGCACACGCCGCTGAACTCTTAGAGGCTGTTCATATGGCATGATAAAGACGTGCCTTTTCCTTTTAATCGCAAAAGTACATCGGCGAAGACTGCTGAGATAGCAGGCGGCGTCCGCATTGACGCGCGCACAAAAAATTTGACGAAACGTCTTAAGGCAGGAGATATCGCCGTCATCAACCACGAAGATATTGACCGTGTTGCCGCAGAAGCCCTTGTGGCGTGCAAGCCCGTCGCCGTTTTGAACGCAGCAAAATCGACCTCTGGGCGCTATCCCAATCTTGGACCACGAATCCTTTTTGATGCAGGGATTGCCCTCATTGACGATTTGGGCGCAGATATTATGAAGCTGAGCGAGGGCGACAAAATTCGTGTTGAGCGCGATGGCACGGTCTACCAGGGAAAGAATCTTATTGCCCAGGGTGTTTGGCAAGATGAGGAGACTCTCGATGCTTCTCAAGAGGCCGCCCGCGCTGGAATGTCCACGCAGCTCAAAGCTTTTGCGAGTAACACGATGGAATACGTTGAGCGCGAGCAGGATTTGATTTTCGACGGTGTTGGTGTCCCCGATATTTCGACAGAACTTGAAGGACGGCACGTGCTTGTGGTCGTTCGAGGCTACCGTTATAAGGAAGATTTAGCGGCTTTGCGTCCTTATATTCGCGAGTACCACCCCATCATTATTGGTGTTGACGGGGGAGCGGACGCTGTTCTCGAAGAAGGGTATGTTCCCGATATGATCGTTGGGGATATGGATTCCGTCTCCGATGATGCCTTGACCTGTGGGGCAGAGGTGGTTATTCACGCTTATCGTGACGGGCGCGCCCCTGGTAAGAAGCGTGTTGAAGATTTGGGCGTCAAACATATTGTTTTCCCCTGTACAGGCACAAGTGAAGATGTCGCCATGCTTCTTGCGGATGATAAAGACGCAGAATTGATTGTCGCCGTCGGTACACACAACACGTTGATTGAGTTTCTCGATAAAGGGCGCGCGGGTATGGCGTCGACCTTCCTCACGCGTCTCGTCGTAGGAAGCCGACTTGTGGACGCCAAGGGAGTATCCCTGCTCTACCGTTCGCGTATTTCTACGGGTCTCCTTATCGCTTTGCTTGTCGCAGGTTTTATCGCTATTGTGGCAGCACTGTGGGCGACGGCTGGCGGACAGACATTATTTGGAATTGTTCAGGCGTGGTGGTCTGACATATGGCATTGGATAACGTCGTTATTCTGAGGCATTTGAAGGAAGTGAAAGAATATGGTTGATTTTCGTTATCATCTCGTCTCTCTTGTTTCGGTTTTTCTTGCGCTTGCTCTTGGCATTATTCTTGGGGCAGGTCCTTTGCAGAACTCAATTGGTAATGCTCTGCAAGACCAGGTCACTGAATTGCGTACCTCCCGTGAGCAGTTGCGCAGCGATCTTGACCAGATGACTCAAGAGCGTGACGGTGTGGATGCGGCTCTTGAAATTGCTGGTGGGCAGCTTATTCCTGGAACGCTTGAAGGTCGTCGCATCGGGCTTGTTCTTCTTCCGCAAGTCAATGCTAGCGATGTTGAGAATGCGCGCGGACGTATCGAGAAAGCAGGCGGAAGCATTGCTGCACAGATTCAGCTTGAAGAGGGCTTTGTGCTCGGTGATAACGCCTCGTATCGCAATGCTTTAGCTTCTCAAATGGCTGAGCATATCGAGGGTGTTGACGAGGGAAGTGACCCTATTACTGTTCTCGCGACAGCGTTGAGTACGATTGCCCGTGGCCCCAGTGCCGATCCTAATATTCAGTCTTTGGCTGGCTATTTCACCGTTAATGACGAGGGCCACGCCTTAGCAACGTTCAATCAGAGCAGTGAGCAGGGGGTGGACGCGGTACTTATTGTTGTGCCGACGGGTCTTGTCGATACGGCTTCTGAGTCTGAGACTCTCAGCGCTGAGGAAAAGGAGAAGGTCCAGGCTCAGCAGGAGGAGCAGAAAGCTGCACATGCTATTTGGCAGACTTTCTATACGACTTTTGCTAAAGGCGGACCGACTGTGGCTCTTGGTCAGGCTAGTGAGGGCTCGTTGTTGACGGATTTACGGTCGACGAATGCTGGCTCAACTGTCGATTCCCCCGGTACAGCTGCGGGAGGTTACAATACTGTTTTCGCTTTAGCATCGGCTATCACTGGCAATAATGTCTCTTTGGGCTCTGGACCTGGGGCTTCTGCTCCTTTCGGCACGCGTGTCGATGCAGGCAATCATGACTAGTCTTGTTCGGCGTTTAGGAGCCGCAGCTGCCTCGGCGGGAGTTGCGCGCGCTGCCACTTCTTTTGTGCGTCATCGCGCGGGGGAGTTTGCCTCGTGGGAGCGCCAGCATAAGGACGGCACGCCTGTCTCGTTGACGGAGGGGATAGCCCTCAGTGCGGGAGTGTTGGCTGGGACGGCTGTTTTTGTGCCAGGGAAAGCAAAAATTGGGGCATTGATTTCCGTGGCTTCTGCTTCTGCTGCTGGCTATATTGATGACCATAAGGAAAACGATTTTGAGGCCCAAAGTAAGGGGTTCAAAGGGCATTTGGGTGCCTTGAAAGAGGGGAAGCTGACGAGCGGGACTCTCAAGATTTTCGTTGTTGGTGCAGGCTCAGTGCTCGGTAGCCTTTTCTTGGAACGCACAGGCACGTGCCGCTGGCATCGCTTGACACAGTGGGGCGCTCAAAGTGTTCTCATAGCTGGCTCGGCAAATCTCATCAATTTGCTTGATTTGCGCCCGGGGCGTGCGATTAAAGCTGGAGGGGCAGCTGGTTTGCCTGCTCTGTTTTCCCCTAATCCCGTCCACGCCACAATGGGGGCTGCTTCTTTGGGGGCGGCAGTGGCGTGTGCTCCTGAGGATTTGAAGGGAGAGACGATGCTTGGAGATATGGGGGCGAATGCTTTCGGTGCAGGTTTGGGCGTTGCTATCGCTTCTGTCCACAATCCTTTTATTCGCGTTCTCGCTCTCGGCGACGTCATCGGCTTGACCTTGCTATCGGAGAAATACTCTTTTACCGAGATTATCGCCAATACGCCGTGGCTTAACCGTCTCGACCAGCTAGGGCGGAGCTAAGAGCGATGAGGAGGCTGGGTGCGTCTGTTGCCGGTGCGGCAGGTACGATTGCCGTCCTGACGCTCCTTTCACGCATTGTCGGCTTCGTTCGAGTCTGGGCACAAAACGGTGCCTTGGGTGATACGCAGGCTGGTTCTGCTTTTGCTACTGCTAATACCGTGCCCAATGTTTTATTTGAGGTTGCTGCGGGCGGGGCGCTCGCGGGAGCAGTTATCCCGCTTATTTCGGGTTTTCTCGCCACAAATATGGGCAAGGAGTTGCGTCAGACAGCTTCGGCGCTCTTGACGTGGATTTGCGTGATTGGCTTTGGTGTCGCGTTTATTGTTTTCTTCACGGCGCACCCTATTATGCATTTCTTGCTCGGCTCACAGGCGAGCAGCGCAGAAGTTGAGCTTGGCGCGCGGCTGTTGAGGATTTTCGCTTTTCAAGTGCCGCTGTACGGGATTTCTGTTGTTTTGACTGGTGTTTTGCAGGCACATAAGCGTTTCCTTCTTCCTGCGCTTGCCCCGATGCTGTCGTCTTTTGCTGTGCTGGCAACTTTTGGGCTTTTTGTGTGGCTGGCTGAGGGACACCAGAATATGCCTGCTTTGCTCCGTGATAGTGCGGTTTATGTTTTGGGCTGGGGTACGACTTTCGGTGTTGTCGTGTTTTCTTTGCCCCAGCTTATTCCCGTTATGCGTTTGACGAAGATACGCCCGACGTTTACTTTCCCAGAAGGTGTGGGGCGCAGGGTTATCAAGCTGGCAGGGGCTGGTTTGGGCGGTCTGCTCGCCCAGCAGGTCTATATTGTGGCGGCGATGTTGTTTGCCAATTCACACGGCGGGACGGGAGCGTACCCAATTTTCACTTTCGCCAATGCTGTCTATTTTTTACCCTATGCCGTCTTGACTGTTCCGATTGCAACGGCTGTTTTCCCACGTTTATCTGAGGCGGCGGCCTTGCCTGAGCGTCCCGGTTTGGAGATGTTGACGGCTCGATCGACCCGTCTGGTGATGGAAAACGGGATTATTAGCGCAGGCTTGTTGATTGTGATGGCAGCTCCCGCGCAGATTGTTTTTAACCTTTTGCGCTCTGCCCAGTCCATGGATATTGCGATGATTGCTATGGCTCCGGGCCTTGTCGGTTTCTCGTTGATTTATCACTGTTCGCGTGTGCTGTATGCAGTGGAGGCTTCGCGGGCTGTGTTCGTGACGAATTCTGTGGCGTGGTTGAGCGTCGTTGCCGGTTTTGGTGTGGCGGCACTCATGGGTGTTTCTGGGCGTATACCTACGCTTATCGCTATCGGCATTTCAATGTCTATCGGTATGGCGATTGGGGCAGTGGGGGAGATTCTTGCGATTCGCTCGACAGTCGGTAAAGGTGCGACATCGGGTATTGCTAAGGCGGCACTTATCCTTGTGGTTTCGACGGCTATTTCTTCTACTATCGCTTTTGTTCTCGTGCGTCTTATTCTTGTCTCGATGTCGATGGTGTGGGGGCTTATCTGTGCTGTGCTGTGTGGCGCGGTGATTGTGCTGGGTGCAGGCTTTGCCACGATCTGGCTCTTTGACCGATCTGCCCTCCAACTCACCCAAAAATCCTAACCGTCGTCGCCCTACTCCGTCATTGTTTGCTCACTTTTGAAAAACCCCATGATGTATGTTCAGCTTGAAAAAACGAGGGAGGGGACATTAGTATGCACAGTAGATGTGGCGTGTGTTTTTGTATGTGCCGCTAGTTTTTACAGCGGAAAAAGAAAGGGTCCTCATGTCTTCTACTCGTATATTCTCAAGCACTTTTCTTCGCGTAAGTGGGGCTTTGGTGGCTTTTGCGTGTGCTGGCACGTACCTTGTCGTGCCAGTCGAATCAGCATCGGCTGCCGTGCCGATTGCCCAGTATGTTTCTACGCAAAAGACATATGACGGTGTTCCCAATAATTACGCAATCAATCTTGTTGAGGGCTCAAGTGCTGCGAATGTGCAGGCAGCTGCACGTATTTCCCAGGAACAGGGTGGTGTTGTTTTGACACAGTACCCCCAGTTTGCGTCGTTTACTGTCCAAGCTGCCAAGGCAGGTTATTCGCAGAAGCTTGCCCAGGCTCTTGCCTCGGCCGGTATTCGCGTCCACTCCATCGCACCCACGCATGGGACTGCAGTTGAGGATTCAGAAATTGTTGTGCCCAATGCGAAAAAGGGCAACTATATTCCTTTGGACGATGCGATAACCGCTGTAGGCCCTGGACCAGGAACAGGGGTAGGTTTACAGACTGTAAAAGCTGTTGACGCATACAATGTGGATGTTCCGTTGGAGCCAGTAAGTGTTGCCGTTATTGATACTGGAATTGCAGGTTTGCACTCAAAACTGCGTGGAAAAATAGACTACAGCCGTTCTGTTAACTGTGCGCGTAACGGCAAGCCGTTTGCGTTAAAGGAAGGGAATAACGACACGATTGGCCACGGCACTCATGTGGCTGGAATTATCGTAAGCGAGCAACGTGACGAAGGGTGGGGCGGACCATTTGGTGGCGTTGCCCCGAAGAACACCACTCTTGTTGACATCAAAGTATTTAATAAAGAAGATAGTACGTTCGCAGAGGATTTGGCATGTGCCTATACGTGGGCGGCAGAGCACGATACTGATATTACTAATGCCTCACTCGGTGGCTTCTGGAATCCCAATAACGCTGAAGATGCAGCGCAAGCGGAATTGATGCGGCGCTCTATAGCCTATGCGAGCCAGAAAGGTGTTGCGCATGTGGCAGCTGCTATGAACAACAATCTCAACCTTGATTCGCCGACAACATTTGATTATTGGGACAAGCGAGAACAAGTGTGGAAATGCAATGTTAATATACGAAACAACAAGGTGTATCCAGGAATGCTTCCCGATGTTATCAATGTGTCTTCTACGAATTGGATGTATCCAGCTGAGACTATCCATGCTATTTACGGACGCTACTCCGCCGAAGAAACAGGATGTGGACATGAAGTCGTATCTGGTTCAAATTGGGGTAAAAACAGTATTGACGTAGCTGCTCCCGGGGATCAGATTTATTCGACTTTTCCACGGATACCTAGCGGTGGTTACTCTGAGGCATACTCTTATATGGGTGGCACTTCTATGGCGGCGCCCCATGCGGCGGGGGTGCTTGCTCTTTTGAAAGGCATTCACCCTGACTATACTCCGCAGCAATTACGTGCGCTTTTGTATAAGCACGCTGAGCGAACTCCGCTTAAAGCTCCGTCCGACAGAAAAGAATATCGTGGGCATGGGCTTGTCAATGCTCTCCTTGCCGTCACTAAAGACCAGCCCAAACCAACCGTTACCGTCGAGTATTCAGCTGACGGCGGTAAAACGTGGAAAAAGCTTCAAGGGGCGACAGTCAATGGCAAAATTGATGTGCGTGTGCGGGCGACTGGTCCGGTCACGCGCCTTG
>JAFYHO010000084.1 GCA_017539125.1 Actinomycetaceae bacterium | reverse complement strand
GGTGTCAGGCTTAAACGCTACCGTGAAGCGGCAAATATGTCTCAGCTCGAGCTCGCCCGCGCGATTGGTTACAACAGCAAGGCGGCCATAAGCAAGATTGAAAACGGCCAACGCGATATGCCTCGCTCATTAATTCAGCTCGCTGCTGATGCGCTCGGGATTTCACCTCTTGCTCTTTTTACCGATGACATTAACAGTAGCGCCAGCGAATCAGCCCTTGTCTCCACCTTCCGTCAGTTATCGGCTCGCGGAAAAGAAGATGTGCTCGATTTTGCAAATTACCAGCTACAGCGCGAGCGCGGAAAAAAACAGAGCGAAGATCAGCGCAATACTGGCATGGCAAACTAACCCCTGCACTTAAGGTGAACTCATATGATAGAACCCAGGTGGACACCACATAACCAAAAGTGGTCAATTTCAATCTACTCAGGATCAAAAAGGGTAAAGACTTTCTGGTCGAGCAAACCAGGCGCCGCAGGTAAGCGTGAGGTACTACGAAAATACAACGATTACATGAACGGTACGGATACTAGCATAACGGTAGCCGCTGAATGGTCACGGTACCTTGACTCCCTGCACGCCAGGATGTGCCCTGAAGCCATGCGCAACGTCGTAAGCATTAGCAACCACCACATCCTGCCTAAGTGCGGTAAGCGCAAGCTGACGTCAATGCGCCTGACGGATTGGCAACAGGTGATCAACGGCTGCAAAAAGCTCGATGGCGGCCAGCTGAGCAAGAAAACCCTGCGCACCATCCGTGCCACGATCGTCCAGTTCCTTAAGTACTGTGAGATGGACGGAATCGACGTACCCTCAGGCAGCGCCCTGAGCGCCCCTAAGAACGCTCCGACGGTTGGTAAGGAAATCATACCCCTCGACGCCGTAGCGCGCTTATTTGACGACTCAGAGCCGTTCTCGGATGACTTCTTCATTCACTTATTCAGATTTATGTGCGTAACGGGCCTAAGGCCTGGTGAAGCAATCGGTCTCCAATACGGTGATTACTCTAACGGTTGGATCTCTGTCGTCAGATCTGTAAATCGTCTGTGCAGGATTACGCCAGGAAAGAATGATAATGCGCATCGTCATATCAAGCTCGCTGATGTAGCGGTCAAGGAAATAGAAAAACAGATCGAGATGACCGCTGACCTTAACAGCCCGTGGATCTTCCCTAACTTTAACGGTAGCGTAGCAATCCAGGGTACGGTTTACGAGCACTGGAAAAGGATAGCCGCTCAGCTCGGCTGCCCTAACACTTGCCTTTATTCCTTCCGACACACGTTTATATCAATGGCGGCCGTAGATCTCCCCCAGCCAATGCTCAAGGCGATCGTGGGCCACAGCGTCGACTTTGACACCTATGGAGTATACGCGCATATGAGTGATTACCAGATCGAGCAAGCCGCCAACATCCTAAATGAAAAATTGGCGGTCAGCGCGCCAGACGCGAGAAAACAACAAACCGCCAACGCGCCAAATGCCCGTAAATAGCCGATTGTGAGCCAACCACAAGACAAATGGCTCGCAAAAAATGTGGTTCAAGTCCTGTCAGGCGCACCAATTAAAGCCCCGTATCAGTCTGATGCGGGGTTTTCTTTTTCATAACCAGATGGTAATGAAATGATATAATTGGATTTAGTGAATTCACGATAATAAGGGGCAGATCACAGGCAATG
>JAFYHO010000083.1 GCA_017539125.1 Actinomycetaceae bacterium | reverse complement strand
CCAGGGATAGGGCCTGCGCTTGCTGCGAAGATTGTTGAGGGTTTACGACAAGGGGAGTAGGGATTGCTTCGCCTGCTGACGCAGGCTCGCAATGACAAGATTATTCGACACACGCGACACGCCGTGTCATAGTAGGATAAGGCACAAGGAATAAGCAGGAGAGAAAGGGAGGACACGCCATGGCCTACAACAGGCAAGATACCGGGACAATCCTCAAAATTGTTTCCGAGCGTGACGAGATTGCTGAATTGCCAGAACCGGAAGATGTCGAACTACTTCTTATCACCGGCATGTCCGGCGCAGGCCGCACGCGCGTAGCCGACACTCTCGAGGACCTCGATTGGTACGTCGTCGACAATCTCCCGCCGAGCCTGCTCATCTCCCTCCTCAAAGTCGTCACACCTGCCACGGGAATCACCAAATTCGCGGCTGTCGTCGATGTGCGTTCCCGAGAGTTCTTTGACGATTTTGAAAACGATTTGCGCGAGTTAGAAAAGGCAAAAATCTCTTTCCAATTCCTTTTCCTCGACTGTAACGACGATGAGTTGGTGCGCCGCTATGAGAGCGTCCGCCGTCCGCACCCCCTCGCCGAGGACGGCAGGCTCCTCGACGGTATTCGTGCAGAGCGCGAACTGCTCGGCTCGCTCAAAGAACAAGCACATATCGTCATCGACACCACGAAACTCTCCGTTCACGACCTCGCCCGCAAAGTACGCGCGCTCGTCGTTGGAGAAAACGTCGCCCCAGCCACGCCGAAGATTACCGTCACCTCTTTCGGCTTCAAATACGGTGTGCCACTGGACGCAGACAATATGATCGACGTCCGCTTCCTCGCCAACCCCTACTGGGTGAGCGAACTGCGCCACCTAACAGGGCGAGACAAGGAAGTGTCCGACTATGTGCTCACCCTGCCTGGCGCGGAAAAATTCGTCGACGACTACACTGCTCTCATGGACGAGATTACGAAGGGCTACGCCCGTGAGCTCAAGCCTTTCGTCAATATCGCGGTCGGCTGTACTGGCGGCAAACACCGCTCGGTTGCTATAGCCGAGGCTATCGCTGATAAACTGCGCGATAAAGGTCTGGCCGTGCGCACAATCCACCGCGATCTAGGGAAAGAGTGATCATGGACCGTGGAGCTAGAGGGCCCAAAGTAGTAGCGCTTGGTGGCGGGCACGGGCTTGCTGCAACCTTATCGGCGCTGCGTCTCATTACCACCAATTTGACTGCAATCGTGACGGTCGCTGACGACGGCGGCTCCTCAGGTCGCCTGCGCGAGGAGTTTGGCGTCCTGCCTCCCGGTGATTTGCGTATGGCGCTCTCTGCACTGTGTGATAGTGGCGAATGGGGGCAGACCTGGCGCGATGTTCTCCAGCATCGTTTCAGCTCGGAAGGGCCGATGGACGGGCACGCCTTGGGCAATCTGCTCATTCTCAGCTTGTGGGAGCGTCTCGGAGAAACAGTGAGTGCCCTCGACTGGGTGGGGGAGCTCTTGCAGGTCAAAGGCAGAGTTTTGCCGATGTCCTCTATGCCATTAGAGATTCAAGCGCGCGTGCGCCAAGGTGACAAGCTCGAGACGGTATGTGGACAAGTCGCGGTAGCAACAGCACTCGGGAAAGTTGAACATATCGACCTCATTCCGCACAATCCGCCCGCCCAGCAAGAAGCACTCGACGCAATCGACGAAGCGGACTGGGTCGTATTCGGCCCCGGCTCGTGGTTCACCTCGGTTATTCCGCACCTGCTCGTCCCTGAAATGCGTGAGGCGCTTGAGAAAACAAAAGCGCGCAAGGTTCTCTCTTTGAACCTGCTGGCAGAGAAAGAAACATCCGGAATGAAGGCCAGCGAACATGTAACCTCTTTCCGCGAATACGCCCCGGAACTGGGTATCAATGTCGTCCTCGCCGACCCGTCCGCGGTCGATTCAATCCGCGAACTCGACGAAGCAGCTAGCCAATGCGGCGCACGCGTGCTACTGCGACAGGTTAGAATGGGCGACGGTTCACCTCGCCACGACCCATTGCGTCTGGCCGCCGCCTACCGCGACGCTTTCGACAATGTTCTCGGTGACGTCGACGACTAACAGATATCGCCAGCTAGTAAAGATGACGAAGGTTTATAAAGAAAGGCTGTGAAGCAGTAATTATGTCTCCAATGACCCAAGCGGTTAAAGACGAGCTAGTCCAGGTCTATCCGCGCCTGCAATCGAGTGCCCTCGCTGAAATATCGGCTATGTTCCGCTTTGGTGGCGGCATTCAGATACAGGGCGGGGATATCTCGGTCAGCGCCGAACTCGCCCACGCGGGCGCTGCACATCATTTGGGGGAGCTCGTCCGCACTATCTTCAAGATTGAGCCCGAGATTCAGCCGATATCCACCAATATGCGCCAGGGCAATCAGTTTATTGTCACTGTGAGGGAGAACGGTGAGCGTTTCGCCCGCAAGATTGGTCTGCTCGATTCGCATGGTCGCTTGGTACGGGGGATTAGCCCGGTGATTGTGGGCGGCTCGAAAGAGGACGCCTGCGCTGCCTGGCGTGGCGCTTTCCTTGCCCGCGGTACTCTCATGGAGCCAGGGCGCAACTCGGGTCTTGAAGTCGTCTGCCCTTCCCTCGAGGCAGCCTATGGAATCGGCGGCCTTGCCCGCCGCCTTGGCATTACCTATCGTGCCCGCGAATCGCGCGGCGCATTCCGCGTGGATATCCGCGAGGGAGACGCCATTTCCGAGATCCTCACCCGCATGGGTGCCAGTGACGCTGTCGTCCAATGGGAGCAGCTGCGTGTTGAACGCGAAGTCCACGGTTCAGTCAACCGTCTGGCGAATTTTGATGACGCAAATATGCGCCGTAGTGCAGACGCAGCCGTCATCGCGGTTATCCGCGTCAAGCGCGCTTTCGAGATTCTCGGCGACGATATCCCTGCCAACCTGCGCGAAGCTGGCGAGTTCAGGGTGCGCTACCCGGAGGATTCCCTCAATGGCTTGGGCGAGAAAATGGAGCCTAAAGCCACCAAAGACGCTGTGGCTGGGCGTTTGCGCCGCCTCAATTCGATGGCGGACAAGCGCGCTGCCGAGCTTGGCGTCCCCAACACGATGGACGCTGTAAGAGAAATACACCATTCGTACTGATATTTTCAGTATTCCCACGGTTTTCAGACGTAGAATTGTGGGGCAAACAAATAGACAAAGGTGTCTTTACGACATACAGGAAGGATGAGCATGAGAACGATTGATTCGCTCGGAGATTTGGCAGGTAAGAAAGTACTTGTTCGCTCTGATTTTAATGTTCCGCTCGATGAGAATAAAAATATTACTGACGACGGCCGTATCCGCGCGGCTTTGCCGACGATTACTCGTCTGCGTGAAGCTGGTGCGCGCGTCATTCTTATGGCTCATCTTGGCCGCCCCAAGGGCGAGGTGAAGCCAGAGTTTTCTTTAGCTCCCGTCGCCGCACGCTTGGGCGAGCTGCTGGGTGCAGAGGTCGCTTTGGCTGAGGACACAGTCGGTGCGGACGCGCAGGCAAAGGTCGCCGCGATGAATGACGGTGACGTTGTTCTGCTGCAAAATGTTCGTTTTGACCCGCGTGAGACATCGAAGGATGCCGCCGAGCGTGAAGAGTTTGCCCGCGAGTTGGCAGCTCTGGCTGACGCTTATGTGTCTGACGGTTTCGGCGTGGTTCACCGCGCACAGGCTTCGGTCTATGACGTGGCAAAAGAGCTGCCGAATGCAGCTGGCGAGCTCGTTTTCAAAGAGATTGACTCGCTCTCTCGCGCTACCACGAACCCCGAGCGCCCCTACACCGTCGTCCTTGGCGGCTCCAAGGTCTCGGACAAGCTAGGCGTGATTGCAAACCTCCTCGAGGTTGCTGACCGTCTCGTTATCGGCGGCGGCATGGCATTCACATTCTTGAAAGCGCAGGGCAAAGAGGTCGGCGCTTCGCTGCTCGAAGCGGACCAGATTGAGACTGTTCAGGGCTACCTTGCCAAGGCTGCTGAGAAAGGCGTGGAGATTCTTCTGCCTGTCGACGTGGTTGTTGCTCCCGAGTTCGCTGCTGACGCTCCCGCGACGGTCGTGAGTGCTGACGCTATCCCAGCCGACCAGATGGGCCTTGATGTTGGCCCTGAGACGGGCAAGCTCTACGCAGACGCAATCGCTTCGTCCAAGACGGTTGTGTGGAATGGCCCGATGGGCGTGTTCGAGTTTGACGCTTTCGCCGGTGGTACAAAGGCTGTCGCAGCGGCTATGGAAAATGCCGACGGCTTCACGATTGTGGGTGGCGGTGACAGCGCAGCTGCTGTGCGCCTGCTCGGCTTCGACGAGTCCAAGTTCTCCCACATTTCGACCGGTGGCGGCGCTTCCCTCGAATTCCTTGAGGGCAAAGAGCTTCCCGGCATTGCAGTATTGGAGGGCTAAACATGGCACGTCTACCTATTCTTGCCGGCAATTGGAAGATGAATTGCGACCACCTCGAGGCGAACTATCTCGTCACCTCGCTGGGTGCTGCTCTGGGCGACATGAACTATGACACCGCCAAAGCAGAAGCGGTCGTCATTCCGCCATTCACCGATATTCGTACTGTTCAGACGGTTATCGACGCTGACAATTTGCCAATCGCTTATGGAGCCCAGGACGTCTCCACACAGGACAATGGCGCATACACGGGCGATATTTCGACCTCCATGCTGACCAAGCTTGGCTGCACCTATGTGGTTGTTGGCCATTCGGAGCGCCGCGAGTATCACGGCGAGTCCAATGAGCTCGTCGGTGCGAAAGCGAAGAAGATTCTTGACGCGGGCATGATTCCGATTATGTGTTGCGGCGAGGCTCTCGAGGTTCGCAAAGAGGGCACGCATGTGGAGTTCGTGCTCGGCCAGATTGACGCTATGCTCGCTGGTCTGAGCGCCGAAGAAGTGGCAAAGTCCGTCATTGCCTATGAGCCGATTTGGGCTATTGGCACAGGCGAAACCGCCACCGCTGAGGACGCTCAGGAAGTCTGCGGCGCAATCCGCGCCCGCGTTGGCGAGCTCTTTGACGCGGCCACTGCCGAGGCTGTGCGTATCCAGTATGGTGGCTCGGTCAAGTCCTCCAACGTGAAAGAGATTATGGCTCAGCCTGATGTTGACGGCGCGCTTGTTGGCGGCGCTTCCCTCAAGGCTGACGAATTCGCCAAAATCGTCACGTTCTACAAGTAAGAAGCGAACAGGTGGGAGTTGGTGTGCCAACTCCCACCTGTCTCTTCCTCACATCGGCGCACTTCTTCGCTAAGATTGGGGAAGTCGATAGGCATATTCCCGACAGAAAGGAAGAATCGTGGGAGTTGCTATAGTTATTTGCGAAGTCTTGTTGATTATCACAAGTCTTTTGCTTATCTTGTCGATTCTTCTGCACAAAGGCAAGGGTGGCGGCATCTCGGATATGTTCGGCGGCGGCATCTCAACCGCTATGCGTTCTTCTGGTGTTGCCGAGCGTAACCTCAACCGTATCACCGTCGGTGTTGCCCTGGTCTGGATCATCGTCATTGTTGCTCTTGGGCTTATGGTGAAGTTCAATGTTGGCGAGAAAGAGCAGACTCCTGCGACGAACAACTCTGTTATCCAAACGCCTATCAACATCGAACCTGAGGGTGAGAATCCAACTCCTGACGCTGAGAATCCAGCTCCCGAAGGCGAGACCCCAGCTGCACAATAGCGTTCTGTGCCCCAATCCTGCCTCTCCTTGTGTGGCAGGGTAGACTCAGACAGCTAGTGCTTTTTCAATCCAGATTGACTATAGTTAAGGACATGCACACGATGTTGCTTCTGCTTATCAGCCGCAACGGGGCTTGCTAGGTCGGCTCCCTGCTGCGGGTAAGTGTGTTGCCGACCGAGGTTTGAGCCAAGCTCCCGTGGTCGGCATTTTTTATGCGCGACTTCTCAGAATAGATAACAGCCGAAGAAGTTCACTCAGGCGCGAAACGCCGTGCTGCTTTTGTTCAGCATCGTTTTCTACGCTTGGGGCGGGGTTCGCTAT
>JAFYHO010000012.1 GCA_017539125.1 Actinomycetaceae bacterium | reverse complement strand
CCGAAATACCAGCCGGAAACACCGTTCTTTTTTGCAAAAACACCCCGGCCGGTACGTTCCACAATGCGAAGCATATCCCCTGCACTTACAGGGAGGACATAGTCTGTCGTGTCATTGCATGCTGTAATCCTGTCCTCCGTAAAAAGGTACTTTGTCAGGATGTCCATCTCGTAGCCGGTTCGGATATGGCGGCAGCGGGCGAATTCTTTTCCACGTTCGAGCACTTCCACCTGGTTGTCTCCCCAGCGAATGTAATAGGAACGATCACTCTCATTCTGATTATCCAGCGCAGTCGCTGTCGGGAACGGATCATAAGCGACAAAAGAGAAGTCCTCGCTTCGGATATCCGGAATGATCAGGCAGTTGAGCTGCCCGTCGTCCTTCAGACTGCAGCCCCCGTCGATGCTGATGATTCTTCGATCTCGATCGATAATCGGATTGGCACAGACAATGTTCTCTCCATAGAGCATGACCGGCCAGTGTCCGACTACCAGCCAGCGGTCATATCGGCAGTCGGTATTCCGCAGCGCATCGACCCGGTCCAGCTCCATGGAATCGCGCAGCCAGCAACTTCACAGAAAAACGACCCGTCGTTACAGACATGAGACAACCTTTCTCTCTCAATACACCTCAACCAAGGAAACACACTCCCGAAGGTGAAGATGGATAGGATAAAAGTCCTACAATACGCAGTATTCCATACCACAAGAAGCCACACAGCATTTTTACGTGTGAAACCCCGCCCCTATGCGGAAAACTTACTCTTTCTTTACTCCTCTTCCCTCCCACCCGTCATCGTTCGTTGCCTAATGAGACGAACAATGACGGGAAGGGTAGCCCTGTGGCACAATAGGGAGCAGTGCGTAGGTAATACAGCTAAAAGGAGTGAAAATGGCAAGCAATAAGGAATTGTTCGAGCAGGCACAAGGCGTTATTCCCGGCGGCGTGGATTCGCCGGTGCGCGCTTTCGGCTCGGTGGGCGGCACGCCTGCTTTCATGGAGCGCGGCGAGGGTGCATGGATTTATGACGCCGAGGGCACGGGTCGCGTGGATATGGTCTGCTCGTGGGGTCCGCTGATTTTGGGGCATTGCGAGCCGCGAGTGCTTGACGCCGTAAGCGCAGCTGCCGCGCGCGGGCTCTCTTTTGGCGCGCCGACCGAGACAGAAACTCTGCTGGCTGAGGAAATCCGCCGCCGCGTGCCTGCCGCCGAAAAAATCCGTCTCGTCTCGACGGGTACGGAAGCGACAATGACGGCTATCCGTTTGGTCCGTGGCGCTACGGGACGTTCTCTGCTTATCAAGTTTGCTGGCTGCTACCACGGGCACAGCGACGGGCTGCTTGCCGAGGCAGGCTCGGGCGTTGCCACGGGCGGACTTCCCGCTTCTGCCGGTGTTCCCGCCGAAATCTCTGGGCAGACAATCGTGCTGCCGTATAACGACGAGCAGGCTCTGCGTGAGTGTTTCGCTGAGCGCGGCGAGCAGATTGCAGGCGTGATTGTCGAGGGCGCAGCGGCAAATATGGGTGTCGTGCCGCCTGTGCCAGGTTTCTATACCGCAATCCGCGAGCTGTGCGACAGTCACGGCGCTTTGATGATTATGGACGAGGTCTTGACGGGTTTCCGCTGTAGTGCTTCGGGCTGGTGGGGTCTGCACACCGGCTTGGCTGACACTGTCGGCAGCACAGACGAGGGCGCACTGGGCGTGCCTGAGCGCGAGGTTTATACGCCTGACTTGTTCTGTTTCGGCAAGGTTGTCGGTGGCGGCATGCCGCTGGCTGGGCTTGGCGGACGCGCCGAGATTATGGACCTGCTTGCCCCGCTCGGTCCTGTCTATCAGGCTGGCACTCTCTCGGGCAATCCCGTCTCCACTGCGGCAGGTCTGGCGACTTTGCGTGGCGCAGACGAGAATGTGTACCGCCATATTTCGCGTGTTTCTGCCGAGATTTCCACTGCTTTTGAGGACGAGTTCGCCCGCGTTGGCCTGCCTGTGCAGGTCCAGCGTGCCGGCTCGCTATTCTCTTTCTTCTTCTCCGAGAATCCCGTCATCAATTATGAGCAGGCGAAGGCTTGCGAGACGTTCCGCTACACGCCGATGTTCTGGTCGCTCTTCGAGGCTGGGGTTTATACACCGCCGTCGGTGTTCGAGGCATGGTTTGTTTCGTCCGCTCATGACGAGCGCGCTGTCAATCGCGTGTTGGAGGCTATCCCCGCCGCCGTCCGCGCTGCCGCCGACGCCCGCGCATAATCTCACTCCCGTCGTTGTTCGGCAACTTCGTTGCCTACCACAGTTTCCTCACTTCGGTCTGGAAAGCAAGCTTTCCGACCCTCCGTTCGTCACTGTGCGAGGAGGACGAAGTCCGACGAAGCAATCAATAATGGACAGTTGTCAGCGCGGCAACGCACGCAATAATGGACTATTGATTGCCACGCCCCTGTTCGTTCGCTTCGCTCACTTACGACAACTTCGTCACTCCACCCTCGAGTAAGCAAGCTTCCTCGGGGTTTCGTTCCTTGTTGTACGGGGCTCGCAATGACGGGGAGGAAACAAAAATGGGGAAGCACTCGGCTTCCCCATTTCGTTTACAAGTATCTTTAGTCCACGTCCAGCAAACCCTGCTCGTAGGCTTTCTGGAGCTTACGAGGGATACGGACTTCGCGTCCCTGGATACGGAAAGTCTGGAGGTCTTTCATCTCCGCTTTCCACTGGGAACGGCGAGAGCGCGTGTTGCTGCGGGACATCTTGCGCTTGGGTACTGCCATGATGCCGCTCCTCTCTTGTCGCTTACATTTACTAGCGCCTTCTGGCGCACAAGTAGCCAGCATACCTCAGAGCCAGAAAAAGCGCTATTGCCTTATAGAGCTATCTGCGCCACTTGAGCGAGTATTTCCTCACATAGATACCCTTTCTGCGAGCGCCCAGCACTCCAAGCAGCAAGCGGAAAGTGCTAGATTGGTGGGGTGAGCGAGTATATGTTGCCCGAATCGACCTCGCTGAGCGCGGAGATTACTATCAAGCGCTCGCGTTTTATCGCCCGCATTGACCGCGTCGATACTGACGAGCAGGCGCGCGCCGTAATTGCCGAGGTGCGCTCCGCTATGCCTGACGCACGCCACCATTGCACGGCATTCATCGTGCCGAGCGAGGGGGCGTTGCCGATTTCGCGGTCTTCTGACGACGGCGAGCCCTCGGGAACGGCTGGCCGCCCAATGCTCGATGTGCTCAGTAGCGTGCCACTGGTGGGTGCAGTCGCCGTGGTGACGCGCTATTTCGGCGGCACTTTGCTGGGCACCGGCGGGCTCGTGCGCGCCTATTCGCAGGCGGTACGCGAGGCGCTTGAGGGAGCACGCTTGGCGCAGCGGACGGTACTTCCCGTCTCGCTTTTTACTGTTTCTCACGCGGAAGCTGGGCGTTATATCGCAGAGTTGAGCGGACGCGGCCACGAGCCCGAGATGGATTATGACGGTGACGGTGTCCGCGTCTCGGTTGCCTCGCTTGATGTCGAGGGGGTTGAGGCTCTGGTGGCTCGCCTGTCCCAAGGAAGTGTTGAGGTAGTACGCGGCGGCGAGGTGAACCGCGAGGTGGTGTGCGCCCAGATTCGTGACGGGCGCGCTGTGCCGCTGGCTCAATAGCACCGAATCAATAGCACTTGCTCAATAATCCCGACCCAATAAGTGCTAGTTAGCACACTTACTCTTCTTGGCTTACATGGCAGCCGTGTGCGTAATAAGGTCAGTTAAGGAAATAGAGGAGAGTATATGTTTGAAGCAGTCACTAACACGCTGAGCGGGGCATTTTCCTCGGCTCGCAGCACTTTTTCTCGCGCGAAAGACGCTATGCGTGAGGATATTAAGGCTGCCCGCGAGCATGACCCTGCCGCCCGCAGCAATGTTGAGGTTCTGCTTACTTATGCTGGTGTGCATGCCGTGTGGGGCTATCGCGTTGCCCATGCGATGTGGGAGGCTTCTCCTGTTTTGAAAACTCCAGCTCGCCTGCTCTCTCAAGGGGTGCGAACGCTGACGGGCGTCGAGATTCATCCCGGCGCTCAGATTGGCCGCAGGTTTTTTATCGACCACGGTATGGGCGTGGTGATTGGTGAGACGACGGAAATCGGTGACGATTGCATGTTGTATCACGGGGTGACATTGGGCGGTTCGTCGTTGGCTGCCGAGAAGCGCCACCCTACTCTCGGTGACGGTGTTGTTGTGGGTGCCGGCGCAAAAGTCTTGGGTGCTGTGACACTGGGCGATAATGCGCGTATCGGCGCGAATGCCGTCGTCGTAAAGGACGTCCCTGAGGATTCGACCGCTATCGGTATTCCCGCTAAGGTCGCCCGCCGCGAGGACTACCGCTTCCCCATCGACCCCGCCATCTACATCTAGTCATTTCACTCTTACCACCACATGTATTGCTCTTGCACGGACAAGCGCTATAATAGTTGTACTGTCTACTAAGGAGATTGCTATGGGACAAAAAAGCGCAACCTTGTATGCCCGCATAGAGCCAGACGTCAAAAAACAAGCCGAAGATATCCTCTATGCCCTAGGGATACCTGCGTCAAACGCCATCACGATGTTCTACAAGCAAATCATTTTGCACAGGGGAATACCCTTTGACGTCTCCTTGCCGATTGCACCCCCGACCGACATCTCTGCTCTCAGCGACAGCGAATTATCAGCCGAATTAGAAAAAGGCTACCGAGATATGCAAGACGGCAACGTCCTACCCGCCAGCACAGTTTTTTCCGAATTTCCCAAGAACTAAACCATGAAATACACAGTAGAGATAGCAGAATCAGCTCGCCAAGATTTACATAATATTTTTAGCTACATCGCACTCGAGTTGTCCTCCCCTGTAAGCGCGACAAGACAAATCGGGCGCATTGAAGAAGCAATAATGAGCTTGGAGACTTTTCCTGAACGTCACAAAATCTACGAAAAAGAACCGTGGAAAAGCCGCAATCTTCGCCTATGCTCTGCCAACAATTACTACATTTTTTACATACCAAATGCCGAGAGTAAAACCGTCACGGTAATCAGGATTTTCTACAAAAGAAGAGACATAGACAAACAGTTAGGCGCTACACCGACCGACTACGACAATTAGCTTTCGTAGTCGGAGATCATGTCGATACGGCGGACATGACGCTCGGAGTCAGAGAAAGGCGTCTCTAAGAACGTCAACACCATGTCGAGGACTTCCTCCTCAGTGTGCTGGCGCGCCCCCACCGAAATCACATTGGCATCATTGTGCTCGCGCCCAAGGGCAGCAGTCTCGTTATTCCACGCGAGAATAGCGCGAATGCCCTCGACCTTATTTGCCGCAATCTGCTCGCCATTACCCGAGCCACCGATGACGATACCCAAGGCCTCATCATCGTCATCATCCATAACGCCCTCAGCGGCAGAGATACAAAACTCCGGATAGTCATCCGCCGAATCGTACTCGTAGGCGCCGTGGTCGACAACCTCGTAGCCGCGCTCAGACAGCTCGCCCACCAGATACTCTTTCAGGTCGAAGCCCGCGTGGTCAGTTCCAATGTGAATACGCATACCCCCATGCTACCGCCTCATCAGCTCTAAGGCGAGAAAAGTTCAGTATCTCCTCATAGCTCCGATATACTGGTCAGCATGAGTGATAAGCACCTCGACGCAATTATGCAATTTGCCGACCCGAACGTCCGCCCCCAAGACGACCTTTTTCGCGCCATCAACGGAAAATGGCTGGATGAGACTGTCATCCCTGACGACCTACCCAGCTACGGCTCTTTCGTCAAACTACGCCTGCAAGCTGACGACGACGTCCACACTATTGTGCGCGAGCTCTCCGAGCTGCCGCCACTCAGCAAAGATGCCCTGAGCGGCGAAGCGAAAATCGTGCGCGACCTATACTCCTCGTGGATGGACACCGAGTCGATGAATCGGCGAGGGCTGTCCAGTCTGTACTGTGAAATCGACCTGCTTGACGGCGCACAAACAAAGCGCGAACTCGCCATTGCGATTGGTACACTCATGCGTTGGGGTGTCGGAACATTCTTTGACCTAGACGTCGATTCTGATTTGAACGACCCGAACCACTACACCACCTTCCTCGTCCAATCCGGCTTGGGCCTGCCCGATGAAGCCTACTATCGCGAGGAAAAGCACGCCGATACCCTCAATGCTTACGCTCAATTCCTCCCCTCGATTCTGGCTCACGCCTACACACTTGACGAGGACGAAGCCCAAAGGTGGGCGCGCGTTGTGGTCGATTACGAAACAAAAATCGCCCAGACGCACATGTCGGTGACGGATTCACGCAATACTGATAACACGAATAACCCCATGTCTTTCGCCGATTTTACGGCTCTGGCTCCCGGTTTTGAATGGGAGACTGCACTGCGGGCGGCTGGCTTCCCCGAGGGGCAGCCCGAGAATGTGCTCGTTTTTCAACCAGACACTTTGAAACAGTGCGCTGCCTTGTGGGAGCAGGCCCCGCTTGAAGATTTGAAAATCTATCACTATTGGCGGCTGCTGCGCGCACGCTCTGCCTATCTCGGCGAAGAGCTCGATGCTCTCTCTTTCAATTTCTACGGCAAGATTCTCTCCGGCACACCGACCCAGCGTGAACGGTGGAAGCGCGGTATTTCTCTTATTAATTCTTCGATTGGCCAGGCAGTCGGTAAGCTCTACGTGGAGCGCCATTTCCCACCCCACCACAAGCAGGCCATGTTGGAGCTTGTGGAGGATTTGCTCCTTGCCTACCGCCAGTCGATTTCCACTCTCGACTGGATGGGCGACGAGACAAAGAAGCGCGCCCTTGAAAAACTCGATTCTTTCAAGACCAAGATTGGCTATCCGGATGTGTGGATTGATTACAGTTCCTTGGAGACATGCGAGGATTTGGTTGCCAATATTCGCGCTGTTCAGGAGTTTGAGTTCAATCGTGCGCTTGCCAAGCTCGGCACTGAGGTTGACCGCACCGAATGGCATATGCCCCCACAAACTGTCAACGCCTATTACAACCCTGTGTGGAATGAGATTGTTTTCCCCGCTGCGATTCTCCAATCCCCATTCTTTGATCCCGAGCGCGACGCCGCCCTGAACTACGGCGGCATTGGCGCGGTTATCGGCCACGAGATTGGGCACGGTTTTGACGATCAAGGCGCAAAATATGACGCGACTGGCGCTTTGCGTGACTGGTGGACGGACGAAGATTTGGAGTCGTTCCGCGAGCGCACCAAGGCACTCATCGCCCAGTACGATGCCTATGTGCCTGCCCAGTTCCCCGCCGATAGCCCTCACCATGTGCAGGGTGCGCTGACGATTGGCGAGAATATCGGTGATTTGGGCGGACTGGCGATTGCTGTGGAAGCATACACAATTGCCCTACAACGTGAAGGTTTAAGCTTGGAGAGTGCCCCATCTATTGATGGTCTTAGTGCTGCTCAGCGCCTATTTTTCTCTTTCGCACATATTTGGCGAGAGAAGCGGCGTGACGAGTTTATGCGGCATCTGCTCGCTATTGATCCACATTCACCCACTGAGTTCCGCTGCAATGGCGTCGTGCGTAATATTGACGCTTTCGCTAAGGCTTTTGATGTGCGTGAGGGTGATGGCTTGTACCTCGCTCCCGATGAGCGCGTACACATCTGGCAATAACTAACAGGGGCAAGCGCCACTTCGCCAGTACCACAGTGTCCTTTCAGCTAGAATAAGTAACGATTTTCTTCACAAGAGACAAAAGAAGGGGCATGACAATGCCAGGGAAAAATCTGACCCATGAAGAAGCACGCGCGCGCGCCGAAGTCGTTGCCACCCACAACTATCGCATCGCGCTCGACCTCACCAAAAGCGCACAACAGTTCACGTCAATCACAGAGATTGACTTTTCCGCTACCGAAGGTGCGAACACGTTCCTTGACCTGCTCGCCCACAGTGTCGAGGCCGTCGAACTGAACGGCACCACGCTCGATACCTCCGCCTACGACGGCGCGCGCTTCCCCCTGGCAAACTTGCAAGCCGAGAACACTGTCCGCATTGAGGCGACGATGGACTATTCGCACACTGGCGAGGGACTTCACCGCTACACAGACCCGCAGGACGACGAGGTCTATCTGTACAGCCAATTTGAAGTGGCCGATGCACGCCGTGTTTTCGCCAATTTCGAGCAGCCCGATTTGAAGGCACGCTTTACTTTCACCGTGGATGCCCCCGCGAATTGGCAGGTCTTTTCCAATGCTCCCGTCAAAAATGTCGAAGAAATGGGCGATATCAAACGCTGGTTCTTCGAGGAAACAATGCCGATTTCCACCTATATCACTGCGATTGTTGCCGGCCCGTATGAGGGTGTCGAAGGCGAGCCCTATGTCAGCCGCGACGGTCGCGAGATTCCGTTGGGGGTCTATACGCGCAAATCGCTGGTGCAATACCTAGACCCAGACGAAATACTCGATATCACCCGTCACGGTTTCAAGTTCTATGAAGATAACTACGATTTGCCTTATCCTTTCCGCAAGTACGACCAGGTATTCTGCCCAGAGTTCAATGCGGGCGCGATGGAGAATGCAGGGCTCGTGACGATTGCGGAACGCTACGTGTTCAAGGATCGTCCGGATGCTTATATTATTGAGCGCCGCACCGTCACTATTTTGCACGAGCTTGCACACATGTGGTTTGGCGATCTCGTCACGATGAAATGGTGGGACGACCTGTGGCTGAATGAGTCTTTTGCCGAATACATGAGCTATTTGGTAACGGCTGCCATCGAGCGCTGGTCTGGCGCATGGAAAACGTTCTATACGGCTGGAAAAGTGTGGGCCTTCAGCGCCGATACGCTGTCCTCAACTCACCCGATTTGTGCGGATATCCGCGATTTGCAAGATGTGCTGGTCAATTTTGACGGTATCACCTATTCCAAGGGTGGCTCTGTGCTCAAGCAGTTGAGCGCGTGGGTGGGGCAGGACAAGTTCTTGAGCGCCGTCAATACCTATCTGCGCACCTACCAGTGGTCGAATGCGACGCTGGACGATTTGTTGCGCGAGCTGGAAAAGAGTTCTGGACGCGATTTGGGCTTGTGGAAGGAGCTGTGGCTGAAAGAGGCGGGGGTCAATACCTTCACACCTGAGATACGTTCCGACGAACAGGGGCGTATTACCGGGGTCGATATTCTCCAGCAGTGCGATGACCATGCGTCTTTGCGTCCGCACCATATTAAAGTCGCCCTGTATAAGCGTGACGACGATGGTGTGCTCCGCATCTATCACAGCCAAGAGTGCGACATTGAGGGTGAGCGCACAGAGCTTGCTGGCTTGGCTGGGCTTCCTGTGCCCGATTTCTTCTCGGCTAATGAGGACGATTACGCCTACGCAAAGTTGCGTTTTGACGCGCGTTCACGTGAAAGTGTGCTGCCTGAACTGGATTATCGCTACACGTCTGGTGTCGATTATTCGCAGGCTTCTCATTGTTTACATGACCATAATCTGTTGCCTGCGATTGAGAACCCGTTGACGAGTACACAGATTATTTTCACGGCGTGGGATATGTGTCGTGACGGCGAGCTTCCAGCTTCGTATTATTGTGCTTTGGCTTTGGAGGCTTTGACTGAGGAAGATGACGGTAGTTTCTTGCGTGCATTGATTGGCACTATCCGCACGGCGGTCAATCTCTACAGTGCGCTGGAGTGGCGCGAACAGTTGCGTCTGCATATGGCGAAGCACATTTTCGCCCTCTTTGATAAGACCGTTCCTGGCTCGGATAAACAGTTGCAGCTTGCCGGTTTGGCAATGAGTTTGGCAGTGACGGACGAGCAGTTCGAGCGTCTGGAGAATTGGCTGGACGGTAAGGATATTCCCGAGGGGTATGCTTTCGATTCGGCTCAGCGCTGGCTGGCTTTGAATGCTTTGGCTGTGGCTGGGCGTATTTCAATCTCTGATATTAAGGCGGAATACGAGAAAGACAAGACGAGCTATGGTCAGGAGAGGGCGGCCCGCGCTCAGGCTGCTTTACCTGATGCCGATATGCGTGAGGCTGTCTGGCAAGAAATTATTGGACATGGTGTTTCTAATGCTCGCCACCAATCCTTGTGCTTGGGTATGTCCGACGCCACCGCAGAAGCAGTGTTGCCGTATGCCCAGCGCTATTTCGATCAGGCGGAAGAACAGTGGGATACGCATTCAGTGGCGATTGCTTCTAATATGCTAACTTTGGCTTTCCCGATTCAGCTTGCCGGACGGACTGATCTGGGCGTAGATATTGTGGCGCTTGGCGACCAGTGGCTAGAAAGCCACCGCGATACCGCCCCTGCGTGTGTGCGTCTAGTCAGCGAGGCAGTTGATACGGCTCGCCGAGCCTGCCGCGCCCAAGCCTGCGATGCAGCCAGCTCCTCTCATTAGGACACCGAAAATAAAAGCAGCGAGGACAAATCCTCGCTGCTTCAAAAGAAATCGAGCAAGTAGTTCTACTTGAGGAACTTACCTGCCAGACCCATGAGGTCGTCAAGACCAAAACCGTCACTCAGATCAATCTTCGGGCCACTGGCCTGTGCCTCGCCTTTATCAAAGACGACACCGACAAGATTCTCGAGAATCTTGCTCTTCACATCGCTGGAAACAGCAGGCGTGCCTTCTTCGGTCTCCTTAAGTCCGCCACCGAAAAGCGTGGTTGCCAAAGAGTGAACGGAATTGTCATTCTTGGAGAGCAACTTTGCTGCCACCGAAGCGAGAGTGGAGAAGTCAATAGACTGACCAGAAGCAAGAGCCGACGTAGCGGTCACTGCTTCTGCTGCCTGCTCTTTTGTCACTGTTTCGATACCAGTCAACTTGCTGATAGTCGAATACGGGTGCTCAATAAAATCAGACAAAAGACTAGGATCTGAAGTCACAGCTTTAATAACTTGCTGGACGATTTCTTGGATTGCCATATGTAACTCCTATGACTGTTACGGGCTGCGTTCGCGGCACATACCGCGAAATCTCACCATGTATGAGAAGTCCCAAATGAATAATACCTCTCATGGCTTCCAGAAACACGCAATTACGATGACTACATTTGCGCGGCAGCTTTGTGGGCACGGGAGAATTCGTCAGTAAAGGCACTCACGAGGGAAATCAGACGCGAATTAGCTGCCAAATCCTCAACAAGTACAACCTTCTCTGTACCGTCTGCCAAAGGCACACGCCAATTGGGATACTCGTTATTCGTACCCGGCTGATTCTGTGTGCGCAACTCGCCAACCGCATCCACAAGGGCAATAGCCTCCAACTCGCATGGCGCCTGGGCAATATAGCGATACAACGCCTCCACCTTGACGCGCTCCGGAGAATTATCGTCAATCAGCTTGCGCTCACGCAGACGCTGGAGCATCTTATCGCGCTCAACCGCAGCCTTAGCGCGCACACTCTCAACCGGCTCAGTCAACAAACCAAGCTTGTCGCGCAGCTCGACGTGATCGAGCCCCAAATAGCCAGCCGCTGGCGGCATATCATGAGTAACAACCATCGCCATAGCGCGCTCCGGCAAATGCTGCGGCAACATGAAAGAACCATCCGCATTCTTCTCGAACCATAAGACGGATGTTCCCAGAATGCCACGCCCACGCAAATAATCGATAACCCACGGTTGGCTCACGCCTAAATCTTCACCAACAAGCACAGCACCTGCACGATAAGCTTCCAGCATGACCACACCGACCATCGCCTCGTGGTCAAAATAGACATATGTGCCCTCGCTTGAATCCATACCGTCAGGAATCCACCATTGACGGAAAAGCCCCAGAATATGGTCGATACGTAAACCGCCAGCGTGCCGCAGCACTGTGCGCACGAGCTCGGCGAGCGGCCTGTACGCCTCTCGACGCAAAGAATCAGGACGCCACGGCGGCTGCGACCAGTTCTGCCCCTTCTGGTTGTACATATCCGGCGGACAGCCCAGCGCTATATCACGGGCGTACATATCAGGATTCGCCCACATATCCGCACCAAGGGGATGAACGCCGACAGCGAGATCGTGGAAAATACCAATCTTCATGCCGGTACGCACTGCCGAACGCTGAGCCTCGTCAAGCTGTTCGTCAATAATCCATTGCAGCCAGCAGAAGAAATCAATACGCTCAGCCAACTCGGCTTTCTCACGCTGCACATACATCGACTGCGGGCTCGTTACACCCTCGGGGAAACCGTCAGGATACTTCTCCGCCAAGGCACACCACAGAGCGAAATCTTCCAAGCCCTGGCCTTGCTCCTCGCGGAAACGATTAAAATCGCGTTGGCGAGCCTGCGAGCGCCCCGCCTGATAGATAACCTCAAGGGCACTGCGCTTAGCTTCCCAAATCATATCGCGATCAATCTGCTCATTCTCCAGAGAGGCAGCCTTCGGCTTCTCCGCCGCCCACTCAATGAGAGAACGCTGAGCTGCTGGCACATAGGCGACCTCGCGGATATCCTCGGGACGGATATAAATCGGATTGAAAAAGCGGCGCGAGACGGGAAGATAAGGAGAGGGAGTCATCGGCGTGATTGGCTCTGCTGCGTGCAGCGGGTTGGCGAGCACATACTGCGCCCCCATCGAAGCAAAAAGCGAGCAGAGCTCTTTGAGGTCAGCGGTATCGCCTATCCCCCACGAATCACGCGAACGCACCGAATAGAGCTGGGTCGTCACACCCCAACCGTCCGCACCACGCTCAGAAGGCAGCGGCAAAGCCTCAGGCACAACAATCAGCGGAGACTCACTAATGTCACCCTCAACCTTACCTTGAGGAACAATACGCACGCGAATCGTGTGGTATCCCAGAGGTAAATCGTCGGGGAGCACAAAAGTGGCCTGCCCGATGAGCGTTCCCTCTATCTCCTGCGGTTCGGTGAAAATATCAGCCTGGGGAATCTGGAAAGAACCGCCGTCCTCTAAAAGGACTTCCATGGTGACGGACGAGCCGTCCAGCAAATGAACAGGAATATGGGCTGACGAGCCGGCACGCACAACACTGCACTCAGGCAGGGTAAGGCGCCACGGGCGCGTGCGCGCAGCCTCAAGGGCTTCGAGACAGCGTTCCTCGGTCGTGGAATCAATTTGCATCGCGCCGAGAATCTTGACAATTGTTTGCGGGGAAATCTCTTTGAACTCGCCCTCAAATGTCCAAAACTCCGTCGCAACCCCGTATGCCTCTGCCACTTGGGCTAAAAGGCTATAGTCAGGCGCGCGGTCGGTAACTGCTTCACTCATTGTTCTTCCGTTTCTTTCACGGCCACTTCGGGTCGGTCATTGGTAATGTCCGCAGCACTGGCTTCCGCCGCGCGCTGTTCGGCAAGCTCAGCTTTGCTATTTCTGATGCTCGCAAAAATCGAGACAAAAGCCGAGCCTGCAACAATCAGCCCGACGATGACGAGCGCCGCAACGCCGATGTAGAACAGGACGTGGTTGAGCATATGTCTCTCCTTTAACGTGTTTCTTCTGTGCTTGTAGCACCGCGGGTTTGCCGCTGGTTTGCTGCTGTCAGTCGCGCGTCAGCTTTCGATAAGTGACGGCGTGCGGACGGGCGGCCTCAGGGCCGAGGCGGTCAATCTTGTTCTTCTCGTAGGACTCGAAGTTGCCTTCGAACCAGTACCACGATGCGGGGTTTTCATCCGTGCCCTCATAGGCGAGGATATGTGTGGCGACGCGGTCGAGGAACCAGCGGTCGTGGGTGATGACGACGGCGCAGCCGGGGAATTGCAGGAGCGCATTTTCGAGAGACAAGAGGGTTTCGACGTCAAGGTCGTTGGTCGGCTCGTCGAGCAGGAGCAGGTTGCCGCCCTGCTTGAGAGTGAGAGCGAGATTGAGACGGTTACGCTCACCACCGGAGAGCACGCCGGCTTTCTTCTGCTGGTCTGGGCCTTTGAATCCGAAAGCGGATACGTAGGCGCGCGAGGGCATCTCCACATTGCCGACTTGGATAAAGTCGAGCCCGTCAGAGACGACTTCCCACAGGGTTTTCTCGGGGTCAATACCTGCGCGGGACTGGTCAACATAGGAAATCTTGACGGTTTCGCCAATCTTCAGCTCTCCGCCGTCCAGCGGTTCGAGCCCGACGATTGTCTTGAAGAGGGTAGTCTTACCGACACCGTTGGGGCCGATAATGCCGACGATGCCGTTACGTGGCAGGGAGAAGGACAGGCCGTCGATGAGTGTACGGTCGCCGAAGCCTTTGCGTAGATCGGTCGCTTCGAGGACGAGCGAGCCGAGGCGTGGACCGGGCGGAATCTGGATTTCCTCAAAGTCGAGCTTGCGTGTGCGCTCGGCTTCGGCTGCCATTTCCTCGTAGCGCTCCAAACGCGCTTTGGACTTGGCTTGGCGGCCTTTGGCAGACGAACGCACCCATTCGAGCTCTTCTTTCAGGCGCTTGGCAAGCTTGGCGTCTTTACGTCCCTGGACTTCCATACGCGCCTGCTTGGTCTCCAAGTAGGTCGAATAGTTGCCCTCGTAGGGGTAGAGACGTCCGCGGTCAACTTCGGCAATCCACGAGGCGACATTGTCGAGGAAGTAGCGGTCGTGGGTAATGGCGATGACTGCGCCGGAATACTGGGCAAGATGTTGCTCGAGCCAGAGGACGGATTCTGCGTCCAGGTGGTTGGTCGGCTCGTCGAGCAGAAGCAAATCGGGGGCTTCGAGAAGGAGCTTGCACAGGGCGACGCGGCGGCGCTCGCCACCGGAGAGCACATTGACGGGCGTATCTGCTGGCGGACACCGCAAAGCGTCCATTGCCTGCTGGAGCTGAGAATCCAAATCCCAGGCGTTGGCAGCGTCAATCTCGCCTTGCAGCTTGCCCATTTCTTCCATGAGGGCGTCGAAGTCCGCATCGGGATCTGCCATGAGCTCGCCAATCTCGTTGAAACGGTTGATTTTGGCGATAATCTCGGCGCGGCCCATCTGGACGTTTTCAAGGACGGTCTTGTCCTCGTCAAGAGGAGGCTCTTGCTGAAGGATACCGACAGTGTAGCCGGGGCTCAGGCGCGCTTCGCCATTGGAAGGCTGATCGAGCCCTGCCATGATTTTCAAAATCGTCGATTTACCTGCGCCATTAGGGCCGACCATGCCGATTTTTGCGCCCGGCAAGAATGCCATTGTTACATCGTCGAGGATTGTCTTATCCCCAACACGCTTGAAAGCGTGAATCATCTGGTAGATGTACTCTGCCACGTTAACCGTCCATCCTGTACTCTCGCGCCTGGGCACACCTCGTACCCACACGCACACTTATGCCTTTCGGCGATGCTTGTCTAAGCCTAACAGCACAATCCTTTGCGCGCCTGCGAGTTGATGAGCGCCATTCTCAGCGAGCACGATGCTTACAAAAATTAGGGGGGAGGGAGGGGCGCTGGTCGTGCCCCTCCCTCTATAAGGAACTAGCAAAACCAGACCATCAGCTCCAAAAGTCTCATAAGCGCGAAACTATGAAGTGATATAATCTGACTTACCTTTAATATCAAAATCATGATATTATTTCCTTACTACTTGGGAGCCCCCGCGAGGGGGCTCTTTTTTCACCATGACGGCTGTCATGGAGCCAAGCGACCTGTCTGTCCCCTAACCAGACAGGCAAGAATAGGGAAAACTGAGTTTGCCAGAGATAGTAAACTAGGGGGTGGGGGCACACTCCGAGGAACATGCCCCCGAGAGAGTCAGCAAAGCCAGACAAGCAACTCCAAGAGCCTCACAATAGTGAAGCTATGAACCGCTAAGAACTGGCTCGCCTTAATGAGGTAACTCATGTTAGACTCTCCTTATCTGTAGGGGACTCCCTCCTGTTTGGAGGGAGTCCGTTTTTACTCTCTGACGGTTGCCAGAGAAACCTACAGCCTGCCCGTCCCCCTAAACCGGGCAGGCAAGACATGCGTTTGACCTAAGGAGGGGGAAGCAGCGGAAGCGGCTACTCCCCCAGCGCTCAGCGTGCTAGACTTACTAGCAGAGCTAGTATAAGAACTAGCCAGAAGAGTGCTTCTCTTGCGTCTTTCGACATGAGAGAACCTCCTTAGGTTGGGAGAGCCTCCGTCAAGGGGGCTCTCTTTTTACTCCCGTGCCGGATTGCACGGGACACCTAAGGCGAAGGGCGACTCTTAGGCTGCTTTAGCGGTCAAGGCTTCGGTTACATCAATCTCCCCCTCCTCGCTCGACTGGGAAGCCTTGTCGTCCGAAGTCCCCTGGTCACCCGATGAGCCATCTCGGTGTACGCGCGAAAATCGTGCCGTTCCCGTGTTCAGGTCGATGCCGACTGCATCTGCGATGATGACGTGACGGCTGCGCTCGATACCGCTATCGTCTTTCCACGCGCGGGTAACGAGCCGCCCGCGCACCATCACCGGGCTGCCTTTCTCGATTGAGGCAGCGACATTGTTCGCTAGATTTCCGTAGCAACGCACGGAATACCATGCAGTTTCGCCGTCTTTCATACGGTTTTCTTGCCTATTCCAGCCTCGCGCTGTCACGCCGACGGAAAAGACAACGGTCTGTCCGCCGTCCTCGTTGTCATAGATATCGGGCTGACCTCCAACATATCCGCGGACGGAAATACGAGTGTCGTTATACATTGTTCTCCTTACGTAGGTGAGTTTTGCGCACATATATTGCGCCTTGCACTTCCAGATTTCCCTACCTTGCAAGAAGGAACAAGATGACTTCTAAAAATGGGGATAAACATTGCGTTTTAGAAAATGTTGACCGAAGTACAACACATTGTGTGCGGACGCTCCCGCGTCCTGTCACAGCTTCCTCACTCCAGTCTCGAAAGTAAACTTTCGGACCTTCCGTTCGTCGCTGTGGATAAACATTGCGTTTTAGAAACTGGGGACCAGGGTGTGTAGCCCCCACAAAGGTAACGGCTGCGATAGACTTCCGCGTATGAGCATTAACCGTCAATATGAAGATTTACTCGCCGACGTCCTCGAAAACGGCACGCGCAAGGACGACCGCACCGGCACAGGCACGCTGTCCGTCTTTGGCCGCCAGCTACGCTACAACCTTGCCGAGGAAGGTTTCCCCCGTATCACCACGAAATTCGTGGCGATGAAAGCCGTCAAGGGTGAGCTGCTGTGGTTCTTGAACGGCTCGACGAATGTCAAGTGGCTGCAGGACAATGGCATCACGATTTGGGACGAGTGGGCGGACGAGAATGGCGACCTCGGCCCTGTCTACGGCTACCAGTGGCGCAATTGGCCGACCCCTGACGGCGCTCATATTGACCAGATTGCGCGCGTGGTTGAGCAGCTGAAAACCGACCCTGATTCGCGCCGCATTATCGTCTCGGCGTGGAATGTCGCCGAGCTGGACAAGATGGCCCTCATGCCCTGCCATGCGTTCTTCCAGTTCTATGTGGCTGACGGTAAGCTCTCCTGCCAGCTTTATCAGCGCAGCGCCGACCTGTTCCTCGGCGTCCCCTTCAATATCGCCTCGTATTCTCTGCTGGTCCACATGCTCGCTCAGCAGTGCGATTTGGAGGTTGGCGAGTTTATTTGGACGGGCGGCGACTGCCATATTTACCTCGACCACATCGACCAGGTGCGTGAGCAGATTAGCCGCGAACCGTACGAGTTCCCCACCCTCAAACTCAACAAAGCCCCTTCGATTTTCGAGTATCAAATGGACGATATTGACGCTTCGGAGGGCTATAAGCATCATCCGAAGCTCGTCGCCCCTATTTCCGTCTAAGCGAGAGTGCAGGGGGCAGCGATGATTGGCATGATTTGGGCGCAGGCACATGGGCGCGCGATTGGCGCGGGTGGCGATTTGCCGTGGAGCGTGCCCGAGGATATGGCGCTTTTTCGCCGCATGACGCGCGGTGGAGCGGTCATCATGGGCAGGCGCACGTGGGAATCTCTGCCTGAGCAGTTCCGCCCCTTGCCCGGGCGTGAAAATATCGTCATCACCCGCAATGCAAATTACGAGGCTGAAGGCGCACAACTGTGTGCTTCGTGGGAAAATGCGCGTGAGAGCGTTGACAGTGACGGTTTCGCGTGGGTTATTGGTGGTGCGCAGCTTTATGGGCGCGCTATCGAGGACGCCGACGTTTTATGCGTGACGGATATTGATATTGATGTGCCGAATGCGGATGCTTTTGCTCCGGAGATTCCAGAAGATTTCGAAATTGTCTCCTGCCTGCCTGACCGTGGCTGGCTCAGCTCACGCAACACGGACGATGACGAGCACCCAATCCCCTACCGCTTCACTCTTTTTGCCCGCATCCCTCAAGCCCGCGACTACGCCAAAACCGTCCTCACTGACCGTCTTAGTGTGTAAACGAAAAGACGGGCAGCATACCGCTGCCCGTCCTCTCGTAAAAGAGATCGCCGCGTCGCTCGCTGTGCTCGCTCCTCGCGACGACGGAAAATTAGCCTTCGTCGGCAGAGGGATGAGTCATGTCAGCGGGAACAACCCACTTGTCGAACTCTTCCTCAGTCAAATAGCCAAGCTCCAAAGCGCTCTCGCGCAGCGAGATGCCCTTGTGGTGTGCATTCTTGGCAATCTTGGAGGCCTTGTCGTAGCCGATGTGGCGGTTCAGAGCCGTCACCAGCATGAGGTTGGACTCGAGATTCGCAGCAATCTTCTTCTCATCCGGCACAATGCCATAGGCGCAGCCATCGTTGAATGCCTCGCAGGTATCGCCGAGCAGCTTAATCGACTCGAGCACACACCATGCCATAACCGGCTTGTACACGTTCAACTGGAAATTGCCTTGCGAACCAGCAAAACCGACAGTCGCGTCATTGCCAAAGACCTTGGTGGCGACCATCGTCATCGCCTCGGACTGTGTCGGATTGACCTTGCCCGGCATAATCGACGAGCCTGGCTCATTCTCCGGAATAACAAGCTCACCGATACCGTTACGCGGACCGGAAGCATACCAGCGCACGTCATTGGCAATCTTCATCAGAGCATCAGCCAGCACGCGCAGCGCACCGGAAACCTGCACAAGAGCATCGTGGGCGCTCATCAAAGCGAACTTGTTCTCGCCCTCGCTGAATTCGATGCCCGTCTCGCTTGTCGCATGGCGAGCGAAGGTCGCGGCGAACTCAGGATGAGCATTCAAACCCGTGCCCACAGCCGTGCCGCCAATGGGCAGCTCGCGCGTGCGCGACTCGGCATACTTGATGCCGTCCAGGGCGAAATCAATCTGGGCAACCCACCCAGAAATGACCTGGCCGAGGCGAATCGGAGTCGCGTCCTGCAAATGAGTACGGCCGACCATGATGACGTCCTCATACTTCTTCGCCAAGCCGTCGAAGGTGTCGCGCAGCTTCATCACGCGCGGATACATATTGACGAGCTCCATCACCACAGCGAGGTGCATGGCGGTTGGGAAGGTGTCGTTCGAGGACTGGCCGCGGTTGACGTGGTCATTGGGGTGAATCGGGTCTTTCGAGCCGAGCTCACCACCGGCAATATCAATAGCGCGGTTGGCGATAACCTCGTTCGTGTTCATATTCGACTGCGTGCCCGAGCCCGTCTGGAAAACAACCAGCGGGAACTCTTCGTCAAGCTTACCGGCGATAACCTCGTCAGCAGCCTGAACAATCAAATCGGCCTTATCCTGCGGAAGCTCGCCCAACTCGGCATTAGCCAAAGCGGCGCACTTCTTGAGAGTGCCGAGGGCCTTAATCATCGGGCGCGTCCACACGAATGTCTCGCGACCGATGGGGAAATTCTGGATAGAGCGCTGTGTCTGTGCGCCCCAGTAGCGGTTTGCGGGGACTTCAACGTCACCCATGGAATCTGTTTCAATGCGTATTTCACTCATAAGCCCAAGGCTATCGCCTATGGCTGCTTAATTCAGCGTTTCACGAAAATTGCTCAATCTTCGTGACTGTTTCATTACCTTAGTTGTGAACAATAACAGGAGTGCCGACTGGGATAACGGAATAAAGCGAGCTAGCAGCAGAAGAAGGCAAGTTTACACAACCATGCGAACCAGCAGTCCGATAACGCTCTGCGTCACTGAACTCATCCGCAGTTCTCCAGGACGCATCGTGCAAACCGATTGAATTACCGATAAAAGGCATCCAGTACGATACAGGGCTTTCATATTCACGTTTTCCATTAGGCATCATGCGCCCAAGCAAGGTTATATTTCTTTGCTTATTATTGACGTAATACGCTCCTGTCGGAGTGCTATGCCCTTCAGACACATTTCCAGACACAACACCTGATTCCCACACAATTGCGCCTGAAGCGTCATAATAACGCGCATGCTGCTCGCTCAAATCGACGTCAACGTAGGCTTCCCACTCAGTGGCAGAGCCTTCAGGCCCCTGTATTCCCGCACATGTGCGCTCTAGAGCAACCTTCCCGCTTGCCTTTTCCTCAATCGCCTTGTTGACCGCAGCCACGGCATTCTCCTGGCTCACTGAACACCCAAAAGTGCCACCACTAACCGTCACCTGCTTGCCGTCAGGACGCGTATAACTACGCGTGGCTCCTACAGTAGACAAGGGGCGCACCACTTCCATCGCCCATGCCGTCAAAGGCTCCTGATTAACTGAGGGCTTGAAATCCTCATCGAAAGTAATCCACTGATTTAACAACGCCGAATCAAGCGTTCCCAGCACTTTATCATCCACAGGCGAGCGGAACTCGGCATTGACCCCCATCATGTTATTGGCAGCCTCCGCCCCGGCAACAACATTTTTATCGTCCGCACGAGCCGTAGGTTTGAGAAGTTCATCCTCAGAAAGAACACATTCTTCATCTTGACGGAAAATACACGAGGTAACTGCGGCAATAACTTTCTCGCCGTCAAACTGCTCACCGTAAACCTCAGGAATAATCGCCCAGGAAGCCGATGCGGAATCGTATTCGATGCGCGCATTCTCCGATGCTGGGTGAGTCTCATTAAAAGTATTGACCTTTTCGTGGACGTAGGCGCCAAGCACAGTGTCGTCCAAAGTAACTTCTGCCGAATTGACTAAATCGTGTTTTTTGAACAACTGAACAGGCCACGTCCACGGATTCATTGTTTTACGCGCCGCCTCCACGATTTGCTCGGCGTTAATATCCATACCGCTCTCAGCAGGAGTAACAACAAAATCGAGCCCCTGACCCGCAACGGACAAAGAGTAGTCTTTCTCGGTGTCGTCAATGAGCTTGGTAGCATCCTCAAAACTGGTATTGGAAACATCAAGCGCGCCAAATGCCGTGTGTGGGAAGAAGCGATGAGAGTAGACATAGACCCCTGAAAAATAGGCGATTGCGAGAACGGCAGCAGCGATGCCAACACCGATAAGTACCTTCTTTTTCTTATTCCCCTCGCCATTTTTGCGGCGCAGCGCTTTTTCTTCAGCTTTACGGGCTTTTTTGGTTTGCTTGTCGTTTTCTTGGGAATCGGTAAAAGCAGAATCATTCGGGACGGGAACATCAGAAGTGAGTTGAGCAGGCAAAATAGCGGTCTGAGAATCAGGATCTACAACGCCGCTATTCTGATCGGCACTAAAAAGCGAAACCCGCTTTGGTGCTTGCTCATTCTCACGAGACATACGCGCCCCCTATATCACTCCAATAATCATTCCCGATAGTAGCATTCTTTTCTTGAACTATTCCAACCTCCCCTGTATTTTTCGTCTCTTAGCGTAGTGCGTATTGCATTGCGTCTTTTACTAGTGCATTCTGAGGAGGTGGACAATTCTCTCGAAACCTCACACTCTCATCCCTACCTCATCATGGTGGCGATCGGAGCGACTGCTGGGCTCACAAGTGGCCTCTTTGGTGTGGGTGGTGGCACAGTGATTGTCCCTGCACTGGTCTGGCTGGGCATGACGCAGCGGCGCTCGGCAGCTGCTTCAATGGCAGCGATTATCCCGATTTCAATTGTGGCTGTGCTCTCTTATGCTTTTCACGGTGACGTTAACTGGGGCGCAGGTGTTCTTATGGCGCTCGGTTTTGTGATTGGGGCGCAAATTGGGGCACGTCTTTTGCATTATTTTTCAGAAAAACTGTTGCGCTGGCTTTTCGTCATTTTTATTTTATTTCTTATTGTGGGCCAGTTGATTTCCATTCCTGAACGTGACGCACACATTGATCTCACTATACTCACGGCTCTGGCAATAATAGCCTGCGGAATCGTGGTGGGCACTCTTGCTCCTCTGCTCGGTGTTGGTGGCGGAATAATAATGGTTCCTGCTTTTATTTCACTCTTCAGCGCCTCTGATCTTATCGCGCGTGGAACATCGTTACTCGCCATGTTTCCTGGCGCTATTTCAGCCACCATTACGAATGCTCGCAAGAAACTCGTCGAGTACAAATACGCTCTTATTATTGGCGTGACTGCCTGCGTTTTTAGCCCTATCGGCAATCTGATTGCCACTCATCTCAACCCGCGCACTAACGCGATTCTTTTTGCTATTTATCTTGCTCTTATTCTTATCCGCTCACTGTGGGCTGCCCTTCACGTCCCGCGCGAAGCATAAAAGAACCGCCCACACAAGCAGGCGGTTCTTTCACACTTACAAGGTCTAGCCAAGCAAAGCGCTTTGGATAGGCCCAAGCAAGAAGTAGATAAGGAACATCGCCGAAACAACCCACATGAGCGGGTGGACGTCCTTTGCCTTGCCACGCAGAAGCTGCATGAGCGCGTAGAAGATGAAACCGACACCAATACCGACGGTAATGGAGTAACCGAAAGGCATGAGGATAATCGTCAAGAAAGCGGGAATGGCGATAGCCATGTCTTTCCAGTCAATATCGGTCACTTGCTGCATCATAAGGAAGCCGACGGCGACCAGAGCCGGAGCGGCTGCTTCCGAGGGAACAAGGGTGACGAGGGGTGCAAGGAATGTCGAGAGCAGGAAGAGAATACCTGTCACGATAGAAGCCAAACCTGTACGCGCACCGTCAGCAACACCCGAGGCCGACTCGACGAAGGAGGTATTCGAGGAGACACCGCCTGCGCCACCGGCAATAGCGCCGATGGAGTCGATAAGCAGAATCTTCTGGGAGTTGTAGGGGTTGCCGTTCTCGTCGAGCAAATTACCCTCAGCACCAACGGCAACCATCGTGCCCATGGTGTCGAAGAAGTCGGCAAGCATGGCCGAGAAAGCGAGAACGACCACGGCGATTACTCCAGCGTGCTGGAAAGGTGTCACCACCGAGAACTGTCCGAGCGTGGAGAAATCAGGAATCTGAATAGGAGAGCCACTGAGGGAAGGCACGGACTGCCAACCGGCAAGATTCGGGTCAATCTGATTACCCGCATCATCATATTGTGCGAAGGAGCCCAAATGAGCGACTGCCTCAATAATCACGGCAAGAATCGTCGTCACGATAATGGAAATGAGGATACCACCGCGAACATTCTTCACCATGAACAAGGACGTCAAAATGACACCAAGAATGAAGATAAGCAGCGGAATCGAATCAATCGAGCCAGAAGAAGCGAAACCGAGGACGGTACCATTGCCTGGGCGAATCAGGCCAGCGTTCACCAAACCGATGAGGGCGACGAACAGACCGATACCGACGGAAATCGCGGTGCGCAGGAACTTCGGCACAGCGTTGAAGATTGCCTGACGCAAACCAGTCAACACCAACAGAAGGACGACGATACCTTCAAGGACGATAATGCCCATGCCGTCTTTCCAGGTCATACCGGGAATCTGAATGATGGTATAGGCGACCATAGAGTTCAAGCCGAGGCCAGCAGCGAGCGCCAACGGATAGTTGGCGACTGCGCCCATCAGGATTGTCACAATACCAGCGACAAGGGCTGTACCTGCGGCGATAGCAACCATATTGGGCTCGTCACCGCCACCGAGATACTTGCCTGTGGAATCCGTCCCCGAAAGAATAATGGGGTTCAGGACGAGGATATATGCCATAGTGAAGAAGGTGACGAAGCCGCCACGAATTTCACTACCAATTGTTGTGCCGCGTTCACTGAGGTGAAAAAAGCGGTCAAGCGCGCTTTGCTCTGCGGGTGCGCCTCCCTTAGTTGTTGCACTCATAGCCCAATTCTTTCGCCCCTCCGCCCCTGCCGTAGCGACTTTTCCTATTCTGAGACGCGCGCCACCTATTACGGCACGGAAGCAAGGACGAGACGGCCAAAACCACGCACGGATAATTCGCCGTCTTCTTCAGGGATGAACAGCGCCTGCCCGCGGTTGAGAGCAGCTTTTTGCCCGCCTGCCCACACCTGCACGGCACCGTCAATACATACGAGAGTGCGCGGGCCTCTCGTACGCACAGACTCGCGGCGCGAAGCGTCTTTCAGGCGCAAAATCGAGAGCTCAAAATCGTCAACCGGCACATAGAAAGTGGAGAGAATATCGCTCATACGCTCTGGGGCGATGCGAATCGGCGGGGCCGCCCGAGAATTGGCAATCCTCAGCACTTCGGGGACGTCACGGTGTTTCTCGGTCAAGCCAGCACGCAAAACATTGTCAGAAGCCGCCATAATCTCGACCGCTTCACCCGATAGATAAGCGTGAACTGTGCCAGTTGGGATATAGAGGCTCTCGCCGCTTCGTAGGGTGACGGGGTTGAGAAGGAGGGAGGCGATAACGCCAGGGTCGTCCGGGTAATGCTGGGCGAGACGGCAGACGATAGCATCGGCGCGCACCGACGGGGAATCGGCGGGCGAGCGGGCGGCGCAGGCGGCGACGGTCTGAGTAATATCCTCAGGATCAGGGCGCGTCTTATCGTCTAAAAGATAGTGGAAGGCCGTGTCCACTCCCCCATCCAGTACAAGCTCGTCGAGCTGACGGGCAAGAGGGGTGTCCAAGTCTTTGATGACTTCGTGGACGCGGCGCGGAGCACGGAAACCTGCGAGCGCATCGAAAGGTGTCAGGGCGTATGTCAGCTCAGGCTTATGGTTTCTATCGCGGTAGTTACGCGACGGCGACAGGCGGTCAATTCCTTGCGCATCTTCGCGTTCGTATCCCTCTCGCGCCTGCTCTACCGTAGGGTGGACCTGTAAGGACAGCGGCTCACGCGGAGCGATAAGCTTCAAGAGGTAGGGCAGGCGATTGTTGTAGCGCTTAGCAACAGACTCACCTAAAGCTGCCTGCGGATTGCTCATAATGTAGTCACGCAGAGTTTCAGTCGATGCAGCAGGACGGTATCCGACACTCGTGTAATCGAAAAGTGGGGCGCTAGTATCATCGACGATAAATGCTGGCCCGTCTGGGTGAGCACCGAACCATACTTCGGCAATGGGGTCACTCGTGCCGGGATAGCCGAAAAAGCTCGGTATTGCGCTTGGCGACCCCCATGCATAGGTACGGACAGCTCCCTGCAGTCTTTTCATAATCTATCGAAGCTTTTACTCCGCCTCGCTCTCCATGATTTCTAGGTCAAGCTCATTGACGACTGGGTCGGCAGGATCCCACATTTGACGTTCTTTTGGTGTGTCTGTTTCTGAATGCGCGCCGCAACCGTGGTCGAGGGAGACGACTTTGCCGTCATCAGTTGACCACTCGTTGGCGCACACGCCAAAGAGATTGCGGGCTGAGCCTGCCATGGGAATGAAGAAACCACAGGTTGAACATTTGGCGCGAGCTGCGCGTGTGCCTGCCGTTTTTGGTCCATGTTCGCTTTTGTACCAGCGCTTGTAGGCTTCTTCGCGCCCTTCACGTGAAAGTACACGCTTGCGCCCGAGGCCCAACTCGAAATCTGCGAGTTGGTCTGCGTCCTCGCCAGTTGCCTCAAAGCCCTCGTCGAGGCGAGGGTCATCGCTGCGATAGGGCAGGCGGTCAGTCGGCGAGACGTCTTGGGGGCGCAGGCGCTCAGCCCACGGCACCCACTGCGGGGCAAGCAGCGCATCTTTGCCTGGCAGCAAAGCGATTTCGTCAATCGTCACTTTTGAGGAACGCGAAAGACGAGTGAGCGTGACCGTCCACAGCCAACCGCTATAACCTGGCAAAAGAGACTCGAAAGCGTGAGTGATGAGGCGCTCACCCTCGGCAACAAGACCACGATATTCGCCGATATTTTCCTCGCGGGTCGTCTCAACGAGCGCTTCGCGTGCAAGCTGAATCGCCTGCTCAGAGGTGAGGACTTTTTCTCGCCCAGCAGTTTTTTTGGGGATAACGCGGCTGTTACTAGGCATCAAAATCATCTGCCAAAGTTCGCAGAGCCTGCGCGATACGATGCCCACCTTGCGGGTAGCGCCCGTTGCGCAACTGTGTGGACGAAGCGTCAAGAATCTTGATTAAATCTTCAACAATCCTCACCATTTCGTCTGGTGAGCGGCGATTTTTCTTCGCCAGCGACTCCAGCTGCTCGACGATTTCAACATTGAGGGCTTGCGGGCCACGGCGCGTATCGGCAACACCGTATTCAACCTGCGTACCCTTGCGCACTTTCGCGCCGATTGGCAGGGCAGAAGCGGGCAGGAAGATTTCCTGTCCGTCATCTCCGACAATGAAGCCGAAGCCTTTTTCTTCGTCAAAGAACTTTATTTTTCCCGTTGGCACGGAAAACTCCTTACATATCGCTCCGTCAGGCGAAGCTCACGAATATAGACCGCACCTATTCTAGCGACTTGTCCCCCTAGCTTCGACTTGTTCACCAATAGGTGTTCTTTTACATCACTATCTGTCACCGTCATCAGAAAACAAAAACGTCATTAGCCCGAAAATGTCTCTCATACTTAGTAGCATTAGACATGTGACTCAGGCGGCTGCTTGTCACGCGGGCGCATGGCGGGGAAAGCTCCCCCTCATTTCGCTTTGCCTATTTCGCCTTTGACGGGAGAAGATGTTTCTATGTCATATATACGCAAAAGTTTAATTGGCGCGCTTGTGCTCGCGGCAGGTCTTGTGACGGCTTCTCCTGCCTTGGCTGAAGAACCCACCCATCTCGATTCAATCGTTGTCGATCAGGCAAGCGCTCTCAGTTCAGACGATATCAGCTCTCTCAAGGAAGATATCGCCGAGTTGGAGGACGCGAGCGGCAAAGGGCTCTACATCGTTGTTGTTAGGGATTTTGCGGGACAAACCGCAAGTAGTTGGGCAGAAAAAACTGCTCAGCTGTCCAATTTGTCTCAGAGCGATAGCCTCATTGCTTTGGCAATTGCCGATCGCCAATACGGCTATGTCTGCGGATCACAATCTTTTTCCGAGAGCGCAATTAATGTAGCTCTTTCTTCTGCTGTTCCCGAATGGTCGGACAGTGAATGGGGCGATGGTTTTGATGCTCTTATTGACGATTTGCAAGACGAGTACGGCAATAAGGGAGGTACAGGTACCGGCAAAGGCGGCTCGTCCACTGGCGCAGCAATTCTAGGTGGTGTGGTTGTTGTCGGTGCTGCTGCTGGTGGCGCGTATGCTTTGGTACGTCGCAATAGGCGCAAGCGCGAGCTGGAAGCTCAGGGTCTTGGTCCTGACGGTAAGCCGATTGATATCGCCACGCAGGCAGGTTCTGCTCTGCTTCAGGCTGACGAAGGTGTTCGCGCGGCGGCTAACGAGTTGGAGTTTGCTCGTCTTGAGTTCGGCAAAGAGGCGACCGACGATTTCAACAAGGCTTTAGAGTCTGCTAAAGAAAAGGTGAATCAGGCGTGGGAGATTCGTAAGCTTCTCGAAGATGAGATTCCTGAGCCTGCCGATCAAGCTCGCACTATGAACGAGCAGATTTTAGCTCTCACAAAGGCAGCTCAGGATGATATTTCCGCTCAAGAGCAGCGTTTTTCTGATTTGCGTAATCTCGCTGCTAATGCTGGCGAGCGCTTGGCTGATTTGGCTGAACGCAGCAAGGAAATCGAGGGGCAGATGTCCACTGCCGATGCGCAATTGACTTCTCTCGCTTTGACATATCCTGAGTCGGCTCTCGCTACTTTGCGCACCTATCCCGAACAGGTGGCAACCTTGCTTGAGGCAGCAAAGGGCGCGATTACTGATGGACAGAAAGCTGTGTCCGAGTCTCAGAACTCCCAAGCTGCCGTTTTTGTGCGCTTGGCGGAAGATGAGATTCAGCAGGCGCGTCTTTTGGCTTCCAAGATTACCAATGCCCGTCAATCCTTCGAAGAAGCAAATGCCCTTGTAACCGAGGGTGTGCGTTCTATCCAGGGCGATATCGCGGATGCGAACCGTCTGGGTGGAAGCGATCCCAATATTCAGTCTTTGCGTCAGCGCGCTGAGGAAGTCGTTGCAAAGGCGACGGGTTCTATGGTTGACCCCTTCCTTGTCTCGGCAGAGTTGGCGGATGCTGAGCAGGCTTTGGACGCCTCGCTTGAGGGTGTGCGTGGAGCAGAAGAAAATAGGCTGCGCAATAAGGAGCTCGCTGAGCGTGCAGGAAAGTTGGCACGCAGCTCTATCGATGAAGCCGACCAGTTCCTTGATCGGTATTCCTCGTGGATTTCTGAGCGCCCGCACACCTTGCTCACTTCAGCGAAAAAGTCTTTCAATGAGGCTCTGAAAACGAGCGACTATTCTGCGGCTTCCCAGCTCTTTAACGAAGCACGCACAAGCGCAGTATCGTCTTTGAATACTGCACAAAACGATGTTAATACTGCTACCCAGCGTCAACGTCGCTCACAGTACGGAACGCAGGGAAGCGATTTAGGCTCCATCCTCGGAGGAATGATTCTCGGATCAATCCTTTCAGGGGATGGTTATTCCGGAGGATACTCTTCCGGATCATTCGGTGGTTCACGAGGCCGACGCTACGGTAGTTTTGGTGGCAGCGGCTTTGGCGGTGGCGGTTTCCGTGGCGGAGGCGGTAGCTTCGGCGGTGGCGGTTTCCGCAGCGGAGGCGGTAGCTTCTAGTAATACTGGGCTGCGCTACACAGCGAGTTTCGACTCGCAAGGGCCGCAACCACTCCATCACAAGAAAAAACGAAAGGCATATACATGGCAGAGAAGCAGACAATCCTCGGCCGCATTTCCCAGCTGGCCAAGGCAAATATCAACGCACTTCTTGAGAGGGCCGAAGATCCACAGAAGATGCTCGATCAGATGGTGCGTGACTACACGAATTCTATTGCGGAGGCAGAGAATGCCGTGGCTGTGACTGTTGGAAATCTGCGTCTGGCAGAAGCTGACTACAAGGAAGATGTCGCCGCCGCCAGCGAGTGGGGCACCAAGGCCGCTGCTGCTGTTGCAAAGGCTGCCGAGTTCCGCGCTGCAGGCAAGGAAGAGGAAGCTGAGAAGTTCGACAAGCTTGCTCGCGTCGCGCTCAACAAGCAGATTGGTTTTGAGAATGAGGTCAAGGCCGCTACTCCGACGATTGAGTCTCAGCGTAAGGTTGTTGAGCAGCTCAAGGATGGCTTGGCACAGATGCGTGACAAGCTCGACCAGTTGAAGAACGACCGCGACTCTTTGATTGCCCGTGCCAAGACTGCTGAAGCACAGCAGCAGGTCACTTCGGCAATTTCCTCTATCAATATCCTTGATCCGACAAGCGAGCTCGCTCGTTACGAGGAGAGGGTGCGTCAGCAAGAAGCTGCCGCTGCTGGTCAAATTGAGGTTGCTTCGGCAACTCTGGACAGCCAGTTTGCTCTTCTTGAGGACAGCACGAACGAGACAGAGGTTGAGGCACGTTTGGCTGCTTTGCAGGCAGGCAATGCTCTTCCCGAGCTCGAGTACAACGAGTGGGACGACTAGTCCTCACGAGTTTTCTAAAGAAGCGCTCGGCTTTGCCGGGCGCTTCTTTTTGTTGCTCCTTAACACTGTCGCACGGCGACTTACTTTCGTCGAGGGGATCAAGCCTGACCGCCCCGAGACGGAAGTAATCGCCGTGCCCACTCTGTTATTGCGGACTAAGACCTAAATCATCGAGGCCGAGGGCGGCGAGGTAGGGAACGCCGGCGGCTTCGATTCGCTCTTTCGCGCCCGTCGCCCTATCGACGACAACCGCCACAGCGAGGACTTCGGCGCCTTCTGCGCGCGCAGCTTCGAGGGCGGTCAACGGCGAGCCGCCAGTGGTCGAAGTGTCCTCAAGAATAACAACTTTGCGCCCTGCGATAGAGGGGCCCTCAATGCGCCTACCCATGCCGTGGTCTTTGGGGGCTTTGCGCACGACGAATGCGTCAATATCGAGTGCGCGCGAGGCGGCGGCGTGCATGATTGCTGTGGCAACGGGATCTGCCCCCATTGTCAGGCCGCCGACAGCATCGACTTCGCCGGCACCGAAGCCGGCTTCTTCGAGCATATCGAGCATGACGTGCCCGATGAGCGGGCCTGCCTCGTGATGGAGGGTCGCTCGGCGCATATCGACGTAATACGTCGATTTTTTACCCGATGCGAGAGTGAAATCGCCATGTTCAATGGCAAGTTCGCCGACAAGTTCAATAAGGCGTTCGCGCGCAGAATCATTCATCATGCCTTTAGGATATACGCCCACGCCCCGCTTTTCGACCTAATTGCACTCCGTCATTGTTCGCCGTCCCTTATCTACGGCTCTACTCTAACGGCATGCCTTCAGTGCGGCCAGAACGCGCCGGCCCTGCCACATATCTCACCAGCTTGCGTGGCGACAGGCGCAGAGCTGCCGCTGCTGCCTTGTAGAGCACAGTGGGTGTGACGATGACTTGACCGCGACGGCAGGCTTTGAGGGAAGCCTTGACAATATCTGCTGGCGAGGCGAACATCTTATCCGACCACTGGTTAGCGTCAACTCCTGCACGCGAGTGGAATTCGCTGTGTACAAGCCCAGGGCAGACAGCCGTCACATGGACACCGCTGCCGGCCAGCTCGGCAGCAAGCCCCTCGGTGAACGTACGCACCCATGCTTTATGTGCCGAATACGTGCCCTGTGCGGTCAATGCCGTCATAGACGAGACGTTGATAATGCCGCCCGAGCCGCGCTCTTTCATCGCCTTTGCCGCTGCATGGCAGGTAATCATGACGGCGCGAACCATCGTGTTTAAGGCTTCCAACTCGCGCTCGAGCTCGCCGTCAACAAAATCTTGCCCCAAGCCGAAGCCCGCATTATTGACGAGCAGACCGATTGGACGTTTCGTCGCGCTCAGGCGCTCGGCGACACGCAGCGCACCTTCTTCGGTCGACAAATCGGCAGGAAGCACTTCGACCTGCACGCCTGTCGTGTTGCGGATTTTTTCGGCGAGCGCTTCAAGACGGTCTTTATTGCGGGCGACGAGGACGAGATTGTTGTATTCCTCAGCGAGTTTCCATGCGAACTCGCGCCCGATTCCCGAGCTCGCTCCTGTAATCAATGCACTACCCATAGTCCAAAGCATACCCCCTCACCGCGAGGAGCAATGCCGTATGCTTAAGGCTATGGCTGCGCTATCGGAAATTATCCACCCGTCGTGGGCTGAAGCCCTCGCTCCCGTTGAAAACGATATTCACACACTCGGAGATTTCTTGCGCGCAGAAGTGCAGGCTGGGCGCGGCTATCTGCCGGCAGGAAAAAATATCCTCCGCGCTTTTTCTTATCCACTTGACGAGGTCAAAGTGCTTATTGTCGGCCAAGACCCCTACCCCACTATCGGCCATCCCGTCGGGCTCTCTTTCTCCGTCGCCCCTGATGTCCAGCCCCTACCACGCTCCCTCGTCAATATCTTCAGCGAACTACATGAGGACACGGGCGCTCCCATCCCTGCCTGTGGCGATTTATCGCCGTGGTGTGAGCGCGGAGTGATGCTGCTGAACAGAGTGCTGACTGTTTGCCCTGGCTCTCCTGCGTCTCATCGCGGTAAAGGCTGGGAGAAGGTCACGAATCATGCCATTTCGGTGCTGGCTTCGCGCGGGCTTCCCCTCGTGTCGATCTTGTGGGGCAGGCAGGCTCAGGAGCTCGCTCCCCTGCTTGGCAATACGCCGCGGATTGAGTCGCCTCATCCTTCCCCCTTGTCCGCTTCACGCGGCTTCTTCGGCTCTCGCCCCTTCTCGCGCGCCAATGAGCTGCTCGTAGCGCAGGGCGCAGAGCCTATCGATTGGGCTTTGTGAGCACTGCCCCTCATTACTCGCCAATGACGGAAAGGTACTAGGATAGTAGCCATGACAAGCACAGATTTTTCCGAAACGAATGCGCTGCCACAAGAGCAAGCGCCTGCTACTGAAGAACACGCTACTCAAACAAAGAGCACGGGCATTATCGTCACTGCCGTCAGTGTTCTCCTCATAGCAGCGATTATCTTTTTTGTTGTTCTTCTTGTCAAAAATGTAGACACAAACGGGTCGTCATCGGAGCCGACAGAAAACAGCTCCACCACCAGTACACCTGACCCCAACGCCACACTATTAACTGCCCCTGAACGCGCCAAGGAAGGCATTTCGCTCGGCAAAGAGCTTGTCGCTGGCACGCAAAACGAAGGCGCGACACAAGTCGATATTTATTTCGACTACTCCTGCAGCCACTGCAATCACCTTGGCAATGACTATGGCGCTGACCTCGCCGCAGCCGCCAAAGACGGCGATATTACCCTCGTCTACCATCCTGTCGCTATTTTGAACACTTTCTTTTCCTATGAAGGTGCTGGGGCAGAATTATTCGTCGCCGAAAACGAACCGGATAAGTATTTGATCTTCCACGAGCTTCTGCACGAAAAAGTGATGACGCCGTATATAAATGGCGAGGCGGAAAGCCCAAATGCCCAAACTATCGTTGATACTGCGCGCGAAGCAGGAGTGAGTGATGCAAACTGCGAGGCGCTCTTGAAGGAATTGACGGATATGGAGGACATTTTGGGGCAGAACGACCAGTCGAATTTGACTCCCCTGCTCACGAAGGTCGTCGAAACCAGTAACCGCTTCACCACAGAAAGTATCGCGATGACGGGCGGAGCGGGCACTCCAACCGTTTATATTGACGGTGTCCAGAAAGAAAACTGGTCGACAGACCTCGCTAATATTCTGAGCAAGTAGTACCAGCAGACGCGTTCTCTGAGAGAACAAAAAAGTTTAGCGGGAGAATTATTCCGCCAAACAGACTACGATAGTAGCCATGCCAAGTACGAATGCGCCAAGAAAAGACACTATCAACCGCAACCAGCGCCGCAATCTTAACCGCGAGAAAGCGCGCGAGCAGGCACGCCTGTTGAAGGAGCAAGAGGAAGCCAAGCGCAAGCGCACCCGCATTATCGCCGCAGTGGCTGGCGTGGCTATCATCGCGGCGGTTATTGCCCTGACAGTTATTCTTGTAAAAAATACAGATACGCCCATACCGTCAACTAAGGGCAGCGATGGTCTTGCACATAGCGAGAAAGTTATTACCGCACAAGCTCCAGCGAACGTCACCGAATATGGCGGGATTAGCCTTGGCAAAGAGCTCGTTGCAGGCACAAAGAACGAAGGTGTGCCACAGGTTGATATTTATTTTGACTACGCCTGCCCTGCCTGCAATTTGCTCGGTAATGAGTACGGGGCTGCCCTCGGCGAAGCCGCAAAGAGAGGCGATATTACACTCGTTTACCACCCCGTCCGAATCCACAGCATCCCCTTTGCCTCTACAGGTGCGGGAGCCGAGTTTTTCATCGCCGAAAATGAGCCGGACAAATACTTCGCATTCCATGAACTTGTGCATGAAAAACTCATGACTCCCTATCTGGAAGAAAAAATCTCCGCACCTACCGCTAAAGATGTTGTCGATATTGCGCGAGAAGCAGGAGTGAGCGAGGAAAACTGCGAGAAGCTCTTGCAGGAACTGACTCAAATGGAGACAGCCCTAGAAGATGAGGATGTTGCTTCAAGTCCCCTGCTGACCTGGATTGTCGAGACAACAGAACAGTTTGCCGTAGATTCACAGCTGTCTCGCACAGACGGCAATTACGGCACTCCGAGCGTGTATATCGATGGCGTAATGTCTGATAAATGGTCGACAGATATTCCGGACCTTCTCGATAAGTAGCAGTGTGCTGGGTGCGCACATCGCGTCTATGTCACACTTATTGTGCCTACCCTGCTAAGGCAAGCATGGCAAGATTGCTTTGTGCGAAAGTTGCTGCCCACAAGGCGGAACTTTTCGCCACTTGCCACCTTAGCTCAGTTGGTAGAGCAGCTGCCTTGTAAACAGCAGGTCATCGGTTCGAGTCCGATAGGTGGCTCTCTTTATACCCTCTACACTTGTGTACCGAAAAGCCGCGGAAGCGTGCCACCTACATCTGGCAAGGGGAACCAATCAACATAGGGCGTATTGCCGACAAGCACAACACCTATGCCGATACCGATAATGAGAATTATCGTCCAGAAGAACGTATAGCCCGCGCTGGGCGCAAGCGATTTCAGGCAAGAACGCGCCCCTTCACGCCCTCTCCTATTACTGACAAATAGCCACGAGACAAGCAGCAATACGAAGAACGCAATACCGACAAGAGCCGCATGTGGAAGCGGAATCTTCTCCCCCGAGCTTTGCGGAATAAGGGGAATATCGGCGACGAAATTACGCAAGAGGAGGAAAATAAGCCCAAAGGCAAGAGCACCAACAACAAGACTGACAGCACTCAGCAACACAGCACGTATCAAAGCCCACGGCAGGCGCACAAAGGCTCCCAACCTATCGTGCGGATAGATTCCCCCGCGTTCTAAGCGCCGCTCACGCAGTTCGCCCGAGACGAGACCCCACGTAGAACACACAACGAGGAAAAGCGCATACAGGGACAGCCCGACCCCTATCCACACAGAGCCGTAAACAGACAAAGCAAGCCCAATCAGCAGGACAAGCCACGACGATTTCGGGGCTTTACGCGCCCACTGAGGCACAGGCTCGGTTAAATACTCATCACCACTGTCAACAAGCTCAGTATCTCCACTGGCGTTCTCTGCCCCAGCACCGTTCATAACTGGCTGACCATAGGGCATAGTTGGTGCGAGCTCTTGCTCAGGCACATATTCGCGAGGTAAAAGTTCTGTCTGCTGGGTGGGCTGGGGCAGCTCAAGCAGCTCTGTATCGTACTGCCCGGCTACGCTTTGCGTATCGACGATTTCTGTGGCGTCGTGGGCAATCACCTCGGTCAGCGCAGCCTGTTCCTCCGCTTGTTCCACCGGCTCAGGGACGGTTTCATAGACGCGCGTCTTTTCGTAGGCAAGCATCTGTGTCGGGTTTTCAGAGCGTGACGGTAAAAGTTTGTGAGCGTTCTCAGGATGACGGAGAACCTCTGTCAGGGTTTCCGTGTCGATACGGTTGTGTGGGACGAGAGCTGCCAAAAAAGCCTGCGCAATCGGCTTGTCTAGTCCTGACACATCTGCGTGACCGTCAAGAACTCTGCGCAGAATAACGTCCGTCGTTCCCGTCCCAAAAGGCGACCTGCCTGTGGCAGCAAAGAGCAGGACAGCCGCGAGCGCCCACCAATCGGCTTCCTCGTCAGGCTGGTCGCCGCGCACCACCCGCGGGTCGCAATAACCAGGAGTTTGAGCCAGCGAGCCCACTTTGGTCAAGCGTGTATCGTCACCCAGCTGGGCGATACCAAAATCGATGAGGACGGGCCCGTCCTCGCTCATCATCACATTTGAGGGTTTCAAATCTCGATGAAGGACTTCCGCGGCGTGAATAGAGCGAATTGCTTGAGTCAATTCCTCTGCCAACTCTGCCAATTCTTCACCCTCATAGACGCCGTTCTCGGCGACGTCCTGCTCTAAGGTGGGGCCGTCTATCAGCTCAGTAACGATGAAAGCGTCCTCGGCTTCCGTCTCAGCGTCAAGAACTTGTGCAACGCGGCTGCCTTTTACGCGCAGCAACATAGAGACTTCGCGGCTCAGGCGCTCGCGCCCAGCCGAATCGGCAAGTGCAGGGTGGAGGAGTTTCAGGGCAACATAATTACCGGCACCGTCTTGAGCTTTGTAGACGGTAGACATGCCGCCGTAACCAATCTGCTCAAGAAGCTGGTAGCCGCCGATTTCCTTTCGGTCGCCCATACGCACCTCGTTCTACGAAAAATAGTCTTATCCCAGTCTGCCACAGGTATCGGACAGAACGAAGTAAGCCCGTCATTGCGTATCACAACCGTCATCGCGAGGGAGCCTGCACAACGAGGAGCGAAGGGCTCACGGGAGTTTACTCGCGTGTAGCCGAAGCGACGATGTTGTCGTAAGTGAGCGAAGCGAACGAATAAGGCGACCGCGGCGATCAATACCAACACAATTGCTTGCCTTGCCGCGCCGCAATGTCCATTACTACTGGCTTTCGCAAAACAATCAAATGTCCATTATTGATTGCTTCGTCGCAGGCGTTGCCTGCTTCTCGCAATGACGTGGGTGAAGATTGCCACGTCGTTCCTACTGGAACTCGCAATGACGGAGTGGGGGTGCAAAAGGGTTAGCTCAATTCCTCGATGACGAGCTCAACGAGCTGGATTGCGTTGAGGGCTGCGCCCTTGCGCAGATTGTCGCCAGCGATGAACATGGCAAGCCCGCGACCGTCTGGCACAGCCTGGTCTTGGCGGATACGCCCCACGAAGCAGGGGTCAAGCCCAGCTGCTTCTTTGGGAGTGGGCACGTCCTTGAGCTGGACGCCCGGAGCGTCAGCGAGTAGAGCACGCGCTTGGTCTGGAGTGACGGGATTGGCGAACTCGGCGTGAATCGCAAGCCCGTGAGTGGTAAAGACGGGCACGCGCACGCAAGTGCCAGAAACAGCCAAATCGGGAATCTCCAAAATCTTGCGCGATTCGTTGCGGAGCTTCTGCTCTTCGTCTGTCTCTTCCGAGCCGTCATCGACGAGATTGCCGGCGAAAGGAACCGCGTTGAAGGCGATATGCGAAACATAAGTGTTCGGCTCGGGCAGCTCTATAGCATTGCCGTCCAAAGCGAGCGCCTCGAAATCTTGGGTGGCTGCCGCGCGAATTTGGTCGGCAAGCTCCTTCACTCCTGCCCTGCCAGAACCCGATACTGCCTGATAGGACGACGCAATGAGACGAGTGAGTCCGAAAGCCTTGTGCAGAGGGCCGAGGACGGGCATCGCCGCCATCGTCGTGCAATTGGGATTGGCGATAATTCCCTTGGGGCGATTGGCGATTGCGTGCGGGTTGACCTCGGAGACAACGAGGGGAACTTCGTCATCTTTACGCCATGCCGAGGAATTATCGACGACGACCGCACCGGCTTCAACGAATTTCGGAGCATACTCTTTGGAGGCCGCACCGCCAGCGGAAAAGACGGCAACATCGATACCAGACAAATCTGCCGTCGCAACGTCCTCAACAACGATATCCTCGCCGCGGAACGGAAGAACCGTCCCTGCCGAGCGTGCCGAAGAAAAGAATCGAACTGTGTCAGCTTTGACGCCGCGCTCTTCGAGAAGAGTGCGCATAACGCGCCCGACTTGACCAGTCGCACCGACTACACCGAGAGTAATCATCGTCCTGTACCTCCATAAACAACTGCTTCGCCAAGCTGCGAATCGAGCCCGAAAGCGCTGTGAACCGCGCGTGCTGCTTCCTCGAGACGCTCGGGGTCAACGACCACAGAAATGCGGATTTCCGATGTCGAAATCATGTCGATGTTGACGCCTTCTTTCGCCAGAGTGTCGAACAGGCGGGCGGAAATGCCGGTATGCGAGCGCATTCCCTCGCCAACGATGGAAAGAATACCGATGGATTTGACGGTTTGAATCTCGCGGAAGCCAATATCTTCTTTGTGGGCTTCAAGCGCAGCAACGACATCTTCGACTTGTTCGCTCGGCACGGTGAAAGAGATATTGGAAATGCCGGGGTTTGTCAGCGAGGTGTTCTGAACAATCATGTCGATATTGCCGTCTGCCTGGGCGACAATCGCAAAGATTTTCGATGCCGAACCGGGCGCGTCGCTAACTCCGACGATGGAGACTTTACCTTGGGAGCGGTCATGGGAAACACCGGAGACTGCCGGCGCTTCGGTCGCATTGATTTTTGTTGAGTTTTCGTCCACGATCCACGTACCTTCCTTATCTGAAAATGACGAGCGGACATGCAGGGGAACTTTGTATCGGCGAGCGAATTCGACGGCTCGCAGGTGGAGCACTTTCGCGCCGTGCGCCGCCAATTCTAGGGTTTCTTCGTACGTCATTACTTTGATTTGGCGGGCAGCCGGAACGACGCGCGGGTCTGCGGAAAAGACGCCGTCAACGTCCGTGTAGATTTCGCAGGCGTCAGCATTGAGGGCTGCCGCGAAAGCGACGGCGGTGGTGTCTGAGCCGCCGCGTCCGAGGGTGGTGACGTCATTTGTTTCGACGTTGACGCCTTGGAAGCCGGCGACGATAGCGACTGCGCCGGATTTGATTGTGCGCACGATGCGCTCAGGGATGACGCCCACTATAGAAGCGCGCCCGTATTTGTTGTCGGTTTTCAGGCCTGCCTGTTGACCGGTGTAGGCGTGCGCCTCGATACCGAGGTCATTGACTGCCATGGCGAGCAGCGCCATAGAGATACGCTCACCTGCCGTGAGGAGGATATCCATCTCGCGTGCCGGCGGTTTCTTGGTCACCTCGTTAGCGAGGTCGATGAGGTCGTCGGTGGTGTCTCCCATTGCCGAGACGATAGCGACGACGTCATTGCCTGCGCGCTTTGTTTGTGCAATGCGGCGGGCGACGCGGCGGATTCCTTCAGCGTCCGCGACGGACGAACCGCCGAATTTTTGGACTATGAGTGCCATTGTGCTCCTTTATCTTCCTGTGAAGATTTTACAGAGAAGCGTCAGAACCTTTCGGCGCTGTCCATGAGATTACATGCACACCCCTGAGACTGTGCCCACATCTCTACCCATCCGTCATTGCGAGCATGGCGAAGCCATGCGCGGCAATCAATAACGGAAATTTGTCAGCGTTGTTCGGCGTGCAATGCACGCCTTTCGCAGCTGCGTCGCTACAGTCTCGTGAAAGCGAGCTTTCACGGACCTTCCGCTCCTTGCTGTGCAAAGCAAACAATAATGGACTATTGATTGCCGCGTCGCTCGCTGACGCTCGCTCCTCGCAATGACGGAAAAGCCTACTCGGAAATGACGGTACGGCCTTCGAGGGCAAAGCCGAGGGAGATTTCGTCAGCAAAATCAACCTCGCTGCCTGCCTGCATTCCCACTGCCAGACGCGAGACGGTAATACCGGCGGGGGCGAGAATGCGTGAGAGCGAGAGCATTGTGGCGTGCCCGTTGACCGAGGTGTCGAGGGCGAGAATGACTTCCTCAACTGTGCCGTCATACAGGCGCTCCAAAAGCTCGCGAACACGCAAGTCTTTCTCTTCAACACCACCGACGTGGTCGATGAGCCCACCAAGCACATGGTAGAGCCCGCGAAACTCGCGCGTCGCCTCGATTGCTTGGATATCTTTGGCATGGGCAACCACGCAAATCGTGTTTTTTACTCGCCGCTCATCGGTGCAAATAGCGCAGCGCTCATTCTCTGTCACATTGCCGCAGACTTCGCAAAAATGCACATGTTCTTTGACTTGGCGTAGAGCCTGTACAAGCTCCTCAGTGTCCTCAGCAGACGAGCCGAGGATGTGGAAGGCAATCCGCTGGGCGCTCTTCGGCCCAATCCCTGGTAGGCGCCCCAGCTGATAGATGAGTTCTTCGAGCGCTCCGTCATAAATAGATAACATTTACTCTCCCCCTTGCTCTGCCTCATCACTTGCCAATAGTGTGCCAGAAAAAGTCTCAAGGACGACGTTCAGCCCCAGGACTGTGGATTGGTCAATCGTCGGGTCATCCGGCGAGATGAACATTTCAGGGGCTTCATCTTCAGACACCAACAGCTCTGGCGTGTCAGGCGCCGGCGCGGGCTCTGGCTCAGGCTCCCCCTGGCCATAGCGCTCGCGAATCTGTTGGGTGATAGCAGAGACTTCTTTGCTTGGAGTATCGCTCGCACTCTTTCCCTCGTTTTTCTGGCTCAAATACTCAGGAACAGAAGGAGCGTGCCATTCTTCCGCTTCGAGCATGGGAGGCGGAGTCGGTACTGTAGACATGTGCTGTTCATGCTCGTAAGACGACTGCTTCCCGTTATGCACCTCGTCATCCTTAGGCGCCTCATCACCGTCAACACCCGGAACATCGACAGGAACAGCATCGCTATTGGGCAAGGACGGCGAGCCGGCACTGCCGGCTTCAACTTTTGGGATATCAGCGTTCCCAGTTTGAGAAGAGACAGTCGCTTTAATTCCGAGAACGTCATACAAGGCCGAGGCGATAAGGGCACTGCGCTCTTCAGTCAAATTACGCGCCATACCCTCATTCGTGAATTGCAGCGTAAGAACACCGTCGTCATAAGAACCGACTTGCGCGCATTGCGCAAGCAAGGGGGCTGTGCTCTTGCCGCCTGGCATCACCTTGATTGCCTCGAGTACCTCGGGCCAACGCCGACGGATTGTCAACGTGTCTGACGATTTCGGCGGGGCAGGCTTAGGAACGTCAGGCTGCACATTTTCCGTGTCAGCGGAATCAGATGTACTCCCCTTGTTCTCTTTCTCAGCGGCCATATCGGCTGGGGATGGGAAAGTGGGGAGATTATCTGCGGGCACGAAGTCAGCAGGTGCCGCCTTCGCTTCTGGCTCGGCGGGACGCGCAGGCGCCCCCGGTTCTGGCTTAGGGGACGGGTTACCAAATTGTTCGCGCAATTTAGAGATGGTCTGAGCGCTTGGAGGGGCGGGCTTGCTGGCAGGAGCACTGGGAACGGCAGCGGACGCAGAGGCAGCAGCACTGCTCTGTTCTCCAGCGCTGGGCAGCAAGAGACGGGCACACAAGAGCTCAAGTTGCAGGCGTGGAGAAGTAGCTCCGACCATTGACGAAAGAGCTTCATTGGTTAAATCAGCGCTGCGCGAGGCGCGGGCAGCACCGAGATGTGCCGCCTGTTTCTGCATGCGCTCAAGCTGGTCGGCAGGCACAGATGAAAGTGCATCGACAGCAGAATCACCGGCGAGAGACAAAATGATAAGGTCACGCAGACGCTGGAGTAAATCTTCGACGAAGCGGCGTGGGGCGTGCCCCGATTGAACGATTCTATCGACCACATCGAACAAGGTTTTGCCGTCTTGAGCGGCGATAGCGTCGACCGCATCGTCAAGCAAAGCTGAATCGGTGTAGCCCAAAAGACCAATGGCAGCCTCATAGCTGACGCTTGAATCGTCGGAGCCGCCAATGAGCTGGTCAAGCACCGAGAGTGAATCTCGCACAGAGCCCGCACCAGCGCGTACTACCAGCGGCAGAACACCCGCACCGATTTCTACGCCTTCTTCGGCACACAGTCCCGACATGAGCTCTTCAAGCAGCTCAGGTGGGACGAGACGGAAAGGATAATGGTGTGTACGTGAACGGATAGTCGGGATGACCTTTTCAGGCTCGGTCGTTGCAAAAATAAACTTGATGTAATCGGGAGGCTCTTCGACGAGTTTGAGCAGGGCGTTAAAGCCTTGATTGGTGACCATATGGGCTTCGTCGACGATGAAGATTTTGTAGCGGTCGCGCACCGGAGCGAAAGCTGCACGCTCGACTAAATCGCGGGCATCATCGACACCGCCGTGGCTGGCAGCGTCCATTTCGATGACATCGAGAGAACCAGAGCCTGAGGTGCCCAGCTCTCGGCAGGAATCGCATTCGCCGCAGGGGGTGTCAGTCGGCCCTTGTGCGCAGTTCAGACAGCGGGCGAGAATGCGCGCCGATGTCGTCTTGCCGCAGCCACGCGGCCCGGAGAATAGGTAGGCATGAGCAGTGCGCTCGCCTCTCAAAGCAGCCATCAGTGGCTTAGTGACTTGATCTTGCCCAATAACGTCTTGAAACTTCTGCGGCCGGTAACGCCGATACAATGCCATACTCACAAGTCCAACTCTAATAGGTGGGACGGACATTTTCTCGTCATTGTCTATTCGATTCCCAAAGAAAGTGTGGCGACTATTTCCGCCTCGGGGCCTACGCTGATTCCCTCACCGAAAATAGTCGCCACACCTTTACGCGCTCACAATGACAAGAAAAAAAGAGGCTTAAAGCTTAAAAGGGGCTTAGCCAAAGCTAAGCCCCTCTCGCGTTTTATGTTTTAGCGTTCGACAACAGCCAAAGCGTCATTGGCAGCGAGAATAATATATTCATCGCTTCCATACTTCACTTCGGTTCCACCGTAACGGGTGTAGATGACGACATCGCCAACATTGATGGGGCTCTTGCCGTCCTCATCGAACAAATCTGGACCGACAGCAACAACTGTTCCTTCCAGCGGCTTTTCAGTTGCTGTATCTGGAAGAACAAGACCAGAAGCGGTGGTGGTTTCTGCTTCAAGCTGCTGGATAACAATACGATCGCCAAGCGGCTTAATGGAGACAGTCACTATACTCCCTCTCCTCTTTAGATATTGACTTGGAAACAGCACCCAGTTTGACGCCCGCCGTCGCGGGTGGTCAGGCACCACCTAGGCACAAGCCGCGGTTTCTACCGCGTCAAAGCACAGCGTATTGCACAATTAGCACTCGGTCAAGACGAGTGCCAAAAATGAGGTGTATTTCGTCAAAGGGACGGCAAGTGTAAAGCCTTAGGCATTTTGGAGCACAGGGGCATGGGCGAACTTATTTATGTAGTCGACCGAGACGACGTCCATACCCATATTCAGCAAAGCTTCAAGAAAACGATAATCAGCAGTTGTAATAGTAATCTGCATTAAACGAGCACCGTGACCGTGAGCAGTACCGGCAAGCGCACTGAT